>JABDAU010000003.1:87537-87601 GCA_013289045.1 Bacteroidota bacterium | reverse complement strand
ATGATCTCATCCTCATCGTAGTTATCTTCCAGGATCTGGTAAGCAATGCGGTCGATCTTTTGCT
>JABDAU010000003.1:0-87527 GCA_013289045.1 Bacteroidota bacterium | reverse complement strand
GTATAGTTAAAAAAGGAATTTGCTTATTTTTTTAAACCTATTTCGCGCAGGTATGCACCCCGATGTGGTACAGCGCCTGATGGAGATTGAAGCGCCCAAAATAGTTTACGTAAGCTGCAACGCCGCCACCCAGGCCCGCGACCTGCTGGTGTTAAAAGAAAAATACGACACGGTAAAAATTCAACCGGTTGACATGTTCCCGCATACACAGCACGTGGAAAATGTGGCGCTGCTGGTGCTGCGCGGTGAATAGTTGGGTGTTTAGATTAGCAAAATCTGCTGACACAATTTCCTGTAAATTGACTACTTTCTACCACTTTTTAGCGGTTTTAGTGTAGCGTTTGGAGAGGTATATTTACACAGAACGATCAGCTAAAATAAATCGCATCTAACTGTATATCTGCATATTAAAATATTAACACGTGTAGCAAAGTGTAGCCAAAGCGTAGCGTTTTTGTGTGTAAAGGTGTAGCATTTTGTAGCTTACTAAACTATCGGCAGCTTAAGCCAGCGTTATGTGTTATCCCCCGGAAACAGCGATTTAGAAAATTACTAACTTTGCCATCGGTGAAATCACTAACGATAATCGGTGCAATCACAAAAATTAATATGGATCCCGAAGAACTATTAAACGAAAATCCCAACGATAAAGCCCAAAGTCCGCTGCTGAGCCTGGAGACCGATCTGAAATTTTTCAACGAATCTATCCGCGAAGTGGCTATCGAAATTATGGTAGAAGGCTTGTCGCAATACCCTATATTCATCGCTCATCAGCATGAGGTTGGCCTTGGCGAAATGATCCTCGATAAAAACGACCTGAACAGCGAATGGAGCATCCAGGCCTCAACGCTGGAAGAATTCATAGAGCGCGGCGTGATTAAAAAGGAGCTGCGCGAACGTTTTATCAGCTCTTATAAAAGTCCTGATAAATTTATGTGCGTTTTTGTGGTAGTGCTCGAGGGGGCTAATTTTGTGTATTTCCCTTACGCAAAAGATTAATTCCTATATTTACAGCGTCAGCCTTGTAATAGCTACTAAGCCATGACCGCAAAAAAGCTACTCATATTAAACCAGCAGCAGATCCAGCAAAAGATCGACCGCATTGCTTACCAGATCCTGGAAGATAACTACGATGAGGATGAGATCATCATTGCCGGCATCTTACCGCGCGGTAACCACATTGCTGCCCGGTTGAAAAAAATACTGGACGGGATAGCGCCCTTTAAAAGCCGGCTCATCAGTATCGAGGTAGATAAGCAAAGCAGCAGCCTGAAAGCGAATATCGATTTTGAAGTGGCGGATTGCACAGATAAAGCGGTAATACTGGTTGATGATGTGCTGAACACCGGTAAAACCCTGGCCTATGGTTTCGGCGTTTTTATAGATGTTCGTTTAAAGAAACTTCGCACAGCAGTGCTGGTAGACCGTAACCACAAAAATTTCCCCATTACCACCGATTATGCCGGCATTGCCCTGTCTACTGTTTTGAAGGAGCGCGTTGATGTGGTATTAACTGAGAATGGGCATGAAGATGCCGTATTTTTAACCTAAAATTACCTTCCTTAGCTTTTGGGTAAATAATAACAAAAATGTTACACGATGTGTAAAAATTGCCCATTCACGGGCGAATATTCTACAATCTGATTTATTGGTCGCGCCCCACATGGTTATTTTTAACTATTACAACGCATTTTTTGAGTTTGGCATTGCTTTTGGGTTAATAACAATACCCTTACTCAAAAAGGGTTGTTTTCATAGGTAGATGTAGGCCGCTAAAAACTGCGAGAGTTTTTACGGCCTTTTTTCTTTTCCGTGAAAATCATTAATTGATAACCATATGGCTCATTGCCTGTTTGCCAAGCTTCACCAGGTCATCAGCGCTTACATAACCAACTGTGCCCCCTAAAGGTTTGCCATCCGGTGCAAAAACTATCAAAGTAGGATAGGCAGTTATTCCCCATGCCTGTGCAAGCTGCGGGCCTTCGCCCTTTTCCATATCGATAGAGATATTTACAAAATTAGCATTGTAAAAATCGGCCGCTTTTTTATTGTGAAAGGTTGTGGCCTTTAATAATTTACATGGGCCGCACCAGCTGGCATAAGCATCCACAAAAACAAACTTATGCTGGGCCGCAGCCTTTTTAAGCACATCGTTAAAAGTGCCGTCTGTAAAAATTATGCTATGCGGGTCTTTTTGCTCTTTCTGCGCATGTGCTGCAACAGATAATGCGAATAGCGGTAAAAACAGGCAAAAACATTTCAGAACCATGCCTTGTACCTTCAGTTTTGTAAACGAATTAGTAAATTTCACGTTGTATGAGTTATAGATTATTAAAGTTATGGATTTATAACGATTTCAGTTTGCTTTATTTTATTCAGCGCTTTATTAACTTTGAATTTTTAACACCTATTAGTAAACGATCATATGAGTACAGTAAATATTCCTCGCCTCGACCTGGATACCTATATAAACGGCACTGCCGAACAACGCAAGCAATTTTCTGATGCCATTGGCCAGGCCTTTAACGAAACCGGCTTTGTTACCATTACCAATCATGGCTTAAGCAAGCAACTGATAGATAAACTGTACGAACAGGTAAAAGAACTGTTTGCATTACCCGAGGCGACCAAGCAACAATACGAAATTGCCGAGCTGGCCGGCCAGCGTGGCTACACCGGTAAGAATAAAGAAACAGCCAAAGGGTTTAAAGTGCCCGACTTGAAAGAATTTTGGCAGATCGGCCAAACCGTGGCCGAAGATTCACCATTAAAAGCTGATTACCCGGATAACATCGTCGTATCCGAGTTGCCTGAATTCAATACCACCACCCGCGAAGTTTACCAGAAACTGGAACAGGCGGGTGCACATTTGTTACGGGCAATAGCCGTATATCTCAACCTGCCTGAGAATTATTTCGATAATAAGATAGAGGAAGGCAATTCCATCCTGCGTACGCTGCATTACTTCCCGATACTCGATCCGGATGCTTTACCTGATGATGCGGTACGTGCAGGCGCACACGAAGATATCAACCTCATCACCCTGCTGATAGGCGCCAGCGCTGATGGCCTGGAACTACTTACCCGCGAAAATAAATGGTTCCCGGTAAGGGCGCATGGAGAAGATCTGGTAGTAAACGTAGGCGATATGCTGCAGCGTTTAACCAATAACAAGCTGAAATCGACCACCCACCGGGTAGTGAACCCGCCGCGTGAGCAAATGAAAAATTCACGCTTTTCGGTACCTTTCTTTATGCACCCAAAACCGGATATGGATCTTACCTGCCTCGAGTCATGCATTGATGCGGCACATCCAAAAGCATACACCGATATAACCGCAGGCGAATATCTTGATGAGCGCCTGCGCGAAATAGGTTTAAAAAAATAAGCAAATTCCTTTTTTAACTATACCCAACGCGGGTATGCAGTGTAATTTTTATGCTACATACCCGCGTTTCTGTGTTAAAATAAACCGTGTAGATTTGAAGGCATAACAATATTATTTGAAGCAGAATTCAGTTTAATTCTGTGCTGCACTTCATTGAAAATCTACTTTCCGAAATAGGCCTTCCGACTTTGTAAACGATAATTTACACAAATTAAATCCCGCACTAAATACTTTTGAACCGTAAATGCGGTTAAAAACAAATAAAATATTTTTAAAATCGTTTACAATTTTAACTGGTCCAAGAGTTTTTCAATTACCCCTATGCAAAATTCTACGCTTATTATCGCAGGGATGCACCGTTCCGGTACATCGCTTATTTCAAACTGGCTCAACAGATGCGGGCTGCAAATTGGTGAGACCTTAATGGGTGCCGCACCCTCAAACCAGGAAGGCCATTTTGAGGACCTCGAATTTCTCAAGCTACACGAAGAAATACTTACGGATAACCATTTGCCTCATACCGGCCTTATCGATGAGCATCATATCCCCGTTTCCATTTATCATAAAGAGAAGCTAAAAAGCGTCATCAGTGTAAAAAACAGGTTGCATAGCCAATGGGGATGGAAAGACCCGCGTACCTGCCTTTTTTTGGATACCTACAAAGAGCTGCTGCCCGATGCGAAATACCTCGTAATTACACGCGATTATCATGCGGTTGTGAGCTCACTGTTGCAGCGCGATTTTAGGGATATCGAGCGGAAATACCTTGCGCGCAAATACTTTCCAAGGCTGATATGGAAGACGTTCAGGCGTAGCAAACGTTTGAATACTTTTTACATTGATAAATCTGAAAAATATCTGAAAGTTTGGATAGCTTATAACCAGGAATTGCTAAAACTGGTGGAGTCGCTTCCGGAGGAGAAATACATGGTGTTGAATTATTCATTATTGCACGAAAAAGATTACCAGGTTTGTGATTATATGAAGAAACAATGGCACTTTTCTTTAAAAAATATCCGCTTTGATGAGGTCTTCAAAAAAAGCCTCATTAACAAGCCATTGGATATCGATTCCTTTATTGCGGATAAGGCACTCATTGCAGAGGCCGGATTGCTGCAGGGTGAACTGGATAAATATATATCTGTAAGTTAAACGCATCAGGTAAAAACGTGGCAGTTCCTGGCGTACGATCTGCTAAGATCCCTTTCACACATTTGTAAAATTAAGTCGTATTACCTCTTGATTATTTAGCACTTAATCTGCTATTTTTATGGCGAAGACCAATTATACCTGTTTGTAGCCATGAAAACTAAAACGTTTTATTCGATAGGATACGCAAAGCTGCTTTTTATCGCCGGGTTTTTATTGTTTGTAAGTGTTGCCAATGCTAAGGTGATTCCCGCGGCCTGCTTTACCGACAACATGGTGCTGCAGCAAAAAACAAATGCATCCATATGGGGTACCGACAAGCCAAGCCGGACAGTAACGATCACCACTTCATGGAACAATAAAAAATACATGGTGGTAGCCGATACTGCCGGAAACTGGAAGGTTAAAGTTGCAACCCCATCGTACGGCGGCCCATACAGCATCACTTTTGACGATGGCGACATCACAACTTTGAATAATGTGCTGATCGGCGAAGTATGGATATGCTCTGGCCAGTCGAACATGGAAATGCAGGTAGCAGGGCCTTACGGTGATGTGATCAACGTGGATAAAGAACTGGCCGATGCGGCGAACTACCCCCAGATCCGTATGCTGAAGATAGACAATAAAACCAGTTATCAACCCCGTACGGATGTGCCGGTAAAATGGGGATGGAGCATCTGTGATCCGAAAACGGTGCGCGATTTCTCGGCAGTAGCTTACTTTTTTGCAAAGAACTTGTATGATGATAAGCATATTCCCATCGGTATTATCAATAGCACCTGGGGCGGTACTGTTGCCGAAGCCTGGACAAGCGGCAATGCGCTGAAAACCATGCCGGCATTTGTGCCATTTGTAAAAGAAACCGAAAATGGCCTGACACAGGAAAAGATCGATCAAAAATATAAAGACAACGTACGCGCCTGGATCGATGCTATCAATGCGAAAGACCCGGCCTGGCAAAACGGCAAATTATTATGGGCGCAAAACAGCTTTGATGATTCGAAATGGAAAACGATGACTGTGCCCGCCTATTGGGAGCAGGCCGGCGTACCTGATTATGACGGTACTGCGTGGTTCCGCAAAACGGTAAAGCTGCCGTCAGGCTGGGAGGGTAAGGAGTTGAAACTGGATATCGGCGGCATCGATGATTACGATGTTTCATTTTTTAACGGGACGGAAGTAGGGCATACCGAGCTGTTTATTTTTAAACGCAGCTATACCATCCCGGCAGCATTGGTAAAGGCAGGGGATAATACCATTGCCATCCGTGTTTTTGATAATGGCGGTTTAGGCGGCTTGAATAAAGGCCCGATGACCTTATCGGTTGTAGGCGATACCTCTGCAAAGATCGACCTTGCAGGAGAATGGAATTATCAGTTGGCTACTGAACTTAAGAGCTTACCACAACCGCCCGTAAACCCAACCAGCGCAAACAAGCCGACCATCATTTATAACGCCATGATCAAACCCATCCAGCAATACACTATAAAAGGGGTGATCTGGTACCAGGGCGAAAGCAATGCCGACAGGCCGCATGAGTACGAGCAACTGTTCCCGCTCATGATCAGCGACTGGCGCCAGAAATGGGGCGAAGGTGATTTCCCATTCTACTACGTGCAAATAGCCAACTATGTCGCTAAAGATCAGCCGCCCGCAGCCGATTGGCCGGCTTTACGCTACGCGCAGCTGAAAACTTTATCTGTCCCTAATACCGGCATGGTGGTAACGATAGATATCGGCGATTATAACCGCATCCACCCGCAGAATAAGCAGGAGGTTGGTCGCAGGCTGGCACTGATTGCAAAGGCAAAAACTTATGGCGAGAATATACCATATTCCGGCCCTTTATATCAATCGCAAAAAATAGATGCCGGTAAAATAACCTTATCATTCAAATACACCGACGGCGGATTAGCTGCAAAAAGCGATACGCTGAAAGGTTTCACAATAGCAGGTGCCGACAAAGTATTTCACCCGGCCAGTGCAACGATCTTGGGCAATAAGGTTATCGTTACAAGCACGGATGTTGCAAATCCTGTAGCGGTAAGGTATGCATGGGCAAATTTCCCGGCTTGTAACTTGTATAATGGTGTGGGATTACCGGCTTCGCCATTTAAAACGGATGATTGGGAAGGAGTGAGGTAACCAGCGTTACTTACGGGGAAAGTAAACGATGATGCAGGCGCCGATCAGCGCTATTACTGCACCGATGACATCGTATTTGTCTGGTTTAAAACCGTCTACTTTCCATGCCCATAACAGCGCCATTACGATAAATATGCCGCCATACGCTGCGTAAACCCTGCCGAAATTAGCAGTTTGCCATGTAGCAACTACGCCATATAAAATGAGGACTACGCCGCCAAAAACGCCATACCACCAGGGGCGGTCATCCTTAAGCCAAAGCCATATCAGGTAGCCGCCGCCAATTTCGCATAGCCCGGCAAGGATAAATAAGGCAAATGATTTAAGTAAAGCCATAAATATTTAGAATAAGCCCACCAACCGCTCCAAAGCCATCCCGCGTGAGCCTTTTATCAATATGGTTGAATTTTTTATTGGATGAGATTTCAACGCTTCAATAACTTCTTCAACGGTAAGATAAAATGTCACCTTTCCACCTTTCGGACTTTCCGACTTCCCGACTTCCGGTCTTAAAGCATGAAATGCGTTTCCCACAAATATCCGCTCGTCCACATCCGCATCCAGGGCTTTTTTGATGATGCCTTCGTGCTCGGCGGCTGATTCATCGCCCAGCTCGAACATATCGCCCAATATCAGCACTTTCCTGTCGGCCTTGAGCTTGTTGATGTTTTCTATAGCCACCGCCATGCTGCTGGGGTTGGCGTTATAATAATCGCAAATGAGCGTATTGCTTTCGGTTTGTTTGATCTGCGAGCGGTTATTCTGCGGCTGGTAACCGGCAACGCCTGCATTGATCTCATCAGCCGTCAGCTTAAAATAATTGCCGATGCAAACCGCCGCGAGTATATTATCCAGGTTATAAGCGCCGGTAAGATTGGTTTTTACAATATGCTTTTCACCGGATGTATTATTTATCCATTCGATAGAAAGATAGGGCGAGTTTTCGGTAAGGCTACCTGTGATGGAATTAGCTTTGTTTGAAGTGCCATACAATACTACATTTTTTAAATCGCGGTCCTGCTGCATTTTCATCAGCACCGGGTCGTCGCCATTTACAAAAGCCACACCTTCTTTCTGACTTCCGGACTTTCCAACTTCCGGGCTTTCCGATTTCCCCGCCAAAAAATCGTACAGCTCACCTTTACCTTTTTTGATCCCTTCAACGCCGCCAAAACCTTCGAGGTGTGCTTTGCCGATATTAGTGATCATACCATGACTTGGCTGCGAAATACTGCAAAGCAGCTCAATTTCCTTCTGATGATTAGCCCCCATCTCTATCACCGCCATTTCATGCTCCGGTTTTATGGAAAGCATGGTAAGCGGCACACCGATATGATTGTTCAAATTCCCCTGCGTAGCCAGCGTATTAAATTTCTGCGAAAGCACCGCGTTGATTAGTTCCTTTGTAGTGGTTTTTCCATTAGTACCCGTAAGCCCCACGACAGGGATGGTCAGCTTCCTGCGGTGATGGCGGGCAAGATCCTGTAAAGAACTGAGTACATCCGCAACCAATAAATATTGTTCGCCTTTTTCATATTCCGGGTTATCGATCACTGCATAAGCAGCGCCTTCGGCGATAGCCTGCTCCGCAAAAGTGTTGGCGTCGAATTTATCACCCTTCAAAGCAAAGAAGATACAACCGGGCATTATTTTACGGGTATCAGTGCTGATAACCGGGTGTTGCAGGTAGATTTGGTAGAGTTGTTCGGTGGTAGTCATTTAATGATAAAGGTACGAGATATCCTATATATCTATATAATCAACGTCATCCCGAACTTGTTTTGGGACCTCATCATAAAAGCGGTACACGTATGTTATGTACCTGTCTGTGGGATGCTGAAACAAGTTCAGCATGACGTATTGTTTACTTTTCCATCCCCTTCATCCACGCCACAACCGCCTTAATCTCAACATAACTATAATCATCGCCCAAAATTTCTTTCAAAGGCGCAAGCCGTTCATCGCCATACTTTTCTACAGCATCTTTTATCACCAGCAGCTTATCATGGGTCACAAATTGCGAGACATCCAAATCCCCGGTTTGGATAAAATTGGTGAGATGCCCTTCAACCGTCATCGGCGAAAGTTTACGCAGACTGGCTATCTCGGCCATCGACATACCATCTTTAAACAGCTTAAACGTCTCACGACTGGTATCGTTTGGCCCGTCTTTTTCCCTGCGTGGTTTACGCTCGGGCTTGCGTTGCTTTTGCTGCATGCGGGATGCTAACCCGTGCGACTGGCTATAACTTTTTACCGGGGCCAAAAGCTCGCGGCCATAACGCGCCAGCTTCACATCGCCGAAACCGGATATGTGCCGCAGTTCGTCCATGCTTTGCGGCAGGTAGGTGGCCATTTCCATTAATGCAGCATCAGATAGTATAATATAGGCCGGCACATTTTCATGAGCGGCAATATCACGCCGTACGCTTTTCAATTCATTCAGCAGTCCGACCTCATAAGCCAATGGCGCGTATTGCTGTTTTTCTTCTATAATTTCCGTTTCAACCAGCTCAACCTTCTGACGGCCTTTTAATACATCATCGCTTTTGGCGGTAAGCTTTAATACGGAATATTCGTCATCGCTTTTCTCCAGGTAACCCATGCTCACCAGCTCGCGGAAATATTGCTGCCAGTTGGCTTTGCTGATTTCAGCACCAATACCATAGGTTTTTAATTGCTTATGATCTTCCCAGATCTTCTCGCTTTTTGAGCCGCGCAGGAAATCGATCACATAATTAGCGCCAAAACGCTCTTTTAAACGTGTTACCGCTGATAATGCCTTTTGTGCGATCAGTGTTCCATCAAAACGGGTAACTTCCGTCAGGCACACATCGCATGAACCGCAATGATCCGGCGCATCCTCATCAAAATATCTTAACAGGAACTGGCGGCGGCAGGTTGGCAATTGACAATAAGTTACCATATCGTCCAGCTTTTTCAGCATGATACGGCTTTGTTCCGGGTTGCCTTCCACTTTGGCAAATTCCTTTAATTTCATCGCGTCGCCAGCAGAAAAGAACAATACCGCCTCTGAAGGTAAACCATCACGACCAGCGCGACCCGTTTCCTGGTAATAGCCTTCGATATTTTTAGGCAGATTCATATGCACCACGTAGCGCACGTTCGATTTGTTAATGCCCATGCCAAAGGCAATGGTTGCTACAATGATCTTTACCTCGTCGCGCAGGAATGCTTCCTGGTTGCGGGCTTTGGTGGCGTTATCCAACCCCGCGTGATAAGCTTCAGCCGAAAATCCCTGTTTTTTCAAATCTGCAGCCAATTCCTCGGTATTCTTGCGGGATAAGCAATAGATAATACCCGACTCATCCCGGCGCTTGTTCAAAAAATCGAGCAGCTGGTAGAAACTATTGTTCTTCCTTACAACATTATAAGTAATGTTCTCACGGTTGAATGATGAAACGAAAACCTCCGGCGAATGTAGGTTCAGTTTTTCGAGGATATCTTTTTGGGTGAGGTTATCAGCAGTAGCCGTCAGGGCTATTACCGGTACACTTGGGAAGTAATCCTTTAATCCTGCCAGCGCCAGGTATTCGGGCCTGAAATCGTGGCCCCAATGCGATATACAATGCGCCTCGTCAATAGCGATCTGCACAACAGGCAGCGATGTCAAAAACTCTACCAGTTTATTTTCAGATCCGAACAAACGTTCAGGCGCCAGGTAAAGCAACTTGATCTCGTTGCGACGAAGCTTGCTGATAACTTCGCTTTGCTCACCCGGCGATTGGGTGGAATTATAAAACCCTGCCGGTATGCCATTCACGTTCAGGCTGTCGACCTGGTCCTTCATCAGCGCGATGAGCGGGGAGATAACGATGGTCAGGCCATTCAGCATCACGGCGGGTAGCTGGTAGCAAAGCGATTTACCTCCGCCGGTAGGCATCAGCACCATCACATCCTTACCATCCAAAACATGCTGAACAATGTCCTCCTGCCGGTGCCGGAACTCGCTGTAACCAAAATATTTTTGCAGGGCCTGTTTAGGTGACATATCTGCAAATGTAATCAGCCCCCGCTAAACGGCGAAGCGCACTACAAATAAAAATTACTGTACGAATGACCGGTACGAGAGGGGCAGGTTGAAAAAACAGAAAGCCGCCTTTGCAGGCAGCTTTCTGTTTTTTACATTTTTCGATCGTTATTCTGCTACTGCAGCTTCGTTAATAATGCTTTCAGCTAACTCCGTCAGTGCTGCGTCGGTTGCTTTTTCGTTTTCTAACGTTTGTGCTAAAAGATCGGCCACATCAGCATGCCCCATAGTTGCAGCAAAAACACTAAGGGCGCCATAGGTTGCTATCTCGTAGTGCTCAACCTTTTGTGCAGCGAGGATCAAACCGGCGTCACGTATCATGGTGCCTTTTTCAGTCTCTTCAACAATGCCGTTTGCTTCTTCTAATAAGCCGGCCATCGCATCGCATTTTTTTGCTACTGCTTTCTCATCCAATAGCTCAAAAGCTTTTTCAAGCGTGGCAATGTGCGTTTCGGTTTCAGTGGCATGTTTGTCAAATGCCGCGGCAAGCTCAGGGCTTGTGGCGTATTTTTTCATTTTTGGAAGCGCTTTTGCCAGGTGCTTTTCGGCCCAGTAAATGTCCTTTAATTCGTCAACGAAGAATTTATGAAATTCAGAATTCTCCATTTTGCCGGTCTTTGACGGCCCTTTTTTGCTTGTTGCAGTTTTCATAGGTATTTATTTTAGTGTGTGTGTAATTATTAATCTTGCGGGTCGGCATAAGTACTCCATTGTGCCACGCCTTTTGGCTCCGCTTTCTTTTCCTCGTTACTTTTTACTTCGCTCATTTCTTTATTCAGCTTTTCAGCATCCTGGAGGTCTTTTTTCTTAGGGTCTGGCAATTCGGTATTTCCTTTGGTTTCCCTGGTCTGCGAAAGCGGATCGGCAACATATTCAAATTCTTTACCCAAACCCGGCATTTCACCTTCATTCCACGGACCGCGTACAGTACCGGCAGACATGTTATAAGTATTCTGTAAAAAGCGTGGATCAGCGGCCAATACACCCGGAGGAAAATTGTCGGGAATGCTATTTAACGCTGCTTCGAACATTTTGTAGTGGGTTACCTCACGCGTCATCAGGAAAGACAGCGTTTCGTGGATATACGGATCATCCGTAAATTTCATCAGGTGCTCGTAAACCAGCTTGGCCCTCGATTCCGATGCAAGATTGGTACGGAGGTCAACCGTCAGGTCGCCGTTTGAATTTACATACGATGCGCACCATGGAATGCCCTGGCTGTTGCGCGGGGTTACGCCACCGCCGGTAATGATCACAAATTGCGGATTAGCGGTTAGCGCCTGGTGGATGATGTTTTCTTTTGTTGCCTTGCCCTCCATTACCTGCATGATCTCGGAAGTGTCGGCCGCATTCTTTAATTCGCCGTTCACGCCTTTTAGCAGCATCTGGATGGTGGCGCCGACGATCTCCAAATGGCTGAATTCCTCAGTGGCAATATCCATCAGCATATCGTATTTATCCGGGTGCGCAGCCTTTGCGCCGAACGCCTGTGTGAAGTATTGCATGGCTGCGGCCAGTTCGCCGTTCTCCCCGCCAAATTGCTCCAACAGAAGGTTAGCAAAGCGCGGGTCAGGGCGGGAAACCCTGGCATTAAATTGTAGGTCTTTTACATGATGAAACATGGTTAGTGTGTTTTTAATAGTAAGTAATTTGATTAATTCCCAGGATAAGATCCCCGTTAAGAAAACTTATAATGTGCTAATAATAACCGCCTGTTACTTGAAATGTTTTAACTTCTAATTTAATTTGTTGTGAAATAATTAATTCAATTATTAACTCCAATGTAAAACAATTGAGATTATTTAACAGTTATCTATCCACTAACCATGCAGGTTGAAAGCAAGGGGGCATCAGCTTTGGGCAGCTATAAATAATAAATAGTGAGATGATTCCCTTATATTTCAAACTTGGCGATGGGTTATCGTTTATGATCATCCCGGACACTGCCGCTCATCTCGACGGCCATGTCATTATTACACATACGTACAGTGTTTTTAAAGACACAGGCCTCGGTAACCCGTTAGCTGCCCGCAGTAAGGAGAGTACATTGCACCTGGAAGCTATTACTGACCCTAATTATTATGGCTATATCACCTTTGAAATGCCAAACAGGCTTTTTACTTATACTGCCGATGGGCAGTTGGAGCTTAGCAGTGATGAGGTGGAGCAGATAATAGAGATGTTAAGCCATGTACGCACTAACCCTGCGCTTTGGAACATACCAAACAAGTAACATTTAATATAAACACTAAAAACTATGAAAAAGATCACCTTCACTTTACTGATAGCCGGCGCAGCGCTGGCTTTCCAGTCATGTAACCACGCAAAAGATGCTAAAGACACAGCCGACAGTTTGAACAAAACCAAGGACACCACCTCAAACGCAATGAATACCGGCGGTATAGCCGTAAACAGCGATGATGCTAAATTTGCTACTGCTGCTGCCAATGGCGGTATGGCCGAAGTTGCTTTAGGCAAACTGGCCTTAACAAAAACCACCAATGCTTCGATAAAAGATTTTGCCAATATGATGGTTACCGACCATAGCAAAGCAAATGATGAGCTGATGGCTATAGCTAAAACCAAAAACATCACCCTGCCAACCGAACCGGACAGCGCCCACATTAAAAAAATGGACGAGCTAAGCAAAAAGAACGGTGCTGACTTTGATAAGGCTTATGTGGATGCTATGATAGACGGCCACAAGAAAACGCTCGACCTGATGAATGGCGAAGCAAAAAATGGCAGCGATACTACTTTAAAAGCATTCGCCGCCAAAACTGCACCAATCGTACAATCGCACTTAGATGCTATCAATAAGATACATGCTAACATGAAGTAATCTTCATTAAGTAGCAGTAGCAGTTGCAGTCTTTTTTTCGACGTCGACTGCTACTGCCACTTTCTACTGCTACTTCTCCCCAATGCTACTAATTATTCCCCTTCACCCTTTGGCTCTCATCTTCAGCGCCACTTTTGTGTTCACTGGCTTTTATTTTACTGTTACCAAAATTGTAGGTTAGCGTTAGCCTTGCGCCGCGTGTTTGGCCTTTTTGCCTGATGGCGAAATTATCTGCCTGGTAATTAGCACTCAGGTTGTTCGACCATGTATTGAATACATCAGTCACTGCAAATTTTACGTTCAGCTTTTTTTGATAGAATGACTTGCTGAAACCAATATCATTCGACCAGCGTGGATCTAAATGATAAATCCCATAAATCATTGATGAATTGTAACGTGTAAACAGTTCTGCTTTAATACCCGCAAACGTGAAGGTTTGTGTAGCCTTAATCTGGTAAGCGATCTTGCCATCGCTCAGATTTCCACCGAATAATGAGTCGGACCTAAATTGCAAGTCGAAAACATTCAGCTCAATATTACCGCTCCACCATTTGCTGATGGTATAAGGCGAATTAACATCCAATGAATATGACTCCTGTGTTTGCAGGTTGAGCGTAGTTTGATAAGTCGCTTTTGTGGCGGCATTTGTCAAAATGATCTCGGTGATCGCGTCGCCGGTGTGCGAATAGTTCAGGCTTACATTCAAAGTTTTATTATAGGTATAATCCAGCTCGAAGTTGTTGGTGTACTGCGGCCTCAGGAACGGGTTGCCTTTTTGATAAGTATACTGATCGAGATAATAAACAAATGGGTTCAGATCCTCATAGCTTGGGCGGTCGATACGGCGGCTATAAGAAAAGCTCATCTCGTTTTTATCCGAAAAGGTATGGTTCAAAAAGAAGCTTGGAAATAAATTGAGGTATTTACGCTCTGCAACCGAATCCTGGGTTACCAAATCACCGCGCGATTGGGTGTATTCTGCACGCAAACCTACCTGTACCGAAGTGTTTTTAAAGCTTTTCTTCAAATTCACATATGCGGCATCAATTTTTTCGTCATATATAAAGCGGTTGGTTTTGGTCGTGTCATTTACATAGACTCCGTTTTGAAGCTTTTGCGCTTCCAGGTCATTATCTGTTTTTACATCACTGAATTTTACACCGGCTTCCAGGTTTACCGTTTTGCTTAGCGGTTTGCTGTAATCCGCTTTAGCGGTATGTATATCGATAGTTGATGGTGTTTGCTCCTGTAAAAATTGCTGAGGCGGCGGCTGTGAGCCATCTGTCACAAAAAAGGTAGTTATATAGGAGTTATTACTGTTATTATTGAACTTGGAATAATCCAGGTCGATGTTTAGTTCCTGGCCGGCGGTATCCAGTTTCCAGCGGTCGTTCAGGTTAATGGCAAAATCTTTATACGATTGCTTAAATACGCCGGGTGTTTTTTGGAGTGAATCCACTTCGCCGGGCGCCGAGCCGATATAAGTATTATCATCGTTGTCATCCTGTTCGGTATTGAAATAGCCGTTCACAATAAAGCCGATAGTGTTTTTTGATGAAAGATCATAATCCGCACCGAAACGGTAGTTGTTCCAATGGTTATCATGCTTCATATAGTTATATTGGTTAAAATAGGTTGATTTGCCGCTGTCACTCACAGTACGCATAATATTCAGGTCGCGGCCATTTTCATTATCGCCATGGTTAAAGCTGCCGAATACATTCAGGTTGCCTTGTTTGTGGTTCAGCGTCAGCGTAGTATTGTCATTAGTATAGGCAGAGAAGCCACCGCTTGCAATAAGGCTGCCGTTAGTGCCGCTTTCTTTATTTTTCTTTAGTTTGATATTGATAATGCCCGAATTACCTGCCGCATCATATTTGGCGGATGGGTTAGTGATCAGCTCGATAGATTGAATGCTGTTTCCATCCGTCGACCTTAAAAGTGTAGCCAATTGCTGTGCTGAAAGATAGGTCAGCTTATCGTTGATCATTACGGTTACGCCTTGCTTGCCGCGCAGACTGATGTTGTCGTCTTTATCCACGCTTACGCCCGGCGCGCGTTCCAGTATATCCATTGCCGAATTACCTGCCGCCAGCACGCTGCCTGCAACATTCATCACGATCTTATCAGCCTGGTGCTCGATGAGGGGTTTGGCCGCAACTACGCTTACAGTACCTAAAGTACGATTGGATGAAACCATACGAATAACAGGTACGGTAATGGCCGGCGTGTTATTGCTCACAGAAAATGGTTTGCTGAAAGTGTTTTGATAGCCGATGCCCTGCGCCCTTACCAGGTAAATGCCATTACGGATATGATCGAACGTGAAAGCGCCTGCTTCGGTAGTTAAGGTGCCTGCAACGATGGTTGAGTCTTTTGCGCGCATAATGCTTACGGTGGTGTAGCCTACAGGCCCCTGGGCATCGACTACTGAGCCGGTTACTTTTGCTGATGTTATGGCCGTTTGCGCCTTGCCTGTAGTAAAGCAGGCCAGCACAATTGCCGTGATAGAAGATAGTTTTATGATGAGTGTTTTCATTGTCAGTTTAAAATTTTTGGCAAAAACATCCCCATTAAAGATTTTTTCATCTTTTTAAGATCGATAATGAAGATTAGTGATTGCCGGTTGTTTAGCCGTTTATGTTAGTGAGATAAATTTCTTTTCAGTCTGTTAGTTTCTTTTTGTGTTTTGTTTTTATACTTCAAAACAACGGCACAAATGCTTTTTATTCAATTTTTTTTGACCAGTGGACGAGTTGAGATGACCACCGGGCCGAATAAACCTGATTGCGGCTGTTTGTTTATAAGATGCACGGGATATGCCTAAGGTTACAGAAAATTTTACATTTTTAATGCGCAATGAGCTTTTTCAGCATATTGATGCAGAAAACGGGCGCATCATTTTCCACGGCATGAAAGGCAGTGCCTTTTTTGAATGATGTGTTGTGGGCCGGGGTCGGCTTCACTTTATATAAGGCAGAAATGGTAAAGCATAAAGAGATAATGAACCCGCCGATAAGCAGCGGGCCCATTATATATTTTACCGGTATTTTCATTGTTTTATTTACGGCTTAAACTGTCGGCCCTTTTTGCAAGCGAATCGATCTGTGCGCGATACCTGGCAATAGCTTGTACTTTTTCGGCTTTGTTTACCGAATCCTGTTGTTTTGCTGTAGGCATAGTTACCACAGTATCAACCTTACATTGCATGCCGTTATTGGTGATCACAAATATAGCAGAGGTAGCTTTTTCCATTTTATTAGTCTCCTTGCACTCATACACATTCACACCATCTATGCCGATGCGGTCATTCAGATTTTGATCAACTACTACTTTAGCATTTAACGGCAATTTAAGCGTGATGTCGATCGCCTCAGCGTGCCAGTATTCATCGTGTTTACGCATCAGTTTACTATTAAACTGCAAAACAGAATCCTTTTGAACAAACAGATAACTGGCGTTGCGGGCATTCAGTAATGCTGTTTCATAATCCGGGCCCTGTGCGCTGAATTCTTCAACCAGTTCCGGCTGGTTACTGTCGCTTTGTACGATATTGATATTCACGTTGCGTGGTTCCGGATCATCGTCGTCATTATTCTTGATGATCATACCATGGAAACGGTCATTTACATTCAGCCGTATGCTGTCGTCATGTGTTAAGTACTTTACATCATTTAGTGTAAGGTGGTATACATTATCGGAAGTAGGCTTTAATTTGATCGTTTCGCTAAAGCTTGCCCTTGTTTTGAAATTTCCTGCTGCCTGGGCCGCATAGAAGATAAACATGCCTAATGCAAACAGCCAAACGATCAATAATGTGGTTGCTGATGAGCGGTTTACCGAGCGTGTGCCGAATATGGCAGATATCAGCACCAGTATAATTACCATTACCGGTATAAATGCGGTGAGGAAGGCACTTATATAGATCCAGTATGCATGATAATTTTCAACTATGCTAAAGGGGAAGAGATGGCTGTAGCGCGCCTGGCCAAAACCAACAAAGGCAACAAGCGCCACTACAAGAGCAATAGCCATCCCAAAAAAGGCAAGCAAAAACATTGTGCCCACAATTTTGATCAATACTTTACCGGCGCCGTTAAAAAATTGCGCCAGGTGACCGGCAAAGTCGCCGGCGAAATCGCGTGCCCTGTACACAAATGGGCGCGCTTCCTCTTGCAGATTGTTAAAATGGCCGCGTACAGCGCTCATTTCTTCCTGCAGGTTCATTTTAAAACCATGCAGATCGGGGCGTTGGCCGCGCATAGCCATACGATCGGCGCGTGTAACAGCTTGTGGTATTACTATCCATAATATAATGTATAGCAATAGCCCTGAACCGAAGAAAAAGAAGGTGAGTGCAAAGGCCAGCCGTATCCAAACCGGCTGCATATTAAAATAGTTGGCGATGCCCGAGCAAACGCCACTTACGATACGGTCGTCCGGGTCGCGGAACAGGCGGCGTTCGCCGGTATTATAATTAAAGGTGCTACCTGCGGCATTATCGTCTGCAAACTCTTCAAAATCTTCAACATGGCCCATCTGCTCTATTACGTTATTTACGTCCACATCCACTATAACCTGTTTGCCTTCTTTTAATAAGAGCTCGTTAAACATTTCGGCAATGCGGTTCTCAATATCGGTGGTGATCTCCAGGCTGTCGGCCGAGTTCATAAAATGGCGCTTCACGTTGGTCATGTAGCCCTTAAGTATCTCGTAGGCATCCTCTTCAATGTGGAAGACGGTGCCGTTTATATTTATGATAATTGTTTTGTTCATGATGATCGGGGTGATTTTCTGTATATATATAGTATATATGTGCTGTTTAGGTGTTTATGTTATTGCTGTTCTTCATTCTTGCTTGTCTCATCCGTTGGCGGGGGTAGCCGGTCGCCTATTGCGGTCCTTACGGCAAATTCAAGCTCCTGCCAGGTCTTATCGAGCTGCTCAAGCACCTTTCTGCCTTCTTCAGCCAGCACATAATACTTGCGCGGCGGGCCGGATGTGGACTCGACCCAGTTATAAGTGAGCAGCCCATTGTTCTTCAATCTGGTTAAGAGGGGATATAGAGTACCCTCTACTACAAGCAATTGGGCTTTCTTTAGCTCAGCGATGATATCTGAAGCGTATGTTTCGCCCTTTGCTATGATGGAAAGTATGCAATATTCTAAAATGCCTTTCCTCATTTGGGTTTGTGTGTTTTCTACAATCATATCACAAAGATATATGTTTTAAAATGTATTATGCAATACATAGTACTGTATTTTTTTAAAAATGTGCTTTTTTTTAAAAAAAATGTCTTTTTTCTTGACTAAGTGAAAATCTAACATTACTTTTATAATTAATTAACTATTAACTGATCTTATTATTGACAAAATGAAAAAACTTCTACTAGTAAGTTTGTGTTTCCTGATGTTGAGCATTACTCAGGTATTTGCACAAAACCGTACAGTTACTGGTACGGTTACTGCCAAGGACGATGGCACACCCATTCCGGGAGTATCAGTAAAAATAAAAGGCACAGGTAACGGCGTTGCCACCAACAGTGCAGGTAAGTACAGCATCAGCGTACCGCCGGGCGGTGTTTTGGTGTTTACTGCAATTGGCTTTACGCAGGCTGACGTTACACCAAAAGGTGCCGTGCTGAACATTTCCCTTTTAACTGCATCAAACCAAATTGGTGAAGTTGTGGTAACCGGTGCTTTGGGCCAGAAAATGCAGGAAAGATCTTTGGGTTACTCAACCGCACAGATAAATGCAAAGGAGCTTACCGAGGCAAAAGTTACCGACATCTCTACCGGCCTTGAAGGCAAGGTATCAGGTTTGCAGGTTAACTTAACTAACAACGGTATCGATCCTACAACCCGTATCGTATTACAGGGTAACAGGTCTATCACAGGTAATAACCAGGCTTTACTGGTTGTTGACGGTGTGCCAATCGATAACGTAAACTACATTAACACCATCAACCCTGAAGACGTTCAAAGTGTTACTGTATTGAAGAGCGGTCTGGCTGCTGCGGTTTATGGTTCAAAAGCATCTAACGGCGTATTGATCATCACTACTAAAAAAGGGAGCAAAGGCAAACCTTCTATTACTGTAAGCAATACTACAGAAATACAGTCAGTATCCTATCTGCCTTCATTGCAGACAAAATTTGGCGGTTACGGTGGTGAAGGTGGCGCATTCGTTAACGCTGACGGTACCGTTAACCCGGTTCCGTATGAAAACGAAAGCTACGGCCCTGCTTACGACGGCAGAAAGATATTGCTTTCTTTAAGCCCTATCTTCGCTGCTGATGGTGTTACAGTTACAGGCTACGATACTGCATTCACCAATTATTCTAATATAAAGAACAACAGGCGCGATTTCTTCAATAACGGTATCCAGAACCAATTTAACATTAGCTATGATATCGGTAACGAAAACAGCTCGATGCACGTTGGTTTCCAGGATGTTAACACGGGTGATGGAATACCTGATGACCATGGCCGCAGGGATAACATCCGTATTGGCGGTACAGAAAATTATGGCAAATTCAGCGTTGAATACAATGCTGCTTATAACGAAAACAGCGACAATACATTTGGCTCCTCTTATAACCAAACAGGCGGTGGTTTATCGGGTGACGCTTTATACTTCGAGGTATTGAATACCCCGGGCGATATTCCGATTAAAAAGACCACACTGCAAAGCAGCAATGGCCCTATAACATATGACCCTACTAACTGGAGCGGTCAGTTCACCAGCCCTGATGCTTACTATAACGCGTATGCAACAAACCCTTACTGGACTTTAGCAAACTCACGCAATAAAAGAAGTGATTATATCTTCCAGGGTAACGTTAACCTGTCATATAAAGCTACTTCATGGTTAACGCTCTCTGACAGGATCGGTATTACGCAAACAACCCAACAGTTTACCGATACAAGGGCACAGGTTAAATTCTCGCCATGGGCTATAGCCGACCCTCAGGGTGCAGGTAACGTGCCATCAAGCTTAACATTCGTATATCCTGCTGTATCTGATGAAACGTTTATGGAGCAATTGCTGAACAATGACTTTATCGCCAGCTTTGATAAAAAGATCAGCAACAGCTTTAAGATCACCGGTTTGGTTGGTGTTAACACTCAGCAAAGCTACCAAAGGGAAATCAACCTTGAAGGCGATCAGCTGCAATTCCCGGGCGACTACAACATAGGCAGTACTTTAGGTATCCCTACTTACGGTGAAGCCAACTACCGTCAAAGAGACGCAGGTATCTACGAAGAAGCTACTTTAGCTTACAACAACTTCCTGTTCCTGCACGCATCAAACCGCGACGAATGGAACTCGGTATTGAACCCGTCACACAACCACTACGAATACCCAAGCGTTGACGCTTCGTTCGTGTTCACGGATGGTATCAAAGCGTTGAAGGATAACAGCGTATTATCATACGGTAAATTAACTGCAGGTGTTGCCGAAGTGGCAAACATCAACCTTGGTACAGGTGCTAACCCATACGGCGCCTATGACCTGATCAACCCATTTGTTGTACCTTCAGGTTATCCATATGGCAGCTTAGGTGGTTATGCCCAATCAGGCCTTTCACTTAACCCTAACATTCAGCCTGAAAAAACAACCGACTATGAGGCTGGTTTAGAGTTAGGTTTCCTGAAAGACCGTATCCGTTTTACAACCAACTACTCACATACAGATTCAAAAAACCAGAGCTTAACTGCTACTATCTCGAGCGCTACAGGTTATACCAGCGAGCTTGCTAACGCAGGTTTGGTTACAAATGACACCTGGGAATTTGATTTGAATGTAACTCCGGTAAAAACCAGGAATTTCCAATGGAACGTAGGTGTAAACTACACCCACTTCGCAAACAAGGTAGTTGAACTGGCTCCAGGTCAGGACGAGCTTGAGATTGCTGGTATTGGAGGCACAGTTGGTGCAGTAGCAGGTATTTATGCCAAAAAAGGCAGTGCATACCCAATCATAGAAACTTATGACTGGAACCGCGCACCAAACGGTAAAGTAATTGTTGACCCAACTACAGGTCAGCCATCGGTTAATACCAGCAAGCTGCAGGATTTTGGTACAGCAAACCCAACCAGCATATTGGGTGTTACTTCATCATTAACCTACAAAGCCTTCTCTTTCTCATTCGTGATCGATTATCGTGGTGGTAACGAGATCTTCAACTCTACCGAATCAGTTGAGGCATTTTCAGGTATCTCGACGCAATCAGCCGAAAACGGCCGTGCGCGTTTCATCTATCCGAACTCTGTGGTACTACAGGGCGGTCAGTACGTAAACAATACATCAGTTGCTGTTAATAACGGTAATGGCGGTCAAGGTGGTTCGTTCTGGGCAGGCGTTTACGGCTCACAGGTAGGCAGCATGTTCGTTGATGACGCAGCCTTTATCAAATTAAGGGAGGCAAACTTATCTTACCAGATCCCTGCAAGCGCATTGAGCAGCATTGGTTTCATTAAACGTGCATCTGTTAGCCTTATCGGTCGTAACTTATTAATGATAAGGCCTAAGTCTAACGATTCTATCGACCCTGAATTCTCTGATACAACTGGCAACGGGATCGGTTCTACCTCAGTGAGTGAAACTCCTCCAACAAGGTTCTATGGTGCATCAGTATCAGTATCATTCTAACTATAATGAGTTCAATTTTTAAAAATAAGAACATGAAAAAATTAGCGATAATATTTCTTGCGATTGCGACAATAGGAACGGGATGCAAGAAATTTACAGAAAATATAAACACTAATACCAACCAGCCTACGGTGGTAACACCCGATGTGGTGCTGGCAGCAGGCCTGAGCGGTACTGCGGCGCGTTTGGGTACAGCCTTTTTTAATACAAACAGGTGGATGGGTTATATGGCGCGAAGTGGTAACTTTATCCAAACCATCCCAACTGAAACTTATGCTATTGACCCAGGTTATGCAGATGGCGATTTTCAGAACATTTATGGTGTGCTTACAAGGTTTAATTATATTGAGCATAACAGCGCAGGCGACCCTTTTTATATAGGTGTTGCTAAAGTGATGAAAGCTTTCTATTTCTCTACACTGGTTGACGGTTTTAACAACATTCCGTATTCACAGGCATTTAACCTGGCACAATTTCCTACACCAAAGTATGATGATGCCCAGGGTATTTATAATGACCTGATTTTGCAGATAGATAGTTCTGTTACTTATTTCCAGAATGCACAAACAAAATACTATCCAACTGCAGCTGCAACATCGCTTACAACTGATGACCTGCATGATATCATGTTTGGTCGCGGAACAGGCGGTGCTGATAAAGCCAGCGCAGTAGCGCGCCTGAATTTGTGGATAAGGTTTGCAAACACCGTAAAACTACGTTTATTAATGACCGAGCGCGCAGCTGTAACAGCATCTTACATCCATACAGAGTTGGCTAAATGTACTGCTAATGGGCAGGGATATATTGGTGCAAACCAAAGTGCTACGGTAAACCCGGGTTATTCTAATAACTCAGCTGCACAGCAAAACCCTTTCTATGGTTCATTTGTGCTTACTTCCGGCAGCGCTAACAATAATGCATCATTCTACCGTGCAAACCAATACTTTATCAATTATGGAAATGACAATAACGATTACCGCTATACTGATATATACGGAACGGTTGGCGGTACATGGGCAGGTAATTATGATGGCGACCCCGCAGCTGCATCTAACACAAATACCTCGGGTATAAGAACCGGCGGCGGCCTTTTGGTTGGCTCGACCCAGGATGAATTCATCATTCCTGATTTTGAAAGCTTGTTCTTGCAGGCTGAAGCTGTACAGGAGGGCTATACTGAAGTTTCTACAAAAACAGCAGCACAACTTGTAAGGACAGCTAATGAGCAAAGCTTTATTTTTGTTGATGACACTGGTACCGGCGACCCTGCAGCTGATGCAACTGATGCAGACGGTTATATGGATGGCCAGGCAGGTGATCCGGATGTTGATGTGGCCGCTGGGGGTTTACAAGCTATCATGACCCAAAAATGGTCAGCATTGGCTGGAGTAAACTGGGAGCAGGCTTATACCGACTATCGCCGTACAGGTTATCCCATTCCAGATGGTACCAACTTCGGTTTCTCTCACAATCCTGCTGTAATACAGCATTCTTCGCCAGATGTAACAGGTAAAGCTCAATCTGTGAACCTGCCATACCGCTATCTGTATCCACAGAGTGAAGTTAGTACAAACAGCAAAAACATTCCGGCAGGTACTACTGCATATACCACTATATTTTGGGATAAAAGGGAGAAATAACAAACTGAATTTTTATAGTTAAATAAAAAAAGAGATGAAAATGAATTATTTATTCAAAAATACAGGGCGTGTTTGCACGGTACTTGCTTTATTGGCAACTACCATGTTAAGTTCTTGCTTGAAAGACAATAGCCCGGGCAGTGTAGACTTTTCCAAAAGTCCGGCCCTGATATCATGGCAATACAGCGGCTTCAGTAAAGTAACCGAACCTGCAGTTATGCTGCCAGTCGGGAATTTCACTTACAACCTGGAAGTTGCCTTATCAGTATCCAGTGTAACATTAGGATCAAGTGTGTCAGCTTCTGTGGCCGAAAATGATGCTGCAGTAACAGCTGCCGGTTATACCCCGCTGCCAACATCGCTTTACAGCATGGGTTCAAGCGTTACGATACCGGCAGGACAGCAACTAGTTAAATTCCCGATAGTATTTAAAGCCGGAACAATTGACTTTACAAAGGGCTATGCTCTTTATCTTACGCTTAGCAATGGCAGTGGCGCTAGTATCCCATCAAACCTTAACACCGTGTTGGTTGTGCTTAAAGTAAAGAGTATTTATGAAGGTAATTACACAACTTCAGGCCAGCGTACCAGGTTTAAGGGCACTACAGAAGCTAGTGGTGTGTTAGACCATTTTGCTATTTCGGGTACAGTTCCGTTAGCTACTTATACCGCTAATACTGTTATCGGCCAGGCTGGTGACTCAGGCTCAGGTGAAACATGGGCATTGCAGGTAAATGCTACCGGCGCAACCCCATACAGCGTAACGGTATTGCCTGATCCGACAGCAGCTTCCGGTACCACGCCGAGTTCATTTACACAGGGCACCGCCAATGGGCCAAGCACTTATGACCCTGCCACCAAAACCTTTAATATCCACGTAGGGTATTTGAATGCTTCAGGAGTATTAAGGGAAATAGATGAAACAATGGTTGCGCAATAAACAAGCCTAACTTGATTATACAAGAGCCGCTACTTAGCGGCTCTTTTTTTATGACTATTTTGCAACAATACATTTGTAATAAATTCGTTCAACATTTTTACGCTGACCTGTTAGCTAATAATTATAGAAGTAACAATTACTATCCGTTAGCAGCTAACCTGCTATATAAATTACAGTAGCTTGTTTGCTATATAACATTTTTGTTACTTTCTTTGTATAAGAGTTATAAAATTGCTTTTTTATTACGTGAAGAGTATTTTAGTGATGAATTTGATATTAAATATGAAAAAATTATTATTTCCCCTGCTGCTATTGATAAGTCCTGTAGTTTTTGCACAGCAGGTTACTATTTCCGGTACAGTAAAAAATCCGGAAGGTAATGGCATTTCAACAGCCATAATATTAACCCAGGAGGGTAGTAAAGCTAAAACAGATAGTTTGGGCCATTTTACCGTGCAGGCCAACCCGGTAACAACACTTGCCATCCATAGCGTGGGTTATAAAGATACCCTGGTAAATGTAGATCATCAAAATAACCTGGTAATTATAATGCATGGTGTAGTTACTATAACCGCGCATGTAACCAGCCCGTCGGCTAAGATACCTGACGCCAATCAAAGCATCAATATGGCGCCTATGGCCACAAAAATGACGCAGGAGAACAATGTGAATACCACATCAATGCAGGCCAGGCAAATAACTATGCACGGCGGGCAGACGGTGAATGTAATAAGTGATGAAGGCTTTGATGCGAGCCGTGGAGCTATATTCCCGGTATTTCATCCGAAGCAGGAAACACAAGGTTCGCGCTACTTTTTTAAGGATTGGGCACATGGCAGCGTAATTAAAGTAGATGGACAAGCGGTTGCAGACCCGAATTACTTGTTTAACTACGATAAAATGGGTGGCGGTTTGCTTCTTTCAAAAGACGGCCATTCGGCAATTGAAGTGAACAGGGATATTGTAAAAACATTTACCATTACCGACGATAACAGCCAAACAGCTACTTTCGCCAACATGCCATCGATCGACAAAACCCATTATGTGCAGGTTTTAGCAGACGGCGACAAGTACAAAATATATAAAGTGATTAAAACCAAATTTGACAAGGCGAACTTCTCAACGGACGGACTAATGAATACCGGGAATGATTTTGATTCATATACCGACGAAGGTGATTATTACCTGGTAGATGCAAAAACCAACGCGGTACAAAAGGTAGTAATGAAGAAGAAAGCATTAAAAGCCCTTTTCCCAAGCGATGCTGATAAAGTGAACAAATTCCTGTCAGACCATGCAGAGGATAATATGGATGACAGCTACCTCGCAAATTTAGGTTCGTACGTTAATCAGTAGAATAGTCAGACGACAGACAATATAAAGAGGCCGGTAAGTTACTTACCGGCCATTTTTTTATTCTTGCAAAGCAATCGGAATACCTTCGTAGCTTGTTGGCGTGGTTGAGTTTAAAACTAATGTCTCAGGGTCGGTAGCGGCAGGTGAAAGAGTTACATCACCATGATCCGCCAACTTATGAATGGTGCCGGAAAAATTGTGCGTTCCATCTACAGTTGCATTAATAGTGACTGTAACGGGCGCAACAGCACTCGCCCCATCATAATAGAAATAGAAAGTACAATCAGTACCTGTAGCATTTATTTCTCCGGACACTGCATAAAAATCATCCTGGTATAGATTGGGTAAATAAGGTGAAATAAATCGTTTAACTTCTAGATGATACCAATTGTGATGGGTTTTGGCGGGTAGTGAATTTTTATGATTCACATTACCATTTGCAATAATTGCTGGTGCTAACAGAATAATAACACCTAAGATGCTTATTAACTTTTTCATATTAATTCAGATTTAAGTTTATTTTTTAGAAACTAATTTATAGTTGAGCCTTATTGGCAAAACTGAAATTGTGTAAGGTTAGGTAGCTTGTAATATGAATAAACGGGTTATCTCCATAGGCATTCGGTTTAGGTTAGTGGATAGGTTTGTTATAACTAAAATTAGAAATTAACTATTAATTATGCAACTTTTGGGAATGAGATTTTGTTGCCCGAATGATTCGTGGTTTTTAGTGTTGTCCACAATTATTGAAAAGTGGGGAATTAAATTTTACAATTTATATTATACCTTTAGTTAAACTTAAATTTCATAATATGAAAAAGCAAAATTATTTCGGAGCAATTTTTATGGTGGCTATAGTAGCCATTGGGTTCACTTTTATGAACTTTGATTACAAAGTGAATGTTAAACCGGCAAAGGTTAAACATCCGCAAAAGTTTACGAATATTAATCTTGGGACATTTGAGGACTCCGGTACCGGGGATGTCATTGATGTGTGGGGCTCACCCAGTGGCGTTGTTGACAGTGCATTCATCTACAATACAACAACACTTACCGATGGCGCTCCACTATTTAGCATCACAGGTTCCTGGACTGGCACAGATGATATTTTTACCATCAACGTGCATTACAAGATCACTTCAACAAGTACACTTACATTTTATCGTGGCGGAACTGTCTTTTATTAATAAGTTCAAAATACTTTGCAGAGGGATGGAACTTTCCATCCCTTACTTCTTATCCGCACTGTATTTTCCAGGCCCTATAAATATCAAACCCGCAAACACAATAGCATCCTCAATAGCATGTGCGGCTTCTTCCATACCGCCCCCGGTACCGAAGTGAAACATGGCCGCCACGATAAGGTTGACCACCAGTAGCATACAAACCACCCTGAACTGCCAGCCAATGATCAGCAGTACTCCGCCAACTGCTTCTACAGCGGCAGCCAGAAACCCCCAGAAAACCGGCCAGAAATGGATGCCCACATATTTCATTGCCTCGCCAATTGCGCGCCATTTATGCGGGCCACCTATTAATTTAGGGTATCCATGATAAATAAACATGATGCCAAGCCCTACGCGTATAATAAGCAGGCCAAAGTTTTTATAATTTCCTAATTTGCTGAATAGTGCCATTTCGTTATCCTTTTGTTCTATATAAAATCTACCTTAACGTGTGAATCATCAACCGCTAAGTTTATCCTCCTACCTAATATTATACTGCAATTGCCCGGTATATGCCCGGCCGGGAAATCGAAACAAACCGGGTAGCCGTATTTGCCGACCACATCCATTATAATTTCGTTTACCGTTTGGCCAAACGGGATCTCATTGTCTTTTATTTCACTAAAACCGCCCACTATCAATCCTTTCAGTTGTTTTAATTTGCCTGAACGGTCCAGCATACGTATCATCCTGTCAATGCTGTATAAATACTCGCCTACATCCTCTATGAAAAGAATTTTTTCTTCATAGTTAACATCGGACACTGAATTTGAGACGGATACAAGCAGCGAAAGGTTGCCCCCGATAAGGATCCCTTCAGCATTTCCGCTCCTATTCAAATGGTGCGAATCGAAGTGATACTGAAGTTCCTCGCCAAATAAAGCCTTCTTTAACGTTTGCAATGATTTAGCAGAAGCATCCGGAATATTTACCGGCATTTGCCCATGGATGCTTTGTGTATGGAAGTTATTGAACAAATGCGTGTGCAATACAGTGATGTCGCTAAAACCTACAATCCATTTCGGGTTTTGTGCAAAATGGCTAAAATCAACCTTGTCTATCATCCTTACAGTGCCATAACCACCACGTGCCGCGAATATGGCTTTGATACTGTCGTCGTCGATAAACCGCTGCAAGTCTTTCGCCCGCAGTTCATCATCTCCCGCAAACTGGTGAAATGAAGCATTCACGGTTTCGCCCAGGATCACTTCAAGCCCCCAGGATTCAAGCAGTTTTACAGCATCCGTCATAGGGGCAGGCAGCTTTTTTGCCGGGCAGGTAATAGCCACCTTGTCGCCCTTTTTAAGATATGGCGGCTTAAGTCCGGAAGTTGGAAGGTCCGGAAGTCCGGAAGAAGCTTCGGTATATTGCATAATTTTCGAAATACAAATAAAAGATCCTATCGATGCTGATAAAACTTTCCAACTTTCGGTCTTCCCGACTTTCGGACTTCTTAACAACTAATAGTATCTTTGCCAAAATATTAATAAGCACGCACATTAATGTCAAAACTGGATAATTTTAAACGCTATACTATTACATCGGCCCTACCTTATGCCAACGGGCCGTTACATATTGGCCACCTGGCGGGTGCATATTTACCTGCCGATATTTTTGTACGTTACCTGCGGCTTAAGAAAAAGAATGTTGTTTACATCTGTGGCTCGGATGAGCATGGCGCTGCCATAACCATCAAAGCCAAAAAAGAAAATACTACGCCGCAAGCTATTATTGATAAATACCATAACCAGATAAAAGAAAGCTTTGCCGAGTTCGGGATCTCATTTGATATATACCACCGTACCTCATCAGCTATACATCATGATCTTTCGCAGGAATTTTTCCTGAACTTGTATGAGAAAGGGGAGTTTATTGAGAAGTTTTCGGAGCAATATTACGACGAAGATTATGAACAGTTCCTGGCCGACCGTTACATTACCGGCACCTGCCCCAATTGCGGCTATGACCATGCCTACGGCGACCAATGCGAGAATTGCGGTACATCATTAAACCCGACTGACCTTATCAATCCTGTATCGACTTTAAGCGGTAAGGCACCTATATTAAAGCTTACTAAACACTGGTACCTGCCGTTGGATAAATACCAGCCATGGCTGGAAAAATGGCTGGACGAGAAAGACGGCGAGTGGAAGGTGAACGTTTTTGGGCAGTGCAAATCGTGGTTGAAGTCGGGCCTGCAGCCTCGCTCCATGACCCGCGACCTTGATTGGGGTATTGATGTGCCATTAGAAGAAGCTAAAGGCAAGAAATTATACGTGTGGATGGATGCGCCGATAGGTTATATATCAGCCACCAAGCAATGGGCTGCTGATACCGGTAACGATTGGAATCTATATTGGAAGAAACAGGAAAATGAAGCCGATGATGCCTGCCTGATCCATTTTATAGGTAAGGATAACATTGTTTTTCATTGTATTATTTTCCCGTCTATTTTAAATGCGCATGGCGACTATATTTTGCCGCAGAATGTACCGGCCAATGAGTTTTTGAACCTGGAAGGTGAGAAGCTTTCCACTTCGCGCAACCATGCGGTGTGGCTGCACGAATACCTGGAAGAATTCCCCGGCAAACAGGATGAACTGCGTTATGTGCTTACCTCTATACTGCCAGAAACCAGCGACAGCGAATTTACCTGGAAAGATTACCAGGCGCGCGTAAATAACGAGCTGGTAGCCATTTTAGGCAACTTTGTGAACCGTGTGATGATACTAATGCACAAATTTTACGATGGCAGGGTTGAGGGTAACAACGAGATTACTTTAACGGATAAAACTATAGCCGGGCAGTTATACGATTTCTACAACGATCTGGAAAAGAATATCGAAGAATACCGTTTCCGCCAGGCGTTACAGAATGTGATGGATATCGCCCGCCTCGGCAATAAATATCTCACTGAAAAAGAGCCGTGGAAGACCATCAAAACCAACCCTGATGATGCCAGAGAAGCATTACATAATTGTTTGGTATTGATCGGCCGGATGGCGGCATGTTTGCAGCCATTTTTGCCAGGTACTGCTGAAAAGATATTCGACATGCTGAATATCCCCCCTGTCGGTTTTAGCGATGACGTTAAATTTGAGAATGGCCATCAATTGAACATTTCATCACTATTGTTTGAAAAGGTGGAAGATTCGGTGATCGATGCGCAGATCCAAAAGTTACTGGATAAAAAACAGGCTGCGCAAGCCACTAAAGTAATTCCATTGGTACCGGCAAAGGAAAACATTAATTTCGATGCCTTTGCTGCAATGGACATCCGCACCGGCACCATACTGGCTGCCGAAAAGGTATCCAAAACAAAAAAGCTGCTAAAACTTACCATAGATACCGGCCTTGACGAACGCACAGTAGTATCGGGCATAGCCGAGTATTATGAGCCTGAAGCGATCATCGGCAAACAGGTGAGCATCCTGGTGAACCTGGAGCCACGCGAAATAAAAGGCATCCTGTCGCAGGGGATGATATTGATGGCCGAAGATACCAATGGCAAGCTGAGTTTTGTATCGCCGGTTGATGCGCTGCATAATGGGTCGGTAGTTAGATAATGTGCTATGTGCAGATGTGCAAATGCGTTTGGCTAATTCGCACATAATTTGCACCTTTGCGGTTCGTGATCTGCACATTTGCTAATCTGCATATCTGCACATCAAAAAAGGTCCCGTAGTTCAACGGATAGAATAGGAGTTTCCTAAACTCTAGATATGAGTTCGATTCTCGTCGGGACCACTAAAACCAATATTAAAACATGATAAAAGCCTGCAAATCAAATAATTGCAGGCTTTTGTTTTTTGGTCAAAACACCAAAATATGCACTAAATCTCATTAAAAATGTGCGTAATTTGGAGATTCTGATGAAGCTGACCAATCCTTTCCGATTTAAGCTGACCACCGGTTCTGCGATAGTTTGACCAGTGTATTCCGGCGGAAGATGACCGTTCTTTGTTGCAGCAAATGTTGTAAGGCGACCAGGCTTGCGGTGGTACCAATTTTAACCACCCAGCATGGCTAACCTAACAATCAACATGAGCAAGATAAGAAAGATCCTGAAGCTTTACAGCCAGCAGCGGAGCATTATGGCGATCGCTGCGCAGGCAGATGCTTCCAGAAACACGGTAAAAAAGTACCTTACCGCCTTTAAACAAACGGGCTTTACCTTTGACGAGGTCAATGCCTTAAATGACCGGGAACTGGAGGATCTCTTCGGGAAGGCCCGGGAGAACCGTCCAAACGCGCGTATGCAGTCCATGCTGCGTTGTTTTCCCCACGTCGATAAAGAACTCAAGCGGACCGGCGTAACGCGTTATATGCTTTGGGAAGCCTATCTGAAAGAGTTTCCCAATGGTTACCAGTACAGCCAGTTTTGTTTTTACTACCTGCAATGGAAGGCGCGTGTCAACCCGACCATGCACATGGACCACAAGGCCGGCGATAAGCTGTATGTGGACTTTGCGGGCGAAAAGCTGAGCATTACGGATAAGGAAACCGGCGAGATCATCCCGATGGAGGTTTTTGTGGCGATCCTGGGCGCAAGCCAACTCACTTATGCAGAGGCGGTTCCGTCGCAGCAGAAAGATGATTTCATTGCGGCCTGCGAAAATACGCTGCACTATATCGGCGGCGTCCCTGCGGCCATCGTACCGGACAACCTGAAAGCAGCGGTGACGAAAAGCAACCGTTATGAGCCTACCCTCAATGAAACTTTTGAGGACTTTGCCGACTTTTATGGCACTACTATTCTTCCTGCGCGGGCATACCGCCCGCGCGACAAAGCGCTGGTTGAAGGGGCCGTCAAAATCCTCTACACCAAGATCCATGCACCACTGGGCAAGGAAGTGTTCCATACGCTTACTGACCTCAACAGGGCTATGATGGAGCTCCTGGAGGTTCATAACAGCCAGCTGCTGAAAGGCCGTAATTACAGCCGCAGGTTACAGTTTGAAGAAATCGAGAAGCATACCCTGGCGCCGCTGCCGGTACAGCGCTACCAGTTCAAAAAGCAGTTCCATGCACGCGTCATCAAGAATGGCCACGCCAACCTCGGGCCCGACAAGCATTACTACAGTGTGCCTTACCGGTATATCGGCAAAAGGGTCAAGCTTTTATATTCACGGACCACCGTGGAGATCTACTCCAACTATGAAAGGATCGCGGTGCATAAACGTAATAAGAACCCTTACGGCTATACGACGGATCCGGAGCACATGGCCAGTACGCACCGCTTCAAGAGTGACTGGTCGCCGGATAAATTCCTCAACTGGGCGGCTGCCATACACGAGGATGTACGCCTCTATATCCTGCAGATCCTGGAGCGCAAACAACACCCGGAACAGGCCTACAAATCTTGCTTGGGCGTACTCAACTTTGCCAAAAAAGCTGGGAACGAACGCTTAACGATGGCCTGCCAGCGAGCACTGAGTTATGGGGTCTATAACTACAAGACCATTCAGTCTATCCTGGAAAACAAGATGGACAATTACGAAGAGAGCCTCTTTGCCGATGAACTGCCCATGCCGAGCCACGATAATATCCGTGGCGATTATGAATAATATACTAACCCATAATAACTTAAAACCATGAATGAAAACACGTTAGACAAACTGAGAAAGATGAAGTTCTTTGGCATGTTCCATGCCTTTAAAAGCAGCCTGGAGACGGGCAAGACCAATGACCATACCGCCGATGAACTCCTCGCCATGCTGGTGGATGCCGAGTGGGACGACCGGCAGAACCGGAAGATCGACCGCACCATACAGGGCGCCAAGTTCCGTTATAAGGCTTCTATCGAGGATGTTAACTTCCATGCCAGCCGGAGCCTGGATCGCAACCAGGTTAAGCGCCTGGCGGAATGTACCTTCATCGATAAGTTCGAAAATGTGCTGATCACGGGCAGTACCGGTATTGGCAAGAGTTATATTGCTACGGCCCTGGGCTACCAGGCCTGCATCATGGGGTACCGGGTCTTTTATGCCAGTACACCCAAGTTGTTCGCCAAACTCAAGATGTCCAAGGCGGATGGCTCATACCTGAAGGACCTGGCCAGGCTGGAAAGGCAGCAGTTATTGATCCTGGATGACTTTGGCATACAACCCTTTGATGCCCAGAGCCGTGCGGCTTTAATGGAGCTAATCGAGGACCGCCATGGCAAGACTTCACTGATCATTACTTCCCAGCTGCCGATCAGCAAATGGTTTGAGGTGATTGGGGAGAAAACGATTGCCGATGCGATACTGGACCGTATTGTGCATGATGCGCACCGGATCGAGTTAAAGGGTGATTCGATGCGTAAAAAACGCAGTCATGAGCCTGAAAATGTCTATGCATGAAAATGACCGGAAATAACTATTTTTGACCATCGCTTTTACAGCGTTTGCTACCTGCAAAGTACGACTCATCAGACGGTCAGGATGACCCGGAACAGGGTGGTCAGCTTCATCAGAACATACAGTAAACCTTTTAAATGAAAGCCTGAAGGCTTTTATTCATTAAGTTATTAATGCTTAATTTTGCGACAGATAAAACATACAAATGTCTATAACCACCGAAGACGAAAGAATTGGAATGCAACAGGCAAGTGATGCCGTCGCTATTACGCTTAGAAAGATGCGTGAGTATGCCAAACCGGGCATTTCCACAAAGGAACTTGACGACTACGGCGGCGAATTGCTGGCACAAATGGGCGCCCGTTCTGCACCTAAGCTAAGCTACGATTTCCCGGGATATACTTGTATAGGTGTTAATGAGGTGGTAGCACACGGCGTGCCATCGGCCGATAAGATCCTTAAAGAGGGTGACCTGGTAAACATCGACGTATCGGCAGAGCTAAATGGCTACTGGGCCGATAACGGCGGCTCGTTTGTATTGGGCGAAGATATCCATGGCCATGGCAAACTGGTCGAGGCATCGAAAGAGATCTTAAAAAAAGCGATCAGCAACATTAAAGGTGGTGTCCGGATCTCGGAGATTGGCAGGTTGATAGAGACTGAAGCCAGAAAAGCAGGCTATACGGTAATAAAAAACCTGACGGGCCACGGCGTTGGTCGCAGCCTGCACGAAGAGCCACACGAGATTGCCAACTACTGCGACCGGTATAACACTACGCGTTTCAGAAAGAATTCTGTGGTAGCGATAGAGACATTTATTTCAACACGGTCGACTATTGCCGAAACGCAGGCCGACGAATGGACGCTAACCGGTAATAAAGGAGGTTTTGTTGCACAGCACGAGCATACCATTATGGTGACTGGCGGTGAGCCGGTGATATTTACAGCGCAGAACGGCATTTGGGATTAAGCCTTCAATAGGCCGCCATTTTAAATTTCTTCCAAAGTATTCATATTAAGCAGCTTATCGGCTACTGGAGCCGGTTAACAAAAGCTGCCCCTTTTGTTAAAAGCAATTTCGCGGGCGATTTTTATTTTTAAGCAATAAAAGGCACTGCCCGCTTGCCTGCATTTAAATTAAGTTCTTCCCTCAATTTCCTCACATACAAAAAACGGTTATTCGCTTACGTAGAACCGTCGTTCAGATACTTTGCTCAAAACAGTATAAAATTTATATATAGGTTTATATTGAAAATGTACCGCGTATAAGCATAAAAGGGGTAGTCATACAGTTCTTTTTTGCCTCTGCCTTAAATTAGATCATGTTATTTAACAAATTGAGTTAATTAATTGATTATTATTTAAATATGTATACATTTATATGCTCTTAAACTTTATCATATCTAATTAATTTACCAATTAAACCTTAAAAAAAATGGATCCACTTCTTGGCGAAATCAAAATGTTTGCGGGCGACTTTGCGCCGCGCGGCTGGGCTCTTTGTAACGGGCAATCTATGAGCGTTGACCAGTTTTCAGCCTTGTTTTCTATCCTCGGCACATATTACGGTGGCGATGGCTATCAAACATTCAATCTGCCTGACCTGCGAAGCAGGGCTCCTGTGCATTCGGGCCAGGGTAAGGGCCTGAGCAATTATCCCCTGGGGCAACCTAATGGCAGTGAAGCAACTACTCTTGGGGTTCAAAACATGCCGGCCCACAGCCATTTGGTTAATTCAGTAGCTAACGCAGCGCCAGATCAGGCTTCACCCGCCGGTACGTTGATAACCGCTTCGCCCGGAGACCCTGTAACCGGGGCGCCAGGCGCCAGTATATATTCAAGCGCTGCGGGAGATTCCACAATGAATCCGAAAATGATCCAGCCTGTAGGTGGCGGCCTGCCTTTTTCGATGATACAACCGGTACTTGCCGTCAACTTTATCATTGCTACTGACGGTATTTACCCGTCGCGACCATAAATTAATGTTCAAAAGCTCATGAAGATCGGGGTTATTTCAAACTCCGTAGGATGTATTCCGCTGCTTGCCTTTTTGGCTCAAAAAACCGATGTGTGTTTTTACCTGGGCAGGTCAACGGAACATGATACGGCCGGTTTAAATGCATTTTGTAATGCAAATGGGATCGGTTTGTTTAGTGAAACCCCAAAAGAACATCTTTATCAATGGGCAGAAATGAATCAACCGGATCTGATCTTCATATCCGGTTACAACAAATTAATTGAAACAGAAAGACTTGAGAGTGTGCCGGGTGGTGTTTTTAACATTCACTACGGCGCACTCCCTTTTTACAGGGGCCCATCGCCGGTTTTCTGGGCATTAAAAAACGGCGAACCTTCACTAACGCTAACCATTCACCGCCTGTCAGCACGGTTTGACAGCGGCGATGTGGTGTGGGAACTAACTGTTCCTAACCAGGAGCATTGCACTTTTAACTTCGTTTCCGGGCTCTTTAACAATCTGCAGGTAAACGGCGTACAGGAAATTGTTTATAAGTATATCAATCTTATTCCTCTTTCCGAACGTAGACAGGAACCGGGAGATGCCCGGTATTATAATAAACCGGCACTCAATGATGTATTGATAGACTGGGATGTTTTGTCAGCAAGGCAGGTAATAAACCTGGTAAAAGCTTGCAACGGGTGGAACAATGGCGCTACCTCGCTCATTAATTCGGTTGAGCTAAAAATTACCGATGCAGAAATATTAGACATCAATCCGTTCCCCGTAACCCCGGGAATGATACATATAGATGACAGCCGCCTCCTGGTAAATTGCGCCGACGGCAAGCTACTAAAAGTAAACACATTCTATTTAAACAATAATTATATACCGGCCCGGCATGCCGGCTTTTATGGCTTAAGCACAGGCCAGTCATTTGCCGGATCAAAAATATTCAATGGTCATTTGCACGTCGAGCGTGTTTAAAAATTAAAGATATGAGTAAACTTGTACGTATTGTAAAGAGAACCGCTTATAACCCTATGCGCCTGCTGGCGCTGGCTATAAGCATAATGCTAACCGCTTTCGCTCAGCGCAGCCAGGCACAGGTATATTATACCTACAACGATGCCAATGGGTCCACTGAAACCGACGCTATCAAAAAAGTGAATTATGATGGTTCATCGATCACCCAGATCATGACCAATTTCACTCCCTCGCCAACGCTCATGTCACTCGATCTGCCAAATAGCAGGGCTTTCGTTTACGAGGCATTTTCATCTTCAACAAGCCTGCCAAATTCGCTGGCAATCAAGGTAGTTAATCTTAGCAACGGCACAGTTACCACATCAATACCCCTGGCGGTAGCAGGGCGCCTTCAGGCTATTGATTACGATGCGGTAAATAATTATATCTATTATGTTGTACAGGATGCTGCACCAACATCAGCAAGCAGCGGCGATGTACTGGTGAAGGTTAAGCCCGATGGGACGGGCAGTACGACAGTAGCCTCCGGTTTCTGTGATAACCCGGAATTAATGAAGCTGGATATCCCAAATAACAGGGCATTCGTTTATGAAAACCTGTTTGCCGACCATAGTATATATACCATCAACCTAAGTAACGGTTCTGCAACTCACTTTGCCACAACGGCGGGGACGGGTTCATTATTTGGTATTCAAATGGATTACGACCCTACTACTGACTACATTTACCTCGTCACCTCAGACGGGAACACCTCTCCTGGCATTACCACCACTGCAGCAAACGATGCCGTTTATAAAGTGCATCCGGATGGTACAGGCTATACGGCCATCAAATCGAGCATGTTTACTAACCCATATAGTGCTGCATTCGATTTTGGCCATAACCTGGCCTACGTTTTCGATAGTGCAAGCAAGAATATTTATTCAGTTAGTCTTAGTGACGGGACGCTATCGACGTTTCTTTCAGCTACAACGCTCGGCCTATCCGGAAGCCAGGTAATAGGGGGGATTGCAGCACCGCAACGGCCAATACTTACAACAGCAACTCCATCATCAATATCGTCAACATCGGTAACAGTTGGCGGCAACATTACCCGTAGCGATGCTTTGGTAACTGATCGTGGCGTGGTTTACAGCTCAAGCAATAGTACGCCTACCACCAGCGACTCCAAATTTGCCATTGGCACCGGTACAGGAAGTTTTTCATCAAGCTTAACCGGGCTCAACGCAGTTACCACCTATTACGTACGTGCTTATGCCATCAGCGCGGCAGGAACCAGCTATGGCTCGGTATCATCGTTTACTACGGTATCTAACGATGCATCGATGTCAGCAATATCATTAAGTTCCGCCTCCCTGTCGCCTGGCTTTACTGCAGCAAATACAACTTATACCGCTTCAGTTGCATATGCTACTACGGCCACCACAGTAACGCCTACGCATGAACAGGCAAATGCAACTATACAGGTTAACGGCACTGCTGTTACTTCAGGTACGGCCTCCGGTTCTATCAATTTGGCTGTTGGCGATAATACGATTTCTGTGAAAGGTACTGCGCAGGACAATACTACCACAAAAACGTATAATATAACGGTTACCAGGGCTGCGCCGCAGTTACCGGTAGTTTCAACCAGCACGCCGGCATCTATAACAGGAACTTCCGCTATTCTTGGTGGAAGCGTTACACAAAGCGATGCCCCTGTAACCGATCGCGGTGTAGTTTACAGTACAACCAATACTACGCCAACTACCAGCGATACCAAAGCCGCCAACGGCACCGGGACGGGTTCTTACTCAGCCACTATCTCCGGCTTAACTCCGGGCATTACTTATTATGTAAGGGCCTATGCTATAAGTGTCGCCGGAACCAATTATGGCGCCGTATCTTCTTTTAACACATTATCCAACGATGCATCAATGGCTTCGATAGCACTGGGGTCCGGTACGTTATCGCCAACTTTTTCATCAACCACTACATCATATACTGCCACTGTTCCTAATTCAACATCATCGGTCACTGTTACTGCCACTCATAACCAGGCAAGTACTACAATTACGGTGAACGGCGCTGCTGCTACCTCAGGTACAGCTACTTCGGCTATATCCTTAGTACAAGGCACTAATACCATTAATGTAACAGGTACAGCCCCGGATGGCTCAACCACCAAAACGTATACCATTACGGTGATCAGGCAATTCGTTCCGCCGGGCAATGCGCTTGTTTTCGACGGATCTAACGATGGTGTGATTATGGGTACCCCATCAACTGCAATAACCGGCAGATTTACGGTAGAAGCATGGGTAAAACCAAATGACGGCACCAAGGATATGCACGTTTTCAGCACCAGGAACGGCTCGGTTACGTCCTTTGACGTTCAAATAACTGGCGGTAACACCATACATGGCGATATAGGTAGCGGATCGGGATGGCTAAACACCGCCATCAATGCCAGCTTTAACTACAAGGCAGGGCAATGGATGCATATTGCATATGTTATAGTACCCGGCACATACACTATTTATGTCAATGGCAACCAGGTGGGCGGTGGTACTATTCCGGCAGGCACGCCGTTGCTATATAACAGCACAAATAATATAACAATAGGTTACGACCCCGGGGAAAATAGCTTTTTAAATGGCGCTGTTGATGAAGTACGCGTATACAACACCGCTTTAACACAAGCCAACATACAGGCAGATATGGTGAGTACAACATCAGCTGTACCTGCCAGCCTTGTTAACTATTATAATTTTGATAACGGCACACCCGGTGGTACAAACACCGGCATAACTACATTAATTGATAGCAAAAGCGGGTATAACGGAACGGTAGCGTCTTTCGCCCTAACCGGTACAACCAGCAACTGGGTAGCCAGTGATGCTATGGTAATACCTGTAGCGATTGCTGCAACACAAGATACCGTAACCAGCTTCACAGCAAATTGGACTGCGCCCACTATCGGCACAGTTACCGGCTATCAGTTAGAGGTATCAAAAACCGCCGATTTCGGTTCGCCTGTTACCGGTTCGCCGTTCAGCAGCACAGCAACATCGCTTAATATTACCGGCCTGACAGCAAATACCCCTTATTATTACCGCGTGGAAGCTATCACTGATGCGACAGCCGGTTTAGGTGCGCCATCAAATATTATTACAGTAACCACTCAGCCATCGCACGATGCCACCCTGGTAAGCGCCAATCTTACCAACGCAACGTCAACAGGTTCCTTAGGCGGGGCCAATACTATTGTGCGCGCTTTTGTGCCGGCCGGCAATGCTAATTTTACGGTGACGCCGCAGCTAACTAATTCCTTTGCGACAGTCATGGTTAACGGCGTAGGCGTACCAAATAATACAGCGTCGCAGCAGCTCAGTTTTTCTTATACAGATACCACTTATGTAAAAATAAAAGTAACCGCGCAGGATGGTGTGACGACCAAAACGTACACTTACTATTTCGTACCCGTATATGATCTCAAGAGCCTGGCATTAAATGCAGGCACTTTAAATCCTTCATTTGCCCAATCAACATTTAGTTATACAGCCACGGAGACAACCGATGCACTACAGTTAACACCGGTTACTTTCTCCGGCAGTGCTGTTAGTATCAACGGTGTATCTAAACCTTCGGGAACTACGGTAAGCGTTCCGTTGCAGATTGGCAGTAATACGATTGCGATCAACGCCCCCGGCAGTGATAATCTGGGTGCAGCATATCCTTACACGCTTACTGTTACAAGGCTATCGGCTGATCTTTCCTCCTTAATCATCGATCAGGGTACACTTACGCCAACATTCGGCGCGGCAACCATAAGCTACGCTGCCGAAGTAACAGACGATATAACCTCAATAGGCATTACAGCCACTGCCGCGGATAATACTGCGGTTATTACTTATGCAGGCACGCCTGAGCCATCAGGCACGCCATTCTATGTACCGCTACAGGAGGGCGACAATAGTATCCCGATCATGGTTACCAGTGCAGACGGTTCTATCAATAAAACCTACACACTCACGATCCACAAAGACATCAGCGCTGATCTGTTAAGGTTAACGTCGAGCAGCGGCGTACTGAACCCAAGAACGATCCAGGACCCGGCGAACAATACGTTCACGGCCTCGGTGGCCAATACGGTAAGCTCGGTAACGCTGACGCCGACATTGGTGAGCTCGATCGCGACGATGACGGTGAACAGCCAGGCGGTAACCTCGGGCACGCCGTCGCAAAGCATCCCGCTGAGCGAAGGCGATAACACGATCACGATCACGGTCACTTCGCCGGATACGGTAAGGAGCTATACGGTAACGATCAACCGTGCCGCAGCGCCGCCGGCGATCGCTTCAGGCAGCTCCGCAAATATGACGGAAGTCTATACCGCTACGGTGCCTATAGCGCCGCTTACCTCACCATTCAGCGGCATAGCCGCACCGGGCGGCTACAGCCAATGGCCAAAAGTGGTGAACAGCACCTCGTTCGATACCCCTACCGGCATCGCTACCGATGCGGCGGGCAATATCTATGTAGCAAATTATACCACCGGCACGGTAAGTAAAATGCCAAAAGGCGGCGGTACGCCGGTGGTGGTAGACAGCCTGTCGCAGGTGCCTTACGGCATCGCGGTGGATTCGGCAGGCAATAACCTGTATATAGCGGACCTGGGCGGCTTCGTGCTAAGGCAGATAGCGCTGACCCCGCAGGGGCAGACGGCAACGTTCAACTCCACCGCCCCTACCGGCGTAGCGGTCGACCACAGCGGTAACATCTTCGTTTTAAACAATTTCAGCACCCTGTCCGAGATCAAAAACGATGCAGGCAGGACGGTAACAGATCTCAATACCACATTTTCCAATCCTTACGGCGTAGCGGTGGATTCGGCAAACAACTTATATGTAGCCGATGCGGCCGACCCTGACGGCAAGATCATCAAGATCCCGGCATCGGGCCCCGGCACTTACGGCACGCCTGTAAAGATCGGCAGCGGTTTTAATTCAGCAAGCGGTGTAGCGGCAGATACCAAAGGCAATGTGTTCGTGCTGGACCTGAACACGGTAAAAGAGATCGCAGCAGGCGGTAATACCGTAAGCACGCTGACCGATAAGCTCGGCGGCCCGTTCGGGATCGCGCTGGATAAATTCAGCAATATTTATATAAGCGATAACAGCAATTCGGTGATCGATGTGCTGCAGCCCGCAGGCGGCTATACCATCACGCCGGCATTACCGGCAGGGTTAACACTGGATGCTACATCAGGCACCATCAGCGGTACGCCAACAAAGGCCAGTCCTGCGACAGACTACACGCTGACCGGCTATAACACCGGCGGCGAGGCCATGGCAGATCTCAACATCACCATCAACAGCGCACCAACGACGATCAACGCCATTGCAGCAGTTGATACGCTGCTGACGAATAAAGACACGGTAAGCTATAAGGTAACCTTCGCCTCGGCCATCACCGGCCTGTCGGCAAGCAATTTTACCCTGAGCGGTACGGCTGCCACAGCCGGCATCAACTCGGTGACCGGCAGCGGCACCACCTGGAACGTGAAGCTGAACACCGGCACGACGGACGGCACGCTGACCCTGAGCCTGGCAAATGCCACAGGTTTATCCACCACCCTTACCAATACCCTGCCATTTGCAGGTAACACCTATACGGTGGACAAAACCCCGCCGCAGATCTCACCGCTGTATGACCTGTCCAATAACCCGAACTACGCGGTAGCGGTGGTAGGCAATGTGATCACGCTGCACTTCGGCTCGAACGAGCCGGTCAGGACACCGGTGGTGACCATCGCCGGCCATAGCGTAACAGCAGACAGCGTGGGCGTCAATAATTACATCGCCACCTATACCATGACGAGCGGCGATACCCCGGGCAGGGTACACTTTACTGTGAGCATCACCGACCTTGCAGGCAATAATTCCTTCAATAACGATATCGCTTCGGGCGCCGACATCGAGTTCTCGCTGAGCGCAGCACTGGTGAGCCTGAACCTGAAAACCCCGGGCGTAACCAATGCCGCAACAGCCACCTGGCATGCCATATTCTCCGGCAGTGTAACCGGTTTAACCACATCGGCCTTTACCATTACCCCAACGGGCACAGCCACCGGCACGGTAGCAAGTGTAACCGCCACATCGGCCTCGGAATATGACATCACCGCAAACGCGATCAGCGGCGACGGCACCCTGACCCTGAACCTGGCCGATGCGACAGCTATCAGCCCTAATCTGACCAACACCCTGCCATTTACCGGCCAGGCCGATACGACAGACCATATCCTGCCGTCCATCAGCATCGGTAACCCTTCGGTCAGCGGTACTGTCAGCGGCCCGGTCACCTATACGGTATATTACGGCGACGCCAACTTCAGCGCCGTTACCCTAAGCCCGGCCGACGTAACGCTGAACAAAACCGGTACGGCAAACGGCTCGGTTTCGGTCAGCGGTACAGGAGAAGTATCTACCATTACGATATCCAACATCACTGGTACGGGCACACTGGGCATCAGCCTGGCAACAGGCACGGCAGTGGATAAAGCCGGCAACCTGGCGCCGGCAGCAGGCCCTGCACCGACTTTCGTGGTGCAGTCCACCGACGCCACGCTGGCAAATTTAACCCTGGGCTCCGGCATCTCGCTTGACCAGTCCTTCAGCCCTGCTACCACCAGCTATACGGCAAGCGTAAGCAATGCCATATCGTCCATCGATGTAACGGCGATGACCAGTAACCCCAATGCCACGCTGACGATTAATAACGGTGCAGCCACCTCGAACCAGGCAAAGAACATCTCATTGCATGTTGGGATGAACAGCATCCCTATCATCGTGACCGCGCAGGACGGCGTAACCACCGGCACCTATGGGCTGATCATCACCCGTGCAGGATCATCCGTTACAACGGTCAATAACATCACCATCAGCAGCGGCACGCTCAAACCGGCATTCAACCAGAATACCACCGGCTATACGGCAAGCGTTCCAAACGCAACCTCATCAGTGATCCTGACACCAACCCTGGGTGATGCCGGCGAAACGATAGTGGTAAAAGTGAACGGCAATACGGTCTCCACCACGGCCGACCCGGCTACCATCCCGCTGGCACCGGGCGCTAACACCATCACTACGGTGATCACGGCAGGTAACGGCACCAGCATGGGCACCTATACCATCGTCATTGCAAGGGCGCATTCTACAGACAATAACCTCAGCAGCCTCGTCTTTAGCGGCAGCACGTTAAGCCCGGTATTTAACCCGGCTACGTTAACGTATACCGCCACTACGGCCATATCCGCCGTAACGCTTACCGCCACTGCGGAGGATCCCGAAGCGACACTGAACATCAACGGCAGGATCCCTGCATCCGGGTCACCTGTTCCGTTCACGCTGACCGCTGCCTCCAGCAATATCACCGTAGCGGTAAAGGCCGGTAACGGCGCCGTGAAGAACTATAAGCTCAACATTATTAAAACCACTTCCAGCGATGTAGCAGCGACGCTGGTGCTTAACCCGAGATCGTGGCTGAACGTGGTCAGCAGCACTGCCGCCGCCATCGGTTACGCCACTTCGGTAGACCCGTCGGTCAGCAGCGTGAGCATTACCACGACCGCGCATGACCCGAGCGCCACCATAACGGTGAACGGCACGCCGGTAGCCAGCGGCGCTCCTTCGGCACCGGTACAGCTGAACGGCGACGGTACGCCGACCGTGGTAACCACGGTAGTCACCGCACAGGATGGCACACACAAAAGCTACGTGGTCACGATCAGTAAGAACGGATCGAGCGACCTGACCGCCAGCCTGAAGCTGACACCGTCAGCTACGCTCACCTCGGTAAGCAACGGCGGCCTGACCAACCAGAGCAACTATACTACGTCTGTGAATGCCGCTACCCCAAGCGTAACGCTGACGGTTACGGCAGACGACCCGCAGGCCGGCATTAAGATCAACAGCATCACCACCGCCAGTGGCACGCCTTCAGCACCAATAACGCTGAACACCGACGGCACGCCGACACTGGTGACCGCATTGATCACCGCACGTGACGGGGAACAGAAGACACATGTGATCAGCATCAGTAAAAACGGCTCGAACGATGTGACCGCCACGCTCCGGCTGTCGCCTGTAGCCAGGCTGACCACGGTGAGCACCAGCGCTACCCAGGCCGGCTATACCACGTCGGTAAGCGCTGCCACTACCAGCGTAACGCTGACCGCGATAACAGAAGACCCGGCTGCCACCGTTAAGATCAACGGCACAACAGCGGTCAGCGGCACGCCTTCGGCGCCCATAACGCTGAACACCGATGGCACGTCTACCCTGGTGACCGCCGTGGTAACGGCCCAGGACGGCGAGCAGAAAAGCTATGTGATCAGCATCAGCAAAAACGGATCGAGCGACCTGGTCGCCACCCTGAAGCTGACGCCTTCGGCCAAGCTGACCGCCGTAAGCACCACGGTGCGCAACGAGAACGATTATACCACATCGGTAGCCGGTACGGTAACCAGCGTGATGCTGACGGTTACGGCCGATGATACGACGAGTGCTGCCATCACCGTTAACGGCATCACCACCGCCAGCGGAGTAGCCTCTGCACCTATAACGCTGAACACCGACGGCACACCGACCATCGTGACCGCGGTAGTGACCTCCGGCGATGGTGAGCAAAACAGCTATGTGGTGAGCATCAGCAAGAGCAGCGCGGGCGGCGCCAGCCTGGCAGCCATACCTTTACAGGTACCGCAGCAGGAAACAGTCATAAATGAGGTGACCGTACACCAGGCCGTAACGCCTGACGGGGACGGCATCAACGAAGTGCTGAAAATAGATAACATCGCTGCTTATCCCGACAACAGGCTTGTGGTCATCAACAAGGGCGGGGCGAAGGTGTACGAAGCGGCCGGCTATGACAATAACAGCAAGGCGTTCGACGGCCATTCCAGCCTTAACCGGGCCATGCTGCCGCCGGGGACCTATTACTATATGCTGGATTACAAAAAAGACGGCGCAGCCCGTCATAAAACAGGTTATTTCGTATTGAAATACTAAGAAAAGGGTACCATAGAACAAGCTAAAGCAGGCCTCCCCCGGGGGACTGCTTTTAGCTTTAGAATGAATGATATATTGAACTAAACGTGATCTTTTATTTTTTTAGCGGAACGTGAACTACTTCAAAAAGACCATTTTTTCAGCAGGATTGCTTTTAACGGGCCTGTGCGCAAGTGCACAGCAGAGCCTGATCAAATACACGCAGTTTGCCGATAACCTGACGCCCTACAACCAGGCCTATGCCGTGCTGGACAAGGCAGGCTCGGTGAGCTCGCTGGTGAGCAGGCAGCTTGTCCAGATCCAGAACGGCGCGCCGACCGCGCTGCTGCTCAATGCGAATATCCCTTTTGAGAACATCAATGGTTCCGCAGGGCTGGTCATCAAGAACAATTCCGAAGGGCCGGAGACGCTGACCGAGTTCAACGCCTTTTTTGCCAAGTCGGTGCAGCTCACCACCAGCCAGTTTCTGGCCGTATCGCTGAATGCCGGTCTGCGCAAATATGTGTTCCAGGACCCTGATCCTGCCGATCCGCAGTTTGCCGACGTCAGGCAGACCAACCCCAACCTCGGCTTTGGCGTGATGCTCTACAGCGACGACTATTACCTGGGCCTGTCGGCCCCCGAGCTCACCATCCGCAGCCTGGGCAATGCCGCCACCGTAAGCCAGGTGGACCTGGAAAATCATTATTACTTCGAAGGCGGCTACCTGGCCACGCTCGACGACAACTTTAAGTTCAGGCCCGCCATGCTGGTGGCCTACGCAAAAGGCACCCCCGCCGTGATGGCCCTGTCCGGCACCCTGTTCATAGAGAATGCCCTCGGCCTCGGCGCAAGCTACCGCACCGATAAGCAGGCTGCCGGCATCGTATCGTTCACCATTGATAACTTCCGCTTTGGATACAGCTACCAGCTGGGCACCGCAGCCGGCAACTTCAGCGCCGCTAACTCCGCTACCCACGAGGTTACCCTTAGCTACCGCTTCGGAAGAGGGGCTGTTAATCCGAAATTTCTGTAGAGGGGGAAGTGAAGTGGTAAAATAATGCAGCCACTCCGCATAGTAAAGAATGACGTAGTTGCATAGCCTTGCAAATCGTAAAGTTTAATGCGAGATCAGTATTTTTGCCCAAGAGTCATACTCTTTAATCAATTATTGCATGGCAAAAAAGTATTCAATTCTACTCGGAATAATTATTTCAATGTCGTTGCTGCTGGTGGCCACAATGTATTATCCCGGCGGCTCACAAGTTGACAAAAATGCTATTGGTTACGACTGGAAAAATAACTATATAAGTAATCTCTTCGGTGAAAAAGCAATTAATGGGACTCATAATTCATCCCGTTTTTGGGCTATTGGCGGGATGGTATTTCTTTCCGCGAGCTTTGCCCTGTTCTTTATTGAATTTTCAAAAAAAATACCGGCAAAAGGCGCTTCCAGAATAATAAAATATGTGGGAGACGGTGGTATGATTTTTACCTTGTTAATAGCAACCCCATTGCACAATATAATGATTACTATCGCAAGCACAATGTTTTTGATAGGGATGTTTTATGTTACCATTTTTGTTTTAAAATCAAAGCTGCATTTATTAAAATTTTGCTGCATTATTTGCCTTGCCATTTTTTATGTTACATTATACCTGTATGGTTCCGGTAGTTTTAAGTTTTTACCTGTAATGCAAAAGATTACGTTTGCCACTTCAACAGCGCTAATTTTGGGGCTGCAATATTTTACCCAAAAGGAAGACTTTCAACAAAGAAACGCAACAAAGGATAGTGGAGAAGAAGCAACGAGCCGCTAAATTTGTATATGATAAATTAATTTGAACACTTCCCGTCACCATTTTGGGATTTATTTTTTTATCCTAAAACAATAAATTGAATCGGCCCCCTCCCTGGATTGTTAAGCATAGCAATGGACGAGATCTTATTAACGCATCCTATCAATCCCGAAGAACTTTTATGGTTTTTATCACGCGGCTTTGATGACCCGATTTACAGCGTAAGAGAGAATAGCATATTTAGGGCATTCTTGTTTGCAGATAAAAAATTCCTGGTAAAAATTACGCCAGGTACCAGGTCGGTAAAAATAGAATGGCTCTGCGGAGAACGTACTGAAGAAAATGCCGCATTCGTTAAAAGCTTCATCAGCGAATGGTTTGACCTGGAAGAAGATATCACATCATTTTATGAATTGCTGAAAGCAGATGACAGGCTATCCTACATGGCAGAGGAGTTTTACGGACTGAAGCTGGTAGGCATGCCCGATCTGTTCGAAGCGCTTGCCTGGGCTATCATCGGTCAGCAGATCAATCTTACTTTTGCCTACAAGATCAAACGACGGCTGATTGAAAAATATGGCGACTATATAAATCACGACAGCTCGAGATATTATATATTTCCTTCACCTGGAACAATTGCGGCAGCTGATATTGAAGACCTCAGGAAAATGCAGCTTTCCGGAAGTAAAACAGCTTATCTTAAAAATATCGCGCTAGCATTTATTGAAGGGAAAATTGATAAGACCATACTTAGATCTCTGCCCGATTCAGTTTCACGGCGAAACCTGCTTACTGCCCAGAAAGGCATTGGCGTATGGACGGCTAATTATGTGTTGATGAAATCTCTGCGCGACCAAACTGCAGTGCCATTCGGAGATGCCGGACTTATTAATGCGCTGTTAAACCACGGCATCATAGCAAACAAAACAGAGCTACAGGATATGCACCAGCTTTTTGAAAGATTTAAAGGATGGGAAGCCTACCTGGTGTTTTATCTCTGGCGAAGCCTTGCGCCAAAACCCGATAACCCTCTAATATCTATTGAAAGTAATTAGCTAAACGTAGCCATCATTTCGGCACGCCCATTTTCGGGATCAGCCGTGTAAATAATCCCGGCCAAACCCGGGTAACGATAAGCGCCAGTCTTTCTTCGCCCATAAATTTCCCCACATACGATTCATAAGCCTTCTTCCGGATCGCCTTTACAATTTGCTCAGCAGTTTTTTCGGCAGAGAAGCCACCGCCGATTTGGTCTGACATTGTATAGGATAGTTTGCCATCACCAAATATCGTCGCGATAGGGGTACGGATATAGCCCGGAGTAATAATGGTTACTTTTATACCATCACTAACCACTTCCGCCCGAAGGCAATCGAAATAGCCGTGCAGTGCATGCTTTGCCGCCGCATAAGCAGCACGCATCGGTGTGCCAATCTTGCCCATTACGCTGCTCGTTACCACAAAATGGCCGGTTTTACGTTCAAGAAAATGCGGCAAAAGCGCTTTGGTAAGGATGATATAGCTGAAATAATCCAACTCCATCACCTCGCGGTGAACGGCGATCTCAGTTTCCGCAATGAGCCCGCGTTGTGTAATGCCGCCATTGTGTACCATGATATCGATATGCCCGAATAAAGCGATAGCAGCAGGTACTTTCGCTTCGAGGCTGGCGGTATTAGCCAGGTCGAGCAGCAGCACTTTCACTTGTTCAGGATTACGGCAATTGCTCTTTACGCGTTCCAATTCAGCCTCGCGGCGGCTTGACAGGATAAGTTTAGCCCCGCGGGCAGCTAATGCATAAGCGAGTGCTTCACCGATGCCCGATGACGCCCCGGTGATCCAGATAACCTGGTTGTCAAATGATCCTTTCATGGAATGTATTCCGTCTATAAATTTTTCTGCTGTTTTACAGGATGATTTAAAAGTAGTTATTCTGTACCTTATAGTTATAACTCAGCTAAATAAATTTACCTTCGGTATGATGCACCGTTTGGCAGATGTACTTTTCGTTTTTCAGCTATTTGGCTTTTTTCCGTGAAGGCTATATACTTCTGTAGCTAAACACTTTAAAGAAAGCTTAAGTGCAATCTAAATGCGATCATATTTGTAGGAACAATCAGTATTTTGTTCGAACAAGTTACTTTCTCTTCCGGGTGATAAATACTATCTTTGAGATACATCATCAGTCCCATTTTATGAAAAAGTTTCTCTTCATTCTGGCTGTCATTGTCTTTTATAACCTGTCAGCTGTAACTGCACAGCAAAAGACAGGTCAGTTTACCTCCATTGCGCTGGAGCCTACCATAGCATATATTAAATACAAAGGCGCTGATTGCCGTATGGTGCGACTGTTGTTTAAAGATGGAAAGTGTTTTGATACGACAGATGCGGTCATTTCATTTAATGGGCAAACGGAGTATGTGCATATTGTTGCAAATAGCAATGGATTGGATGTTTTTGAACTGCCTTTGCCCGGCCCGCCGGTAAAAGAGACTACGCAGGCAACGGTAAAGCTGCAGGCAGCGCATCAAATTTATGTAGCGCGGTGTTTGGTAGAGCCGGCCCGCAATAACTGGACGGTTTATGTGCTGCCGCATTCGCATGTGGATATTGGGTATACCAATGTGCAGGCAAAAGTGCTTAAGCTGCATATGGATAATATTGACGAATCAATAAACCTGGCAAAGAAAACAGCATCCTATCCTGTGGAAGCTCGTTATAAATGGACGACCGAAGCCATTTGGGTGGTTGATAATTACCTGAAGCTTGCCGATGATGCCAAAAAGAAGCGTTTTTGGGATGCCGTAAAAAATGGATGGATAAACCTCGACGGCGCCTATGGCAATACCAACACCAGCATGACCGACTCTTACCAATTGATGCAGCTGTTTGCAAGATCGCAACAATTGGCGCGGGAGCATGGCATCGAAATTCATACGATGTTCCAGGGGGATGTGCCGGGATCTTCATGGGGGCTTGCGGCGCAAAGCGAGCAGACAGGCATCAGGTATTTTCTTTCGGGACCAAATGCTTCTGACAGGATAGGTTATTTGGCCAAATGGCAGGACAAGCCATTTTATTGGGTATCACCATCGGGTCGCGAGAAACTGCTTTTCTGGCAATGCCAGCCATACTCTATTGGCTATGCGCTGAAGGGCTCAAAGATCCCTAACTTTTTTACGATTGAAGATCCTAAACCATACTATACCGGTCATCCGTCGGAAAACTTTCTCAACCCGCATATTTTTAAATACCTGGGCGATTTGGAACAAAACGGATTTCCGTATAACATGACCATACTTACATGGGCCATGAGCGATAATGCGCCCATCGACCCGGAATTACCGGATGCCGTAAAGGCGTGGAACGAGCATTTCTCATCGCCAAAGCTGGTTATTACTTCGGTTAAGCAATTCTTTAATGATTTTGAAAGCCGTTACAAAGACCAGATACCAAAACTAACGGGTGACTACACCGAATACTGGACGGACGGCGTATCCTCTGCTGCAAAAGAGACTGGTCTGAGTCGTGAAACTTCAGACGAGCTGAAACAGGTGAATACCATATGGGCTATCCGCAATAAGCCAGCCTATCCTTCAGCATCATTTGATGACGTGTGGAAAAACCTGCTTTTGTATAATGAGCATACCTGGGGCGCTTACAACAGTGTGAACGAGCCGGATAACGAAAAGGTAAAAAGCGAGTGGGAAGTAAAGCAGGGTTACGTACTGCATGCCAAACAGCAAACAGATGAATTGATGAAGCAGGCAACGCTGCCGGCTAATGAAGCATCCAATGCTATCACCGTTTATAACACGCTTTCATGGGCGCGTACGGATGTTGTTTATGTGCCTGCTAATTTAAGTACGGCAGGTGATCTGGTGACGGATGAAGCAGGAGAGAAGATCCCATCTCAACGGCTGAGTACCGGGGAACTGGTTTTTGTGGCGAAGGATATTCCGCAGTATGGCAGTAAGGCTTATACAATTAATCCCGGCGAGGCTTACGCGGCAGGGGATGCAAAAGTGAGCGATTCACAACTCAGCAATGGCATTTATAGCATCAAATTGCAAAGATCGACCGGTGACATTGAACGGATTGAGAAAGGCGCAGGTGATAAGATCATTAAGCTGGTTGATACTGCAGGGTTCAATAAATATATTTACCTGCCGGGCGACACGCTCAGTAACCTGCAAACAAGCGCAGATGCGCACATCGCCATAAAAGAAAAAGGCCCGCTGGTGGTGAGCCTACTGGTTACCTCCTCCGCGCCGGGCGCAAATAGCCTTACACGTGAAGTGCGATTGGTAAGCGGCATCGATAACGTGGAGGTGATCAATACTATCGATAAGCAAGCCATTCGCAGAAAGGAAAGTGTGCATTTTGCATTCCCGTTCAATGTACAGGGCGCACAGGTTCGGTACAACATTCCCTGGGGAAGTATGACAGCAGAGAGCGACCAGCTGCCATATGCCAATCATAACTGGTATACCATGCAGCGCTGGGCTGATGTTTCCAATAGCCAATACGGCATCACCTGGTCGAGCCCGGATGCGCCGCTTTTTGAAATTGGAAATATTACGACAGCCGGACTGCTTGGCGGCTTGCACCATTCACCGCTATGGCTTGATTTTACGCCGCAATCCGGCAAATTATATTCGTGGGTGATGAACAACCTGTGGCATACCAATTTCCGCGCAGACCAGGATGGTAAGGCAATTTTCCATTACTTTTTTAGCGCACATATAGGCGGTTACGACAGTTTTGCGGCTAACCAGGCGGGTTTAGATAATCATCAACCGTTGATAGTTGCGGCAGGCGGCGACAATGGTAAAGGGCTGTTTTTCAAATTTTCCGACGGAAGGTTTTATGTGGAATCGATGAAACCGGCTAATGATGGCAAAGGCGTAGTAGCTACTTTGGTAAGCTGCGGCCCGGTAGATGCCACGGTAAATCTGATCCCGCAAGGTACAGGCGTTTTAAAAGTTTTTGAAAGCAACCTGATGGAAGACAGGAAACGGTTACTTGGTACCGGCTTTAAAATCCCGGCTAAAGGTATTTTAACAATACGGGTGGAAAAATAGAACGACCTATTTCCGGGAGAATTCGCCAAAGTGCCACAGAATGCCGGACGGATCGTGTACAAAACATTCGCGGCCCCAGCTTTCTGTTCTTATTGGCGTAAGCTTTACATTTTCATATACATCAAGAAGCCCTAATGTTAAAAGCTCGTCCCAAAATTGCTGTACATTTTCAACTTCCATAAAGACCATTGTGTTATCAACCCAATCCTTTACATAACCATTCTGCAAATAAAAACCGAATGCGCCTGTTTTAAACAGTGACATCTGCGGGGATAAAACGACTTCCTCAAAACCGAGGTCGCGGTAAAAGCTTCTTGATGTTGCAAAATCCTTTGCCCCGATAAACGGCCGTATTGACTTGACTTTGTGTTCCATAAAATATATTGTCAACTAATTAAGTCAAATATAAAAAATGGCCTGTTAAGTTTTTACATTAGCATATGCGATAAATAGCAAACAATTGTTTCACCTGGAAGAAAAGAATTCGCTGTTTTCGCGCAATAAGATTCGTGTTAAATAAACACTTAAAATTTATATGAGAGGTTAGAATGAAAATATTACCCATCTTTTTGATTCTGTCTGTTACCGTTGCCACCGCGCAGGTTAAGGATTACCCGATACAGCCGGTCAGCTTTACCAAAGTAAAACTGGATGACCGATTTTGGTCGCCGCGTATCGAGATCAACCGCACGGTAACTATCCCGGCATCATTTGCCCGGTGTGAAAGTACCGGCCGCGTTAAGAATTTCGAGATGGCGGCTACGCATACCGGTAAGTTTTGCACCACCTATCCGTTTGATGATACGGATATTTACAAAACCATCGAAGGTGCATCCTATTCCCTCGCGGTACACCCCGATCCAAAACTTGCTGAGTATGTCGATTCCCTCATTACCATAGTAGGCAAGGCGCAGGAGCCTGATGGCTACCTTTATACCGCACGTACGATAGATCCGCTGCATCCGCATCCATGGTCGGGGCCGGAAAGGTGGGTCAAAGAAAATGAGTTAAGCCATGAGCTGTATAACTCGGGACACTTGTTCGAGGCGGCAAGTGCACATTATATGGCTACAGGTAAAAGGAATTTTTTGAATATAGCTTTGAAAAATGCCGACCTACTGGTGGCAACCTTCGGTCCGGGCAGAAGACATGTGGCGCCGGGACATGAAATTGTGGAGATGGGGCTGGTGCGTTTATACCGTATAACTGGCAAAACGGATTACTTAAATCTGGCTAAATTCTTTATAGACGAGCGCGGCAAACGTGCGTATGATAAATCAAACCTCGACGAATGGAAGAACGGCGAATACTGGCAGGACGATAAACCGGTTGTTGACCAGGACGATCCCGAAGGGCATGCTGTGCGGGCCATGTACCTGTACTCGGGCATAGCCGATGTTGCGGCGCTTACCGGTGATAAGCAATATATAGCGGCCATCGACAGGATTTGGAACAATATGGTAAGCAAAAAGATCTATGTACAGGGCGGGATCGGCGCTGTGCCGGACGGTGAACGTTTCGGCGACGATTACGAATTGCCAAACACCACAGCATACAATGAAACCTGTGCAGCTATAGGCGATGTTTTCTGGAACGAACGGATGTTCCTGCTGCATGGCGATTCGAAGTATATCGATCTGCTGGAGAAAATATTGTATAACGGGCTGATCTCGGGCGTTGGGCTGGATGGCAAATCATTTTTTTACACCAATGCTATGCAGATTACGGACGGCTTTAATCAACCGTCAATGGAACCGGCCCGGTCGGGATGGTTTGAGTGCTCCTGCTGTCCAACTAATTTGGTGCGTTTCCTGCCATCATTGCCAGGGTATGTTTATGCGCAAAAGGCTAATAATGTATACGTTAGCTTGTTTATCGCAGGTACGGCAAGCCTGAAATATGATAACACAGATATAAACATTACTCAAAGTAACAACTACCCATGGAACGGCCTGCTCTCCATAAAAGTAGCGCCGCAAACGCCAAGGCAATTCAACATGCTGGTGCGTATCCCGGGATGGAGCAGGGCGGAGGCCATCCCTTCCAATCTTTATACTTACAGGACAAAAGAAGCACAACCTGTAGTAATAAAAGTGAACGGATCAGCAGTAAAATATCAGCTTAAAAATGGCTATGCTGTATTGAGCCGTATCTGGAAGAAGGGCGACGAGATACAGGTGAACCTGCCGATGCAGGTAAAAGAAGTTATCGCCAACCAGAAACTTAAAGTCGACAGTAATCGCGTGGCCCTGCAGCGCGGACCGATCATGTATTGCGGTGAATGGAAAGATAACGATGGGAAAGTGAGCAATATAATTGTACCGGACAATACCAAATTTAAAGCCGTGTACGAACCCGGTATGCTGAACGGCATCACTGTTTTAAAAGCTCAGGTTATGCGCAAGGACAGCCTGCACAACGACTTGAAAAAGGCAAGCCTTACCGCTATCCCATATTATTCATGGGCTAACCGCGGCAAGGGCGAAATGATGATATGGTTTCCGAGAACGCTGGCGGATAAGGAGTTTGCGGCGAAATAGAATTGAGTAAAGAGCGTTGGAATGAGAGTGACGCAAATAGGCATTATGTGCTAACATTAATGGGATAAACATTAACAATTGTTTTAAAGCGTAAGCGAAGTATTCTTTAACCTTACACTTAAGAATGAAGAAGATATTTATCGTAGTTATGCTTGCACTGATGGGCAGTTTGGCCCATGCGCAAAGCCAGTTTAAGGCAAATGCTAAAGGGCCCGGCTATTACCTGAACCCGATATTTACCGGCGATCATCCTGACCCCAGTATTCTGCGGGATGGTGGCGATTATTATATTACGCATTCTTCATTCAATTACTACCCGGGCCTATTGATATGGCACTCGAAAGACCTGGTTAACTGGACGCCGGTTACACATGCACTACATAAATACGTGGGCTCAGTTTGGGCGCCTGACCTTGTAAAGTACAAGGACAGGTACTATATTTATTTCCCGGCAGGGCAAACCATTTATGTGGTTACGGCCAAATCAATTGCAGGGCCATGGAGCGACCCGGTAGATTTAAAGCTAAACTTTATAGACCCCGGGCATTTTACCGATAACGATGGCAAGCGCTACCTGTATTTCAACAGTGGCGACTATGTTCAGCTTGCAGACGACGGCCTTTCTGTTACAGGCGAACTCAAGCATGCCTACAGCGGCTGGCCAATACCACGCGACTGGACAATTGAATGTTTTTGCCTTGAAGGCCCCAAAGTAACCAAACGTGGCGACTATTATTATCTCACTGTTGCCGAGGGCGGAACAGCCGGACCTGCAACCAGTCACATGGTTATTTCAGCAAGATCCAAATCTCCGTTCGGGCCGTGGGAAAATTCACCTTACAATCCTATCATCCGTACAAAAGAAAATACTGAAAGGTGGTGGTCAAAGGGGCACGGTACCTTGTTTGAAGATGCAAAGGGGAAATGGTGGCTGGTATTTCACGGTTACGAAAAGGGGTTTTATAATATGGGCCGGCAAACCTTATTGCAGCCGGTGGAATGGACACCGGATGGATGGTACATAACACCGGCTAATATTAAAACCGATAGGCCTATCAGGAACCCGTTACTGTCGGGTACTAAAACCGTGTATTCGCTTAGCGATAGCTTTACGGGTGGTGATTTGAAACCGCAATGGCAATTTTTTGATGAATATGATACCACACGTTTCCGCTGCACAGACAATGGATTGGTGATAAAAGCGAAAGGCCATACCATAGGCGATTGTGCGCCATTGTTGTGCGTGACGGCTAACCATTCTTACACTGCCCAGGTAGAAATGCAGATTGAAGGAGATGCCATTGGCGGGCTGGTGATGTTCTATAACAACACTGCTAATTCGGGGATACTGGCAGATAAGGACGACATCCTTGCCAACATCAGGGGATGGCAATTTGCAACAGAAAAAGGAATAAAGAAAAGACACATTTTTTTGCGCCTTAAAAACATCAATAATACCGTGGATATGTATTACAGTACCAACGGGCAAAAATGGTTGAAGATAGAAAGTTCGCTTGAGGTTTCCGGGCTTAACCATAATACGCTGGGAGGTTTTCTGAGCATGCGTATCGCACTATGTGCTATCGGAAATGGCACGGTTACTTTTAAAAATTTTGTTTATCAACCGAAAGAATAAAAAGGGTTTATAGCTTATAACGACATTTCCTTCGCCTGCCAGGGCAGAAAGCTTGTATCGATCTGTATTGTAAAAAAGCAGTGCTGCCCAAACCCGTCTTTCATGAGCCAGTAAGGCAATGTTCGTAAAAATTCATGTAAGGGATAATTACATCGGAAGAATTGATTTGTTTTACGACGTGCACTTCGAGCTAAGACCAATATCTACACAGCAGTTACATCAATCCATTTCGGCTACAACAAACATCGATTCGGTTCAATTTACCTGTTATTTTCTATTGAATTTTGATCTGTCAAAACAAATCAAAAAGAAACTTCCGCAGGTAGTTTCGTATTCATTAAACAATTAAACGATGAAAATTACATTAACAGGTTCGTTAGGGAATATTGGCAGGCCATTGGCAACGGAGCTGGTGCAAAAAGGACACGAGGTTACCGTGATCAGCAGTAACCCCAACAGGCAAGAGGCTATTGAAGCCATCGGCGCAAAGGCGGCTATCGGCAGCATGGAATATGCCGCATTTTTGGCAAAAACATTTAAAGGAGCCGATGTGGTTTATGTGATGGAATCACTCAGGCAAGGCGCTTTCTTTGATCCGAATGTGGATGTTGTGGCAACTATTACAGAGATCGGCATGAAATATAAACAGGCTATTGAGCAATCGGGCGTGAAGAAAGTGGTGCACCTGAGCAGTATCGGCGCACATATGGCTGAAGGCAACGGTTTGCTGGCTTTTCATTACAATGTAGAGACCATACTGAAACAATTGCCTGAAGATGTGGCTATTAAATTTATACGCCCGGTTGGCTTTTATACCAATATGTTTGCATTTATAGAACCGATAAAGAAATATGGCGCAATAACTGCCAATTACGGAGGCGATGTAAAAAGCCCATGGGTTTCGCCATTGGATATTGCAGCAGTGATCGCCGAGGAAATGAAAAAACCTTTTGAGGGAAGGACTGTCCGTTATATAGCCAGCGATGAGGTTTCGCCAAACGAGATTGCTCAAATTTTAGGTGAAGCGATTGGCAGGGATGTGAAATGGCAACAGATCCCGGACGAGCAATTCCTTAATGGCTTGGTAGGGGCAGGCATGAACCCCAAAACAGCTGCCGGCTATGTGGAAATGACCGCGGCCTATGAAAAAGGCTTGTACGATGATTATTTTGCGCACCATCCTGTATTGGGAAAAGTAAAAGTGAAAGATTTTGCAAAGCAATTTGCAGCAGCTTATAACAAACAATAGTATATTGTGATATGGCAGGCATACCCATCCACCGGTTTAAAACCATAAGCGAGTTCTTCGAGGCCAGAAAATTTCCGGGGCCTGAGCACCCGTTAATCAGCCTGATCAATATGGAGTATGCGGAACCCGTGCACGTTCATGAGATCGTAAACCTGACATTTGATTTCTATTCCATTGCGATGAAAAGAAATTTTAATGCCAAAGTGATTTACGGGCAACAGGAGCATGATTTCAACGATGGCATCATGACCTTTATGGCGCCTGGGCAGGTATTCAGGATAGAAACTAATCCTGGCGGTATAAAACATTCGGGCTGGTTGCTGCTCATCCATCCCGATTTTTTGTGGAATACGCCATTAGCGAAAAATATCAGGAAATACGAGTTTTTCGATTATTCGGTTAACGAGGCTTTGTTTCTTTCAGAAAAAGAAGAAGGGATCATTGCAAACATCATGCGCAATATTGAGCAGGAATATCGATCCAATATCGATAAGTTCAGCCAGGATATCATTATTGCCCAGATGGAGCTTTTGCTCAGTTATTCGGAGCGTTTTTATCACCGCCAGTTTATCACCCGCAAGATCACTCACCACCAATTGCTGGATAAGTTAGAAACCTTGCTGAACAGTTATTTTGATGGCGACGAGCTCATAAAAAGCGGTTTGCCAACGGTAAGTCATGTGGCGGAAAGTTTAAATGTCTCGCCGGGTTATTTGGGTAGCATGCTGCGCGTACTTACCGGTATGAATACCCAGCAGCATATCCATGAGAAACTGATTCAGAAAGCAAAGGAAAAGCTGTCGACTACAGGTTTGTCAGTAAGCGAGATCGCCTACGAGTTAGGTTTTGAACACCCGCAATCCTTCAGTAAATTATTCAAAACCAAAACTAGTATTTCTCCGCTGGAATTCAGGCAGGCGTTTAATTGAAAGAGGGTTTAGTTTGTATAAAGCGACCAGTTTCTGGGCCAGTATTTATCTATATCAAAATCAATGTGCGGCCCGGTCAATACAGGTGTATCGCCATTAATGCGCGCCATTCGTTTTTTGAATAGCATCTTTTTCCCGTTCCTGAATTTGTAAAATGCGAGGCCATCACCATCGCTGTAAACAACTTTACCAATGATGACCATTTTTGCATTAGCAATGTAAAATAACTCACTGTCCCAATTGCGGCCTGCGCAGCAATCTTCATAAGTATAATAGTACTTTGTGTGTTTAAGATGTTGCCCCTGAGGGCAATTTCCGGCGAATACAAACTTCCTGGTTTGAGGATCATATAATACAAGGTCTTCCTGTTCCGAATCAGCGACCAATAATTCTAACTCAATATCCTTATAGTCATCGCCGTCGAAATCAATAAATTTAATATTGCCAATGCCGATAGCCTCAATATGTGTAAATACAACCCGGCCCTGATTGTTTTTGATGACAAGTGCTGAGGTAGAATCGCAATGGCTGTTGATCACCGTATATTTTATTCCATTTATTATTAGATTTCTTTTTTGTAAAATGGAATCCTTATACAGCGGCACAGCACCAGCCGATGTCTTATAACAGGTAAAACAACCAGCCATTACCGAAAACAGCAGCACGCAGGATAATTTGTATTTAAAACGCATGGAATAGCACAATTTACGGAAACTATTGCTAACCAACCAGCACTGTCGGCGAATGCCCAAACATTTTTTTAAATGCAAATGTAAAGTGCGACAGGTTTTCGAAGCCGAGTTCGAGGTAAATTTCGGATGGTCTTTTTAGTTTTTTGTTGATAAGGAAATGCGCTTCCTCAAGCCTTTTATTGATAAGCCAGCGATTTGGCGTGTCATTAAAAGTTTGTTTAAAATCGCGCTTAAAGGATGACAGGCTGCGGCCCGTAAGCCAGGCGAACCGCTCGATACTTACATTGAAACGGAAGTTGCGGTTCATGAAGGCCTCGATATTGATCTTCTCCGGAATGCCAAAATCGAATAAAACAGCGGCAAGCTCATGTTGCGATTGTAGGAGTATCAGCAATAATTCTTCGCGTTTAATGTCGGCAAAGCGCCCGTCGATCCTGCCGCTGCGGTTGTAGTATGGCATTAGCGAATAAACGAAGTTTGTAATTAAATTATTCTTGCCTGTGCGCAGAAAAACGTCTGTATTTTCCGGCTCAGGAATCCGAATCTTGTGGCGCGAAAGGAAGCCTTTCAGGAATGGTTCATCAAAAATGATGATCACTTTTTCAAATTCATCATTTTCCTTTTGCTTGTTGTACCGGGCCAGCCGGTTTTTACGCACCACGCAGCCTTCGCCGGACCTTAACGTGTAATTTTTGTGCCCGTCGTAACCGTGTATCATCCCCTTGCCCACATACACAAAAAAGTGTTCAGGCACAAACTGTTCCGGTGATATTTCCGGGCCGATGTAACACGATTTGATCTCGGTGGCTCTCATTGAATGTTACCAAATTTAAGCATACTTTCTACAGATGCCAGCACCGCTTCCTCATTATTAGCGATCGGCTGCCATTTGAGAATATTGCGTGCCTTTGCATTACTGGTATTGCGATTAATGCCCAGCATTGAAGAAATAGCCTTTGCCTTTGGGTTGAACAAAGCCGTGATGCGCACAGCCCAGTTCGGTAACGTTTTAGTGGTTACCTTTCCGGCCACCTGGGGCATCTTGTCTTTCAACAATTTTGCTATTTGCGGAAGCGACATAATGCCGCCGGCCAACGCCAAAAAACGTTGCCCTTTTGCTCCAGGACTGGTCATGGCGCGGATGTGCAGATCGGCAACATCCCTTACATCCACAATGTTGAAGGTCATGTTCGGGATGGCTTTCATTTTTCCATCTATCACAGTTTTTATGAGGTCGAAACCGCTTGAAAGGTCGGGGCCTAAAGATGGGCCAAAAATAGCCACCGGGTTGATCACGCTCAATTCCATTTCGCCGCCTTCTTTGCGGATAAAATCCCACGCCGCACGTTCAGCCAGTACTTTTGATTTGTTGTAGGTGGACAGCTTTTTTTCATTTGGATCTGTCCAGTCCTCTTCGGTGATCTGCGTGTTCATGTCTTTATGGCTATACCCAACCGCGCCGAAATTTGAGGTCATTACCACACGTTTCACGCCTGCATCCCGCGCCGCCTTTAATACCCGCAATGCGCCATCAACCGCCGGGCGGATCATCTCGTTTTCATCTTTCGGCTGTGCCAGTTGGATAGGCGAGGCAACGTGCAATACATACGTGCAATCTTTTACGGCTTTATCCCAGTTGTCGTCTTTGGTCAGGTCGGCTTCAATAAATTGAAGGTTTGTGTCCCGATAGCTATCGGGAGAAGTGATGCAGCCTTCTTTCAGCATACCGATCACTTCACTTCTCCTGTTCATCGAGCGCAGTGTTGTTTTTACCTTATAGCCTTTTTGCATCAACTGCAGAATGCAGTGTACACCCACAAAGCCTGTTCCGCCGGTTACCAATACCCAGGTATTTTTATTTTGATCTTCCATGTTCGTTATATTTTATGGTGCAAATTTCGGGTATAAAAACGGCATGGTGTTTTGTTGAGAGGTCCAAAGTTTTTGTGTTGAGAAGTCCAGATCCATATTGTCGAATGAGCCAATAAACAAAAAAACCCTGCATTTGCAGGGCTTCAGTTAAGGTTTGGGTTTATTAAAGTTTATTTCAGATTAGGGTCTTTTTGTATCTCCGTTAACGGGATCGGTATGACCAGGTCCGACTCCGCAAAGGCCTTTGAGTGTTGTGGCGCTTTGTAACCTATCAGGTCGACCATCTTATTGTTGGCCACATCAAATGCACGACGGGTGCGGGTCATATCAAACCAGGTCTGGAATTCATAGGCTAACTCCCAGTAACGTTCCATCTGTACCTGGTCGGTAGTAATGGAAGCCGGCTGCGTTGCTGTCGGGAATGCCCTGTTATGCACTTTGAAATAAGCACTAACAGCAGCCGCATCGCTGGTGGTGCCGCCATCCACCATCGATTTGGCTTCGGCGCACATCAATAGCACGTCTGCATAGCGGATCACCGGGTTGTTCAAACCGTTTTTACCGGTTTGCTCTGCCAGGTCATCCCAATATTTGTAGATGTACGGCATTGGCAGCGTGATAACATTAGTCGCGCCATATTGGGTATGGCTGGTGTAGTAAAACTGCTGGTTCTGCTTACGCACATCGCTATTGCTATATGAATTGTAAAACGCGGGATCGGGCGCCATCGCGCCACCGTTATCAGGCAGTATCGATATCGGTTCTGTAGGGTAGGGCAGCAAATCAAAATGCATGATATTGTTATCAGGCGTATAGGTATAAGAGCGCTGAATCATGAAGATCTGCTCGCCGGTGTTTTGTAATGCCGAGCTGCGGAGATCGGAATACTTGGCAAACAGGCTGTAACTGCCGTTATTGATCACTTCCAGCGACTTATTATAAGCCAACTGATAATAAGAGCTGCCTTTTTGCAATGGATAGCCTGCCATGGTAAGATATACTTTGGTAAGCAGTGACTTTACAGCGCCCATGTTTACGTGCCCGCTTACATCAGTCCAGGGCAGGCCTGATCCTTCTGCAAAGGTCAGGTCGCTTACAATTTGCGCGTAGATGGCATCCGGGGTTGATTTTCCGATCTGTACGTTGTCAATACCTGTTGTTGGTGTAATTTTCAGCGGAATGCTGCCAAACAAACGCACGGCATTGAAGTAATAATAGGCACGTAAAAAATAGGCTTCGCCGAGCTCTTTGTGGCGGGTGGCAGAATCCACTACGGTTGAGGTGCTAAGGTTAGCTATTACGCTATTGCAGTTTTCAACAGGGTAGTAAGTGGATGTCCAGAAAGTTTCGGCATCGCCATTGTTGTAAGTTACGGGCAACTGTAAATATTGCACCTGGTCGGGCGTGGCGGACCTTGGCCTTGCCGTGTAACCGGTAATATACTCCAGATCAAATACCGGGGCGGTAGCAACTGCAAGCTCTGAGGCATAATAACCGCTTAAGCCGGTGTAAAGGCCATCAACGGCTGCCCTAATTTGGTTGGATGATGTATAGTAATCAGAAGGGCTTAATACGCCATATGGTTTTTCAGCCAGGAACTTTTTACATGAACTGAAATAAATTACTATGATCGGTAACAGGATATATAATCTTTTCATTTTCGTTAGGTTTAAAAGGTGGCGTTAAGAGAAAGAGAAACAGTGCGTGGTTTAGGATACTGGTACACGTCAAGCCCTTGTTCCAGGCCCCCGCCAAATGACGATGCTTCCGGATCATAGCCTTTGTACTTCGTAAACAACAGCGCGTTCTCCACATTCACACCTATGTTAAGTGTTTTAACCAATATTGTTTTAAGCCATGCCTGTGTAAAGGTGTAGCTAAGCGCTACGTTCCTCACCCGCAGGAATGATGCATTCTGCAAATAATAATTGTCGACATTACTATAAGAAAAATGGTCGTTAGGCAGACGCAGTTCTGGCTGCAGCGTGTTTTGATTGGTTGGCGTCCACGCACTTAATATGCTCTTAAAGCTGTTCACATTTGGATTAGGGTCTTCCATTAACGCTGCGGGCACGTTGTATACATTATTGCCGTACATGCCCTCCAGGTCAAGGTAGAATGTGAAGTTTTTATAGCTGATGGTATTGGTCATTTCAGCTTGCCAGCTCGGCATGGCATTACCCAGGTCGGTTTGGTCGCCGGCATCCAGTACGCCATCATGGTTCAGGTCGGCATATTTAACATCTCCCGGTACGCTTCCGCTGAATTTAGCGGCTTGCGCGGCTTCGCTGGTGCCCCATACGCCTTCACGTATATAACCGTAAAATTCGTTAAGCGGATCACCCTTTACTACGCGGCCAAAGGTGGTAACGCTATAAAGTGTATCGCCGTTTATATTCAGCACTTTTGAGCGGTTGACAGAGAAGTTTACACTGGTGCTCCATTTAAAATCCTTATTGGTGATGTTAACAGTATTAACGGTAATTTCAAACCCACGGTTACGGATGGAGCCTATGTTATCCCAGGCATTTGAATAGCCGCTGGTTGCCGGTAAAAGCTTGTTATATAATAAATCGGTACTGGTTTTATTATATACATCGGCTACTACCTGTATGCGGTCGTGTAAGAAACCTGCGTCGATACCGATATCAGCCTGTTTGTCTTTCTCCCAGCGCAGGTTCGGGTTACCGAATGAGCTGCTTAGCGTTACGGCAGCCGCTTCATTGCCATTAAATACGGTAGGCGAGCTAACATACTGCGTAATGGTAGAATAGTTAGGTATTTCGGAATTACCTACAACCCCATAACTGCCTCTCAACTTTAAGTTGCTGATGGTTGATTGCTTTTTAAAGAAATCTTCGTTTGATATTCTCCAGGCAGCTGAAAAAGACGGGAATAAACCGTATTGGTTATTCACACCAACTTTTGATGTGCCATCATCCCTTAATGATGCTTCAAGGAAGTATTTTTCCTTGTAATTATAATTGGCGCGGGTAAAGAATGAGTTGCGCTGGTTTTCAGATTGTGATGATGATGGCGGCTCTACAACCGTTCCTACACCGAGGTTATAATCTTCAAATGTATTATCGAAGAAATTCTCGGCGCCGGCAAAGGTAGAAGAAGTGCGGTAATCATACCAGCTTACACCTGCTATCACATTTAAATGATGGTCTTTAAATTGGTTATCGTACGAGAAATAATTCTCATTGGTCCAGGAAGCCGAGGTGCCATTGGTGCGTTGTGCTACACCGTTTTGCGCCTCAGAGATCTGGTCGAGATTATTCGGTGCGAAATAATTGGTGTAAGTTGAACCGGTTTGGCCGCTGAAGGTAGTATTAAAATCAAGATGTTTAACGATGTGGAAAGTTCCCACAAAATTGCCGGTGGTGTTTAATACGCCGGATACATTTTTGATCTCGTTAAGCAGCGTTACCGGGTTTTCTGAATCTTCAAGGCCAGGATAATCGCCTTTGCGGGATGCCGTGCCGTCAGGATAAGTAACCGGGAAAATATCCGGGAACTCGTACATCTCGCGTACTGCATTCAAACCGAAAGTATTAGTCTCAGGGTTATTGCCCTGGCTGGCGAACGAATTGATATTCGCCTGGATATGCAGCCATGGTTTTACATCCCAGCCTACATTGATATAAGCAGATAGCTGTTTTTGATAGCTGTTGAGCAGGATGCCCTGGTTGTTACGGTACGAAAAGTTTGCCAGTATATTAAGGCCATCCTTGCCGCCTGTAAAGGTTAGCGAGTGGTTATCTGAAACTGCCGTCCGTGTAGCTGCCTTTTGCCAGTCGGTATTGTATTTTGGATTGCCATTGGAATCGAAAAGGTCAGTTTTCCTGGTGAAATTGTTGTTTGGGTCATCATTTGGTGCAATTCTGCCCGGTACATAAGCATATTGCCTTCTGAGCATTTCAGTAAATTCAGATGCGTTCAATAGCGGTATTTCACGCTCGAGCGAACCAAAGCTTACACTGTTGTTAAAGGCGATTTGCGATACGCCGTCTTTACCTTTTTTGGTGGTGATAACAATAACCCCGTTAGCGCCCCTTGAGCCATAGATTGCAGAAGCTGCAGCATCCTTGTAAACGTCAACCGATTCGATGATAGATGGATCGATAGTCGTTGGATCGGCTCCCACAAAACCATCTATCACATACAATGGCGCAAGAGACGAGTTGATAGACGAGATACCACGTATGGTAACTTCAGGCGCGCCACCCGGGCGACCGGAGTTTTCCATGATATTGACACCGGCAACTTTCCCGGCGAGGCCTTGCAGTGCATTTAGCGAGGTTGGACGTTCGTTCACTTCCGAGCCTTTTACCGAGCCTATGGAAGTGGTGAGGTTAGCTTTGGTTGATGTGCCGTAACCAACTACCACCACTTCTTTTAACACATCGGCGCTGCTGGGTACCATTTTTATTGTAAAAACCTTTTGGTTACCAACAGCAACTGATTGGTTTTGATAACCGATAAATGAGAAGTTAAGCGTATCGGTTTCTTTTACGGAATTGAGCGTAAAGCTGCCGTTTGGATCAGAAATAGTACCCTGGTCGGATTTATTGATCCGTACTGAAACGCCGGGCAGCGGCTGGCCGTTTTCGTCGACGATCTTACCTGAGACAGGAAATGCCTGGTAAAGCGATGCGATATCGGTCCCGCTGCTATCTGCTGCTACTGCTATTTTGGGCGGCGATGTATTGCTCAGCACAATGCGCTGGTTAACAACACGGTAGGAGATGCCTATAGGCGTTAATAAACTGCTCAACACCTCGTCCAGCGATTGCCCGTTTGCCGAAACGGACACTTGCTGATCGATATTGATGATGCTTTTGCTGTAGGCAAACTTTACATCGGCCTGTTTTTCAATCATTTTCAAGGCTTTGCCCAGGCTCGTTTTTTCTACAGATAAAGTCACGGGGTTATTAAGCATCTTTTGCGCGCTGCTGCTACTGGCGTAGGAAACGCTTGTTAAAAGAATCGCTATAAATACCTGTCCTAAAGTTATCTTCATAATTTTACACCAGTACCCTGGTATTGGTCGAAAAAATTTCATAATTTGGTTTTGGTTTTCTTATTGGTAAATAATGAGAAACTACTACCCAGCAGCCTGCCTTGCAGGCCGTTTAGCGGGTTAAATACTTTGGGCAGGAGTGTTCGCAGCACTTCTGCTTTTTTCGTTTAGCGGGTTTTGGTCTGTTTTTTACTTCATCTTTTGCCGGTTAATGATCAATTGGGTTAATTGGTTATTATATTTTAGTTCTTCGTTAGCGTTACGTTATTGCCGTTTATTTCATAATTGATATTCAATGTATTGCGCAATACCTCCATTATTTGCGGGAAGTTGAGGCCGTTGAAATCGGCAGTGATAAAATAGTTGTTGATGGTTTCATCGCTCGAATGGATGTTGAGGCTAAATGTTTTATCCAGCAACGGGATCACATCTTTAACAGTAGCATTATCAAATGACAGACTGATCTTTTTCCAGATGAGCAGGTCGGCTTGTTTCTCCTGTTTGGTATGCAGCGCATTGTCCTTTCCTGAATAAACCGCCTGCTGATCGGGATATAGCATCACGAGCGACTTACTGTTTGCCGGTAGTGGCTTATTGATATTTACGGGCGCAGTACCCGGCAGGCTAACGGAAACTTTCCCGGTAACTACTGAAACATCCGCAGAAGTGGCCTGCTTACCATCCCGTACGCGGAAACTTGTTCCCCAAACTTCGGTTATGATATGGCCGCTGTTGATGATGAAAGGCTTTTGCGGATTTTTGGTCACTTCAAAAAATGCCTCGCCGCTCATGGCCAGTTCCCTGTTTGCGCTGCCGAAAGATTTGTTGTAGGTGATCTGCGTACCGGGGCTGAGCCAAACACGACTGCCATCATTAAGCGTTTGCTCGCGGATGTTTTTGCCCGTATTATTGATGGTGACGATTTGGCTTGAAGCAGGTGCCGTTTGCTGGTTTTTATGGTGGCCAGGCAATACCAGGTAGGCAATGAAAATAATTGCCGCAACTGCCGCCGCATAGCTTAAGAATTTCAATCGTACTACTTTACCGCCTGCCGCTATATCCTCATCCGATGCCACTTTGCCTGATATCTGCATGAACATCCGGTCGCGCAGCAACTGTTTTTCGAGATCGTTCATGCCCGAAACGCCATCGTCCTCCGGGCTGAATGATTCGTACCAGTTTTTAATAAATTCTTTTTCTTCGGGGCTGCATTCGCCCTTAAGATACTTGTCCAGCAACGCGCCGGAGATTCTTTTACGCATCAGATGAAAAGTTTATAGTGGTTGTATAATAGCTAAGTCAGCTATGTAGCCACCAACCCTACCTCCGTGAATTAAAAAATCAAAAAAAATAGATTAAGGCTTGCCCTGAGATGTTTGAGGGCTTTGGTGATGTGCTTTTCCACCGCTTTTTCAGAAATGCCAAGCGTTTGGGCGATCTCTTTATTGGATTTATGCTGAGCGCGGCTCAGTTTGAAAACCTCGCGGCATTTTACCGGCAGGGTTTCCACTTCTTTATCTATATGCAGGTTCAGGTCATTATATATTAGTTCTTCTTCGGTGGAATTATCGAAATCAAGATGATAAAGCGCTACGTAATGTTCGAACTTGTTTTTTGTGATCTCTTTTTGAATATGGTTGATCACCCGGTAATGGATGGCGCTGTATAAATAGCCCGAAAGGCGGCTAATGACCGGCAGATTATCGCGACGGAACCATAGATCTGCAAACAGGTCCTGCACTATTTCTTCCGCTACTTCGCCATTTTTTACGCGTTTGTGGGCAGTGCTGTACATCTTCTCCCAGTACAGGTTATATAGCGCTTCAAAAGCAGCTTTATCACCTTGTTTGAGCAATATCAGCAAGTCCTCTTCCGGTAACTTCTCGTATCCTTTCATTCAATAACTGGCTGGTCGGTATTATAATATTCAAAAAACAAAATAATAAAATGATTTAGCAAATTAAATTGAATTTTATACATCGGGCTGAGTATTAATGATATATTTTTTGGCTTATATAACCCTGTAACTTGTCCCGATCATGCCTCACATCATAATTCGCAATAATTTAACTTCGTATATCAATTGATAGCCAACTTATGAAATCAGTATTCGATAAAGTTACCCGTGATGAATTGACAAGCCGAATCAATAACCTTGACCAGGGCAGCACCGCGCAATGGGGCAAAATGAATGTTGGCCAGATGCTGGAGCATTGCGCACGCGCCGAGGAATGTTACCAGGGTAAAACCCCGTATAAAAGGACATTTATAGGTTATTTGTTTGGGAAAATGGCATTGAAAAGCATGTTAAAAGATGAGGCCCCGGTACAGCGTAATATGCCTACAAAACCTGAATTTATTGTGACCGGAACTTATGATGTTGATAACGGCAAGGAAAAATGGGTAGCATTTATCAACTCGTATGAGCAATATAATGACCCGATATTTGTGCATTTTTTCTTCGGGCCGATGAGCAAAGAACAGTTAGGATATTTTGTTTATAAGCATGCCGATCATCATTTGCGGCAGTTTAATAGTTAGCGATTAATGGGTTAGGTGAGTTAATGTTAGAACAAAAATTTAATTTATGAATCCAAAAAAGATATGGGCAAATTTTGCCGTAAGCGATTTAGGTCGTACAACAAAATTTTATACGGAATTAGGATTTAGGTCTAACGGACGCTCAAGAGAGCTGACCAGTTTTTTTGTTGGCGACGATAATTTCGTGATCCACTTCTTTTTAAAAGATATACTCCAGGCCAATATAAAAAGCGAAATAAGCGATTCGCACAAAGCCAATGAAATCATATTTACCATTTCTGCAGAAAGTAAAGAGGAAGCAGACGAGTGGGCAAAAGAGGTTGAAAAAGCAGGCGGGACACTTATTTCCCAGCCGGAAGAATTTGGGAAAGGATACTACGGGTTTATTTTTGCCGACCCTGATGGGCACAGGTTCAATGTATTTCATATGTAGGGCTTGTTTTTGAACAGGTTGACTTTTAAACAAGGCAGTTTTTAACCACGGAGTGCGCAGAGGTTTACACAGAGAACACTGAGATAAAATTTGTGTGCACTCTGTAATAGAATCTCCGGGCCCTCTGTGTAAATCTCTGCGAACCTCTGTGGTTAATGATTTTGACATGAAGCCGAATTATTTTCTTTAAATAATAGCATTATTATTTCCCAAAATCTTTATTTTGAGCCTTGATACAGTTATAACCGAGATTTGAATGCAATTTGAAGAAGCAGGCAGGTATATCATCAGCCTGTTGAACAGGGAATTACCGGCGAATTTATGCTACCACAACGTAGACCATACGCTGGATGTTTACAGTGCTGCTGAACATATAGCTAAAGCGGAAGGTGTTACGGGAAAAGAATTGACGCTGCTGCTCACTGCTGCCTGGTTCCATGATTCGGGCCACATCAAAGGCAGGCAAGACCATGAAAAGCTATCGTGTTCCATCGCCCGGGAATCACTTCCGCAGTTTGGGTATAGCACAGCGGATATCGAACATATCTGCGAGATCATTATGGCTACCAAATTGCCGCAATCGCCAAAAGACCATTTAGGGGAAATACTTGCCGATGCCGACCTGGATTATCTTGGTCGCGATGATTTTTTTGAAATATCCGACAAACTATACAAAGAGTTTTGCCTCACGGGGCATGTGACCTCCAAAGAGCACTGGAACCAGGTACAGGTAGAATTTTTTGAAGATCACCGGTATTTTACGAAAACGGCGCGTGCGGAGCGGGAAACAAAAAAAGAAAAGAATTTACAACTGATAAAGGCTGAATTGGAGTAAATTTACAACATGAAAAGGCTTCACCTGCCCCTCTGGTTAACAGAAACTATCTACACCTTACTGGGAATACTGTTTTGCAGCTTCGCATTAAAAAGCTTTATGATACCTAACAGCTTTTTTGATGGCGGTATGACCGGTATCTCGCTGCTGATCCACGAGTTGTATGACCTGAACATTGCCTGGGTAATTGTGATCGTAAACGTTCCGCTTATTATTATGGGCGCATTCCAGGTAAGCCGTAAATTTGCTATCCGCACTTTCATCGCTGTAATATTATTGGGGCTTTGCCTGCATTATATTCCTTACCAGCAGATCACGTCCGATAAATTACTGGTTTCCATTTTTGGCGGCGTGTTTATGGGGATAGGCGTGGGGCTGGCCATCCGGGGCGGCTGCGCACTGGACGGGGTAGAAGTACTGGCGCTTTATACGGGTAAGCGCATCAGCTTTACCATCAGCGAGATCATCCTTGGCATCAATATCGTTATCTTTTTGATTGCGGCAATAAAGCTTGGATTGCCTACAGCTTTGTATTCCATCCTTACTTATTATGCGGCGTCGCGCACCATCAGTTTTGTAATAGAAGGGGTAGAGGAATATACCGGTGTGACCATTATCTCGTCGCAAAATGACATCATTAAGGAAAAGTTGGTGAAAGAACTTGGCCGCGGTATAACCGTTTACAAAGGTGAGCGCGGCTATTTAAAAGACAGTTTTGATATTCACCACCCGGTGGATATTGTATTTACCGTTATTACACGACTTGAAGTGAGCCGCTTACGCAATATGGTGTACGAGGTAGATCCGAAAGCTTTTGTGTTTACCAGCACTATTAAAGAAGCTGCAGGCGGCGTACTAAAGAAACACGCCCGCTCGCATCATTAATTCTTATTCCACAACTTCGTATATAATTGCCGGTTTTGTTTTGTTTTTCAGCATAGCCTCACCGATCTTTTCGCACTTGAAGGATTCTTTTACTTTTTCATAAACCTCCTCGCTGATAATGATCTGCCCGGCTTTGGCCACAGATTGCAGGCGTTGTGCTGTGTTAACAGTATCGCCAATTACGGTATAATCCAAACGTTTTAACGATGCTGAACCGATGTTGCCCGAGATCATTTCACCCGAATTGATACCTATCGAAATTTCGGCTTTGTAAGAATGTTCACCTGCTTTTATCAAATCCTGCTTACTAAGTTGGTCCCTGATGGCAAGCGCGGTATCTACGGCGCGGTCGAGATGGTAATCGCCTCGGTAAACGGCCATTATGGCATCGCCCATAAATTTATCTACGTGGCCGCCCTGTGCGATGATTTCTTTCACCATTTTATCAAACAGGCCATTCAGTAATTGCACTACTTCGTTAGCCGGGGTTTGCTCGGTTATAGCCGTGAAACCGCATATGTCGATGAACATTACGGTAGCTTCCAGCACTTCATTTTTCAGCAGGCTGTTTTCAAACTCTTTATGGGTCATGAAGTTGAGCACGTTCTCGTCTACATACATCTTCAGGATGTTGTTTTCCTTTATAGCCCGCAGGGTTGCCTGCATCTCGCGAACGTAATTAACCGTTTTTTCTATGGTAATATCCAAATCGGCAAAATCAACGGGTTTGCATACAAAATCAAAGGCGCCGCGGTTCATGGCCATGCGGATGTTTTGCATATCGCCATAGGCGGATACGACCACGGCTTTTAGTACGGGGTTATTGTCTTTAAGATGGGTAAGCAGGGTAAGGCCATCCATTCTTGGCATATTGATATCACTCAGCACAACATCCACATCGGGGTTTTCCTGAATTTTCAGCAGCGCGTCCTCGCCATCGCAGGCGAAAACGAACTCATATTCATTCTCCCTTATTTTGCGCCTGAATTTCTGTTTTACCAGCAGTTCCAGATCGGCCTCATCATCAACTACTAATATTTTTGCCATTATTAATGCTCCAGTTCTTTTAGTTTCTCTTTTAGTAAATTAAAGTCGAGCGGCTTGGTTAAAAAGTCGTTCGCGCCGCTGCTCATCGCCTGGTTGCGGTTTTCGTCGTCGCCATAAGCGGTTATCATCATCACCACGGGTGGCGGCACCTCATAGTCATGCCTTATCCTCAAAAGCAGCTCGAGGCCACTCATACCCGGCATGTTAATGTCTGAAAGAATGAGTACAATTTCGGAGTGCTTTTCCTTCATGTAATCCAGCGCCTCTTCACCTGAGAGCGCGAAATCAAACTCAAACTCGTGATTCTTTATTTCCTTGCGAAAGCGCTGCAAAAATAATGGCTGAACGTCAGCTTCATCATCAACTACTAATATTTTCATATAAACTTTACCCGGGTATTGAAATTGTGAATTCGGTATAACTATTTTCTTCGCTTTTTACATCTATTTTGCCGTTATGGCCTTTTACAATAATATCATAGCTTAACGAAAGGCCCAATCCTGTGCCCTCGCCGGTAGGTTTGGTAGTAAAGAAAGGCTGCATAATTTTATCCTTCACTTCTTCGGGTATACCATTTCCATTATCGCGTACAGTGATAAACACCTGTTTATCTTTTGCTATAGTTGAAACGGTTACCGTTGGTTTATAGCCTTCGGAATTATCCTTTTGTTTTTGGTGGACAGCGTAAAATGCATTGTTGAAAAGGTTGAGTAAAACACGGCCTACATCCTGCGGCACAATATTTACCGTAGGTAATTGATCGCCGAAATGTGTTTCCAATTCGGCATTAAATGATTTGTCCTTTGCCCTTAAGCCATGATAAGCGAGCCGGAAATATTCATCGGCCAGTTTGTTAATGTCCGTCGGTTCTTTGACGTTACTACTGGCGCGGCTGTGCTGCAGCATGCCTTTTACAATGCCATCGGCGCGTCTGCCGTGGTGGATGATCTTGCTGAGGTTATCTTTCAGATCGTTTGCAATAGCGGTGGCTTCTTCCTTATCCCCCTTCTCTAATTCCTCCTTCATCTCGTCGATTAGTTCCATGCTTACTTCTGAGAAATTGTTAACGAAGTTGAGTGGGTTTTGAATTTCGTGTGCGATACCTGCAGTCAACTCGCCTAAAGAGGCCAGTTTTTCCGACTGGATGAGCTGTTGCTGTGTGGCTTGCAATTGCTCAAGGGTAGCCTGGAGTTCTTCCTTCTGGTTGGTGAGCTCGGCGGTGCGTTCGGCAACCAATCTATCCAGCTCAGCGTTACGCTGACTGAAGATGTTGATCTGCTCCATTTGTTTTTTGGAAGCAGCCCAGCGGCCCAGTACATAAATAAATGCAGCAACGATTGGAATAAGAGAATATTCTTCGTATTCGCTCACAAATTTTGGAAGTATGAGTTTGGTCAATCCATATACAAAGGCTACACCGATCAGGGGGTAATGTGCTTCAAGATAAGGTTTGAATGGTTTAAAATCCTGCTCTCTTAATCCAAAGTAAACGAGATATAATAGTATGCCACCTGCTATAATAGATGAAATACCATCACCCGCTATTTCTGAAAAGGGGTAAGCAAGCGCTATAGCCAGCTGTGCTGTAGAAAACATCGGTTTCCATTTTGGGCGTAACGGCGAAAACTTAAAAGTTTTAGCTATTCGCGTTACCATTATGAAAGCCGCCAGGTAGAAAAATACACTCATGCTTTTAGGTGATATTACTAAGCACGTTAAATATAGTTATTTTAAAGGTAATGATATGATAAACTCGGTAAACTCGCCTTCTTTTGAGTTGACGGCGATGTTGCCGCCATGACTTTTAACCACGATATCGTAGCTCAGCGATAAGCCTAAACCCGTTCCTTCGCCGGTTGGTTTAGTAGTGAAAAAAGGCTGCATGATCTTGTCTTTTATGCTTTCAGGGATGCCGTTGCCATTGTCCTTAACTATAAGCTGAAGCTGCCCGTCTTTTTTTAAAGAGCTTACTTCAACGGTTGGCTTATAGTCAGGCGGCGCGGTTTTTTGCTTTTGATGTACGGCATAAAAGGCATTGTTAAACAGGTTAAGCAATACCCTGCCTATATCCTGCTGGATGACGTTTGCAGGCAATAAGCTTTCATCAAAAGCGGTGATCAGTTCTGCATTAAAGCTTTTGTCTTTTGCCCTTAAACCATGATAGGCCAGGCGCAGGTATTCATCCGCCAGCTTATTAAGGTCCGTTGGTTCCTTTTGCCCGGTTGAAGTGCGGCTATGTTCAAGCATGCCTTTTACAATGCCATCGGCGCGCCTGCCATGATGGTTGATCTTTTGCAAATTTTGAGTAAGATCGCCTGCAATTTCAAGTACGTCTTCAGTCCTTCCGGCTTTGGCTTCTTCAATCAGATCCTCCAATAACTCTACACTTACTTCAGAGAAGTTATTGACGAAGTTGAGCGGGTTTTGTATCTCATGGGCGATGCCCGCGGTAAGCTCACCCAGCGAAGCCATTTTTTCAGACTGTATCAGCTGGCGCTGTGTATCTTTCAATTCACTTAGCGTATTTGATAACTGATCGCGCTGTACGGTGATCTCTTCCTGTCTTTCGGCCAGCTCTTCGTTTGCCGTGATGATCTGGGCATTTGCTACAGAAAGGCGGCGGTTTGATGTGCGCTGATTATAATAATTGAGCCCAATAAAAACCGAAAGGAGTAATAAAGCTACTATACCCGCCATGAAATAATAGCTTTGCGATTTTTTTTGATTTCAGCTCGATGTTTTGCAGTTCGAGGCTTGTCTGCACAAACGCTTTTTCTTTTTGCGAGGCTTTCAACTGCTGTTCGTTTGCTTTTCTGCGGTTTTGCTCAGCAAGCAACTCGGCCTGCGTTTTCTGGGTGTTGAGCAACTCAAGGTCTTTTTGTTTGCCTAACAATGCCAGCTGCTGTTCTTTTTGCGTAGCCAGCAAAGTTTGCTGTTGTAATAACCCATTGGTGATCACCTGCTGATATTTGAGCGAATCTTCCTGCTTGCCGTATTGGTACTGCAGTTCGCGGCGTGTTATCTCCTGGTTTTTGGTTTGGTTAAAAACACTGTCGCGGTATAAAATACTTTTTTTATAATCTGCGTAAGCTGCGGTGTAGTCTCCCAGCAATTCATCCGCCTGGGTACGATCATCATAAAACACAATTAAAGAAGCCAGGTTGTTGGATTTTTTTAAATAACTTATGCCCTGGTCAAGGTATACTATCGCTTTCTCCAGCAACGCCTTACGGTCTTTGGGAAAAATCGTGTCGCCGGGTATGGGTTTAGTTTTATCTTTTGCTACCGCGATATTTATTTCGGCCAGGGTGCTCAGGTCAAAAGCTAAGCCGGCCCCTGTGTCTTTTATCGTTTCAGCTATTTTCATCGACTGTATAATGTAATCTGCCGCCTCTTCATAATTTCCTGCGTTCCGGTATGCATCGGCAATATTATTTAAAACAACCTCCAGTGTCGACTTATCGAATGGCCCGATCAGCTTTTTTGCCTCCAGGTACTCAGCAACAGCCTTATCATATTCTTTTGCCCTGGTGTAACAATTGCCTATATCAATCATGACGTTTAGGACATCATTCGCCTGATGATTTGCTGAATATATTTTATACGAACGGTTTAAGTAATCCAGCGCTTTACCGATATCCTTTCGATCTGAATAGATACCGCCTATTTGCTGCAGGATGCGGCCCATGTTTGGCTGTTCCTTTTGTTTTTCAGCTATTTGCAGCGCCTCAAGCGAATATCCAAGCGCCTTGGGATAATCGCTTTGGCCAAGATAGGCTGTTCCAAACGCGTATAAAATATCCGCGCGTTCGGCATCACCGGCTTTTGCACCGGCCAGTAACCGGGTGTAATAGTCTATCATTTTATTGGTTCCATCCCGGTCACGGTACACTGTTGCTATATCTGTTATACATCTTGTGATGAGTGCATGGTCGTGAAGCGCCTCACTGAGCTTTAATGCCTGCTGGAAGTAATCAAGTGCGCTGGTGTAATCTTTTTTATTGAGGTAATAAGCGCCTATGTTTTGCGCCAGGCTACAGGCATTTGCATAATCATGCAGCTCTTGTTTTATTGCCACTGCCTGTTTATAATAGGAAACGGATCTTTCTGCATCCACCGGCTCATACAACGACCCAAGCGCCCACAGGGCCCCGGAATAATCTGCCTTGTTATTAAGCTTCAGATCGTATTCTGCTACAAGCTTGTAGTATTCTATCTGTTTCCCGGTATTGCCCCTTTGAGAGTAGAGGTCGCTGATCTTAGCGGCTATCCGTGCAGCCATGGCATAATTGTGCAGCTCGTCTTTTACTTTTAAAGCCCGCTGAAAATGCTCAAGCGCTTTATCGAAATCAGAATCGAAATAGATGTAGCCTATATCCCATTCCATGTCCGATGCATCTGCTTTATCGCCCGCCTGTTCATAAGCGGACATCGACAGCTGGAAATAGTTTAACGATTTCTCAAGAGACTTGCCATAATAATAATTTGCGAGAATGCCGTAAATAGCCGCTACAGACACATAATCGTGCAGCTCCTCCTTAAACTTTATGGCTTGATTGTAATATTCCAGCGTTTTATTAATATCCGTTGGCAGATAAGTGGCGCCTATATTCCATATTGCGCCTGAATAGCCTGCTTTATCTTTAAGATCCGTGTAAACGATATAAGATTGCTGAAAGCAGTTACGCGCCTGCAGCATTTCACCTTTCGATAAATAAACGTTGCCTAAATCGGATTGCAGACCGGCGACATATGTCCTGATCTTTTGCTGCTGCGATAGCATGATGGCCCGTTTGAAACACGCTATCGCTTTGGTTGTGTCGTGCAGATTGAGATACACATATGCTAACCCAGAGTTAACGTTTGCGTTAAGGTCCCTTGCCTTTGGCGGGTTTAATTTTAGCGACATGGTATAATACCTCAGTGCATTTTGATTGTCGTTCGTTATTAAATAAAAAAACGCCTGTGTACAATATGCCCATTTAAGGCCCGCCAGGTTATTACAGTGCTGACCGATGCTGATAGATTTTGAAACGTATGCAGTTGCTTTAGGGCGATCATGAAAACAGTTTAAGGCCAGGCCGCAATAGGCGTCGCCTATACCGGGTTCCCATTTCAGCTTTTGCGAAAGATCCAGTGCCTGCCGGGCATAAGCAGTGCCCTTTGTAGTGTCCACCTCCCTGTACAGCCAGGCAAGGTTAGTTAAGATACCCACCTTGTTTGTATCATTATGCGCAGATAATGCCAGACGTTTGGTGAGGCTGTCAATAGCAGGTTTCCGGTCAGGGTTGGTTTGCGCACGGGCACATTGAATGCTTATGCATACCAATACAAACCACAGTGTGATAAGTAGTTTGGGTTTCATGTTTAAATTAATCAGGTATAACAGGTATTAAAAACCAGTGATACAACCGGTTTCATAATCCTTCAATTTTGTAAATAAATATAAGCAATACTCCTAAAAGTAGTAATTTATAAAGGTAATTTTATAACAAACTCAGCGCCTCCACCAACGCTGTTGTTCACGAGTATTTCCCCGCTATGCCCCTTCACCACAATATCGTAGCTTAAAGATAAGCCTAAACCAGTTCCCTCGCCTGTAGGTTTGGTGGTGAAGAATGGCTGCATGATCTTATCTTTTACAGCATCAGGTATGCCCATGCCGTTGTCTTTTACCGTTATTACTACCTGGTCGCCATCCAAAGAGGTACTTACCGTTACCGTTGGCTTATAATCTGCTGATGCCGCTTTTTTCTTTTGGCTTACCGCATAAAAAGCATTATTGAACAGGTTGAGCAGTACGCGGCCAACCTCCTGCGGCAGAATGTTTACCAATGGCAGTTTGTCATCAAAATGCGTTACCATTTCGGCGTTGAATGATTTATCCTTAGCGCGCAAACCGTGGTAGGAGAGGCGCAGGTATTCATCAGCCAGTTTGTTAATGTTGGTCGGTTCCTTTTCGCCCGAGCCTGCGCGACTGTGCTGCAGCATGCCTTTTACAATGGCATCGGCGCGTTTGCCGTGCATGTTTATCTTTTTCTCGTTCTCCTGTATATCGGTGGCTATGGCTTTCACCTCGTCAAGGTTGCCATTTGCTATTTCCTGCTGCATCTCGTCAATCAGCTCGGCATTTACTTCGGAGAAGTTATTGACGAAGTTGAGCGGGTTCTGGATCTCATGGGCGATGCCGGCGGTGAGCTCACCCAGCGAAGCCATTTTCTCGGACTGGATCAGCTGGCTCTGGGTTTGCTTTAGCTCTGTAACTGTCTGTTCAAGGCTATCGCGCTGCGCGGAGATCTCTTCTTTTTGCTCCAGCACTTCCTGGGTACGCATGGCTACCTTCTGCTCCAGTAACTTTTTCGACCGGATAAGACTCAGCGAGCGGTAATAAACGATCATCCATATTAAACCTGCAAACAGCAGCACGAACAGGATGCGTGCCCACCAGGTTTGCCACCAGGGCGGCAGCACCTGGAAATTAAAAACGGCCGGTTTGCCCCAGGTACCATCATTAGCAGTAGCCTCAACCTTAAACGTGTACCATCCGGGCGAAAGGTTATAATAATTGCCGGTTGTGGTTTCGCTGGTCTTTTTGCGCCAGGTTTTGTCTGTGCCGGTTAGCATATAACGGTACCAGGTGGTGTCGGCTTTAAAGGTTGAGTGGCTTGTGAAGGAGAACTGTAAGCTGCTTTCATGGTAAGGGATTTCCAGGTTGGCCGGCAGGTTGTATGGCCCTAAAACTTTTCCCGATGTGTTGTACTTCAATGTACTATCGCCGTTACCATTTACCGGCGTGGTAAAGTAAGCCGGTTCATCCATCAGGTTAAAACTGCTGATATAAACATCAGGCTCAATGTGGTGCATATTGCCGGCCAGGTTCAGTATGGATATGCCCTTGTCGCCCCACATGTATTTACCATCATTGGTAAAATTATCAGTGAGCCAGTAACCAACGTTTATTTTTTCCAGGCCAAATTCCCTTCCGAAAGAAACGGTTTTCAGCGCACCGGCCCCCTTGCCCGACATCGTTATAACGCTTACACCCTTGTTAGTGCCGGCATAAACCGTATCGCCCCGCTTTAGCAGCGATATTACAGTTTCATCGGCCAACCCCTGGGGTACAGCAAATTGTAAGGCTGTTTTTTTTGCGGGATCTATAATAAAAAGGCCCTTAGGCGTACCTATCCACCTGTTTGCGCTGGTGCCATCATGTAAAATAACTGTTGTAAGCGTATTGCCCGGCGGTGTGAGGTGAAGATCGAGCTCCTGTATGGTCTTTCGCTGCGCGTCTATTATGCTGAATGTGCCGTCCCTTTTTGTCAGCCAGATATTGTCCAGGTTATCTACCATAATATCGGTGCACGCCGTTATACCATTCTCGGTACCCAGGTGAGTAATCGTTTTTTTCTGCTGGTCGTATATATCTATACCGTCGCGGCCGCAGATCCATAATTTACCTGTGTGGTCGGTGATATTGGCATACCATACCGGGCCCTTAAAATTTTCAATATGCCGGTGGCTGTTATCGATAATACTGAAGCCGCCGTTGGTGCCAATATCTATGCGGCCATCCGGTAATGAAACCACATTTTGGATGTTATCGTCAACCAGGCCGCCTTTTAGGCCCAGCGTGCGCATGGTTTTTTGCGTCCTGTCTATCAGCACCAAACCTTTATTTGATCCTGCATAGATCACGCCCTTGCTATCCATACATATTGTAGAAATATTCAGGTCGCCAATGTGCTCTTCCAGCAAAGGGTTTTGTTTATATATATACAGGCCGAGGGATGTAGCGAGCCAGGTATTACCGTTTTTATCGGTGATGTTTTGTATGATCTTGTTATTTACGAAATTATCGAACTTGAAAACGGTAATGTCTTTTAACGACCGCCCGGCTATGTCAAAAATTCTTACACCGGTTAGCCCTGAAAGCAGTATATGCCCGTAAACATCTTCCGAAAGACCTGTTACAACATTAGTTTGCTTAGGAGGGATATCATGAAAAATATAGAGCTGATGCCTGTGTATATCTACCGCATTCATATACCCATCGGTTAATGATGCCAGCCATATGTTGTCCTTACTATCGCAAAACATACCGTCGAATTTATAAACTTGCATACCGGGTATGTTTTTTATTGTGGCGATGGTTTTATTATCCAGGTCGGCAATGTCAAAACTATTCCCATGGCTTATCCATAGCCGTTGTTCTTTGTCCATAGTCATGGATGTAACCCTTTGTTCTGAGATGCCATCCTTAATCTCTGGCCGGCTGTATGTTGCTGCATCCGGGTTAATGATGGTAATGCCTTTCGGTGTGCCAACCCATATGTGGTTATATTTATCGGTAACCAACCGTAAAATGCTGTCGCTTGCCAATACATCTTTCCCGATCAGGCTGTACTCGTCTGTTTTAGGGTTAAACATGGCCAGTCCACTTTGTACCGACCCCATCCAGATACGGCCAACACTGTCTTCTGCCATTGTAAAAATAAGGCTTAGCGGATCGGAAATATATTTGAACAGGTTTTCGCCATCATAACGATACACGCCTTTTTTCGGTAGCTATCCATAAAAAACCGTTATGGTCGCTGTATGTCGCGCTTACTACCAGGCCCTCAAGCCCTTGCACATCATTAAGCATATATAAACCGGCGGCGGCGCCGTTAGCAGGTCGCGGCGGGCCTGCTTTTATTATTTTGGGCGCCGGTAATACGGTAGCATGATAAACCAGCGGTTTTGCAGGGATCTTATTTACATCAAAGCTTTTTTTGGGGAAGCTGTTGAAGCTGCCAAACTTTACGGTATCCACCCGGCTTTTGAAGGGTTTAAATCCCGCGGTATCAGCATACGAAGTAGCCGGTAATTGATCAATGTTTACATCGACTATGGCCGGGATAAAGGGCACAGTGGTGGTTTTGGCCCAGTTGATCTTGCGCTCGTTAGAAAAAGTTATCTGTTTCACTACCGGCGGCTGATAGGCACTTTCTGCTGCGGTATCCTGCTTGTTATCAGAATGGCCGCATGAAGAAGTTGAAAACAAAGCAGTAGCGCAAATAAGCGTCCAAAATAGATTTTTTGTAAAAGATCGTGCGCAGCTGCTCAGAGGTTTAGCATGTTCAATAGTTGTAGAGGCCATATGATAGCAGGTTGAAACAGCCGGCGGTAATAATCAGGTAACCGGCTATTAAAGGTAAATGTACATATTTTTTAAAACGCTTTTTATCAGGGTGATTATGAAATGATATTGCGTTTTGTAATCTCTTTACCACGACTTATCTTGCCGGGTAAATACTCGCAGTTTGCAGGCAGATAATCCATCATATTTTAAAACGCGCATAGCGCCAACGCCCAGCGGTTTTTTGCATTTGGGTAACGTGCTGTCGTTTGCCATAACTGCGGAGTTAGCCAGGCGAGGCGACGCTAAAATAATACTGCGGATAGATGACCTCGACCGCGAAAGGGTAAACCCTGAATACCTCCGGGATATTTTTGATACGCTGAATTTTCTCGGCTTTAACTGGGATGAAGGCCCGCGCGATGCAGCAGATTTTGAACAGAACTATAGCCAGCTGAAACGGCTGGAAATGTATAATAAGTTTTTGGACAAATTATGTCAAAAGGATTTAGTATATGCCTGCACCTGTTCGCGAAAGCAATTGAACGAAGGGGTTGACTGTAAATGTTTTGACAAAAATTGGCAACTTTCCACACCGGGTGCCGCATGGCGGATAGTTACCTATAAAGATACGGTTTTTATTAAAAATTATCAAGGTGAAGTAACAGAAATGCAACTGCCCGGATCGATGCAAAACTTTGTGGTGCGTAAAAAAGACGGCTTCCCTGCCTACCAGCTTACATCACTTGCGGATGACCTGTTTTATGGGATCGACCTGATCGTAAGGGGGAATGATCTTTGGGATTCCACCATCGCGCAGCATGTTTTGGCTAAAGATTTAGGATTGGATGAATTTGGAAAGATCACCTTTTATCATCACCCATTGCTTACCGGCGAAGCAGGCGAAAAGCTATCTAAATCTGCCGGTTCTACCTCGATAAAACACCTGCGCGAACAGGGCAAAAGCCCGGCTGATATTTTCAATCTTATTGCGGAAATGATAAAACCTGAGCTGATTGCCGAAAATTGGCAGCAGCTTGCCGGCGCAATTGTTTAGCGTTGGAGGATGTTGTTTTTAGTTACAAAATCATCCAGTTTTATATACCTGTCCTGGTGAGGGGCCGGTTCAGAATGACTGTTTACATCTATCAGCATTATATTCCCGCTTTTTAACGGTTCCCAATTGGGCAAGCCACTGCCATTCGGATTGCCCGTTTTAATAAAGTTGGCGAAATAGGTTTCCATCGTGTTGGATGCTTTGTAGTCGTCAGCCGTCCAGGCATAAACGTGGTTGGTTGATAAGTTGCCCAGCGCAAATTCTATTTCTGATGCATGGGCAGCGCCCATTTGTTTGTTGTTCAGGTCGCCGTTTGTCATGGCAGGGCGCTTGGTAGCAAATTGATAACGGTACACAGGCTGTCCGCTGGTCTTATTCTGCATATCGGCAAACTTCCATGTTGAAAAAGCGATAAAACGGTCTGATGCCAGTTGCGTAGCCACATCCTTCACATCCGCATCGGTAGCGGCAGGGTATAGGCTCAGGATATTATCGGCATTTTCCGACCCGTATTTTGTCACAGCTTTTTTGTAATTGTCAACCGTTGCCGAGTCGTTGCCTATTATCGAATGGTAATCCACTTCGGCTGAGTTCCAGCCAACAAGTAGTGGTACATGCATTTCTTTACCGGCAGCAAATAGTTCCTGTGGAGTGGAGGGTAACAGGTAGCCGTCCACATCTACCGAAAACCTTCCCGTAGCTACCTTTAACAATGTATCGGCAGGAATCTTACGCAGATCGGCAATAGAAGCCACATTCATCTTTTTCAACGTATTCACACCGTTTTGTTCGGCCGTAGATAACGATTGAGGCTGAAGATTAGCCAGGCAAGCGCCGCTCTCGGCAATAGTGCCCCTGAACAAGCCTTTTGATAACGGCGAAGCCACCTGTACCGATACCGACATGGAGCCCGCCGATTCGCCGGCAATGGTAACCTGTGCCGGGTCGCCGCCAAAGGCTGCTATGTTTTTCTGCACCCATTCCAATGCCGCGTGCTGATCGAGTAAGCCATAGTTACCAGAGGCATTGTGCCTTGATTCCTGTGTTAACTCGGGATGAGCAAGGAAGCCGAAAATGCCTAAACGGTAATTGATGGTAACTGTAACAATGCCTTTGGTAGCTAGGCTTTCGCCATCGTACCTATATTCTGAGCCATCGCCCGCCGAAAAACCACCGCCGTAAAAATAAACCAATACCGGGAGATGCTCGTTTGCAGATTTTGCAGGTGTCCACACATTCAGGTAAAGGCAATCTTCACTTACACCCGAACTCCTGAACATCATATCGCTGTAAACGCGCTTCTGCATCGCCTGGTTGCCAAAATGATCGGCCATGCGTACGCCGCTCCAATCTTTTGGCGGCTGCGGCTCTCTCCAGCGCAGGTCGCCAACCGGTGGCTTTGCATAGGGGATGCCCTTGAAGGAACGGATCCCGGCAGAATCGCGCACGCCCTGTAAGGTACCGTTGGTAATTTTTACCTGTAAGTCGGTTTGTGCAAAGGCAAGGGCAGCAAATAATACCAGGAATATTGACAGCGATATTCTTTTCATAGCGGGTGGTAATTATTGGTTAATAGCAAAGTAACGTATTCCCCGCAATAATGTGTGATGAAATTATAACGTGTAATAATATTTTTATAACAAAAAAAGCCCCTGGAGACCCGCATCTCCAGGGGTTGACCCTGAAATTATTTCTATGAAAACAACTTCAACTATTTACAGGCACTGGATTTTTTAAATGCGATATAGCCGGTTAAAGTTATAATCGCCATCCAGATCACTGTAGATAAATTGATGCCCAACATTTCATTAGAATTAATAGCTCAAACGAGCTGATGTAAAAGTGGGTAATGCAGTAGCCTTAATCAATAATACATATGTATTATTTTGCGTGCTAAATTCTGTAGTTAACTGTAATTCAATTACATTTAATCAGTGAAGTATATGATTGCCCTAAAAAGATTTTTTCTTTTGATCATTGTTGCCCTGTCCGTTTTGAATGCTTCGGCGCAAACGCGAAAGATCGACAGACTTAAACGACTGGCGGCGGCTGCCCATACGCCGTCTCAAAAATTGCAGGCCTTACTGGTTTTGTGCCAGGAATCTGAAACATTACCTAAAGACACTTTGTGGAACCGCGCTTTACAGGCAAAGGCACTTGCCGAAAAACTGCATAATGATACCGCCCGCAGTTGGGCTTTAGTAGCACAAGCCAATGCGTATTTGCGCTGGAATAACTCCGACAGTGCACGCATGCTCATCCAGCCCGAGCTGGCAAAGTACAGGATAGAAAATACAGCAACCCGCAAACTGTATTTTAAGATGGAACAAACGCTGATAGACTGTACCGACATCGATTACCATTATAAGGACGGCACCGCGCAGGTGTACAACGTAATGCGCCAGGCCGAAAAGTACAAGGATCCGGAAATCGTTGCGGAATGTATGAACACGCTCGGCTCGTGGGATTATGATATGAACTTTGTCGACAGGTCTACCCAATGGCATCACAAGGCGTTGGCGCTGGTCAACAGCAATCCAAAGTTTTATAGGGTTTTGGCTGGGATATCGCTCAACCTGTCAGGCAATTATAATTGGGTACATCAGCTTGATTCTGCCGACAAGTATATCCGGATGTCTATACAGGTAAGCTCGCAATTGCAAAACCTGTTTTTTCTTTCTGTAGCGTACGAAAATCAGACCACCTATTTTATTCATAAACACGATTATGCCAGCGCTGAACAAGCCATGTCAAAAAGCATTGCGCTTGATAAGCAAATAAATGACGGCGAGCTGCAGCAGGATAAGGTGCTGATACTGGCTTCGGTGTATGAGAATATGGGGCAGCTTGATAAAGCCATCCAGGTAATGAATGACGGGCTGGCGCAGGATAGCATTAACAAAACCAGGTCGCCGCATGCCAAAAAGGGAAACGAGCGCGATTTGCAGCGGGTTTTTTATTACAACGAATTAGCCAAGTGCTATAAGCGTAAAGGCGATTCGAAAAACTACGAGGCTACGCTTGAAAAGATCATAGCCGGTCAGGATGCTTTTTATAAGGCAAACTCGGCGCAGGAAATGGCGGATATGCAGGCGAAATACGACATGCAAAAACAGGAAGCCACCATAGCACAGCAAAAATTACAGCTCACCAATAAGAACTATTTGTTTTACGGTTCGCTTGTGATCCTGGCGTTGGGGATGATCATTGTTGGGATAGTTATACAAGGGATGAGGCGCAACTCCAGGCTAAAATTGGAACACGCGGGACGTGAACAGGCCATAATGGCCACTAAAGCGGCTGCCAATGCTGAAGAGAACGAACGCAAGCGAATAGCAGCTGACCTGCATGATAACCTCGGCGCTCAGCTAAGCTCGATGCGGCGAAACCTGAACATTATTATGGAACAGCCGGAGGGCTTTAGCGAGGATGATGAGCAGAAATATTTAGGTTATGTGAATGACCTGGCGCGAAGCGCAATGATAGACCTGCGCGAGACCATTTGGGTACTCAACCGAGAGGCCATATACCTGCAGGAATTCAGCGATAAACTGAAGGCTTATATGCAGCAGCAGCTGTTTGGTCATACGGATATTAGCTGGGACTTTGAAGAGCAGATCGCTGAAGATTGGCAGTTAAATTCCGGCGAGGTGATGCATCTTTTCAGGATCATGCAGGAGCTGGTCAGCAATATTATTAAACATGCCGGGGCTAATCATATCAATATTGCGCTCAAAAGCCCTAACCCCGGCCATTACCTGCTTGAGGTGACTGACAACGGGATCGGGTTTGTTGTGAATGATAATATGGATGGTCATTATGGTATGGAAAACATGCGGCTGCGCGCAAATGAGATCGGTGTACAATTATCTTTATTCAGTAAGCCGGGCAGCGGTACAACTGCCATATTAACCAAAGGCGGAATTAATACGTTAAACAACACTGATGCCAAAACTATAACCACCCCATGAGTATTTCCATCGCCATAGTTGATGATAACCAGCAAAGCCGGCTGTTTTTGGTTGAGCAGATCAAATTCTCAGGCTTTATAAACGTAAGCTTTACCGCGGTAAATGGCAATGATTTTTTAATGCAGTTGAAGTCGATGCCTAAAAACATGCACCCGGATGTGGTGCTGATGGATATAGAAATGCCTGAAATGAAAGGTACCGATGCCGTAAAATATGCACGGCAAATATACCCGGACATGAAATTTTTGATGCTGACCGTTTTTGATGACGATGATAAGATTTTCGAGGCGATAAAAAACGGCGCGAGCGGATATTTGCTTAAAGATGAAAAGACCAGCACTATTATCGACTACATAAAGCAGTTACAGGAAATGGGTGGTGCGCCTATGAGCCCTTCCATCGCGCGCAAAGCGTTATCGTTACTATCGCGCTCGAATTTCACGCCAAATGAAAATACGACTACTGTTAAAGACGATCCATCAAGTCAATTATCCGAACGCGAACGTGATGTGTTGAAATTACTGGTGGAAGGGAAAGATTATAAAGCCATTGCTGAGCGGCTTTTCTTAAGCACGCACACCATTCGCAAGCACATTGCTAATATTTATGATAAGTTGCATGTGAACTCCAAAGCGCAGGTAATAAACCTGGCGTTGCAGGGGAGTTGGTTTAATAAGGATCAGGGATGATTTGCTGCTCATGAACAATGTTATTATTAGCGTCTTCACGAAAGCCGCTTTGTTATCTATCGCTTTCACCGCTCAATTGCCGCTGAGGCTGTTACTTTTTTCTTGATAAAAAAGTAACTAAAAAATCAAGCCGGAAAAAACCTTCAGCCCGCCCTGCCGGTTCTTAACGCTTTTTGTAGATGATTCGCTGTGCTCACATCAGGCCAAAAAGCTAAACCGGCATTCCCGCCATACGCCCGGCCCGGTTTTCCGGTAGGCTTTTGCGCTCTTTTTATTCTTCCTTTAGAAAAAATTCTGTGTTTAGAAATAATTTGTCAGCCCGTGAGCTTCGGGCAAAAATCAGGCAAAACGATGTGGGCATGTGCGGCTGCAGGGCCTAGGGGTTTTCGCTGAGCACAGGCCCTGAGCGGTTTGG
>JABDAU010000002.1 GCA_013289045.1 Bacteroidota bacterium | reverse complement strand
ACATACCGTATTATGTTTATTAATAAATGCCGATATGCCTAAAATGTTTTAAAAACCTTGCTGAATGTGGGTAAAATGGGGTTTTCTAAATTAACCACAGAGTACACGGAGGTTTACACAGAGTGCACAGAGTTATAAATTTCTTCTCTGTATGCTCTGTGATTTTTTCTCTGTGCACTCTGTGGTTAGAACACTTCGCAACAAAAAAGCCACATGCTTTTGGCAAGTGGCTTGGATGATAATATGTAGGGTTGAGAATTTTTACTTAACCTGTTTGAAGAAAAATACACCTGCAGAAGGAGTTACGCGCAGTAACACTTCGTTAGTATCGTTTTTCAGGTCAACGAAATATACAGTCTGGTCGAAACCTGCGTTGGTGTCATTAGTGGTCAGTTTGATCACGTCGCCAACTTTGTAACCTTCGTATTTTACTGATATTTCTTTTTGTGCTTTTGCAGAAATTGAAGCATAAGCTACATTTTCTGTTACACCTAAATATTCACCCTGTAAATTGTAGAAAGCAGTTTTTGCAACACCTTCTTCTACAAAAGTTGCTTTCTGGCAGTTAGGAGTTATAGACCATACTACATTGGTAGCATCGCTAAATTGTTCGTCAAATTCAGTTTGTACTGAGAATGATACGGTTACAGTCTCTGCTTTTTTACCGCCATCAATTTTCGCGAAAGCACTTGTTCCTAAAATGCCTACTGCTGCTATTGTTAAAAATATCTTTTTCATAGTTTCTTTTAATTTTAAATCCATAACAAAAGTACAACATTGTTATCAACTTAGTAAATAAAAATGAACTTTTATGAATATTTTATAAAATACTATCTTTTGAAAGAGAAAATTTAAATTTTTGCAAAGTACTTAGTGTATATTTTACAATATCTAAAGGTGTATACAACTTGCTAAATCGATAAATTAAAGCGTTTAACATTATTTTAACATTTAAAATCAGCCATTATCACCAAATCCAGGGTACAAAGTCATTCCGCCATCCATAAATATGGTTGTACCGGTAATGTAATCCGCTTCGTCGGACGCGAGCCATGATGCCAGCTTACCAATGTCCTCCGGCTCACCTATTCTCCCGTAAGGGATAAGCGTCAATAATTTATTCAGCGCATCAGTTGTTGCCCATGCAGCCTGGTTGATGTGAGTTTGTATGGCGCCCGGCCCTATCGATACCACGCGGATCTTATGTGGGGCCAGTTCCTGAGCCATGCTTTTCATCATCATCATTACGCCGCCTTTGCTGGTAGCATAGTTTACATGGCCTCCCCATGGGATTACCTCGTGTACACTACTCATACAGATGATCTTTCCGGCTGCCTTGCTCCTGCCTTCCACTACACCACGTTTGATAAATTCGCGTGCTGCTTCGCGCGAGCACAGGAACTGCCCGGTAAGGTTGATGCCGATAACCGTATTCCATTGTTCAATGGTCATGTCTACAAATTTCGAATCGCGCTGCAAGCCGGCATTGTTTACCAATATATCAATGGTGCCGTATTGCTGATACATTTCGGCAAACATAGCTTGCACATCGGCTTCGTTGCTTACATCGGCATGGATGGCATAAGCCTCACCGCCGGCAGCTTTTATTTCGTCTACAGTTTGCTGGGCAATTTCATGCGCGTCCACATGGTTAATGATCACTTTTGCGCCGGCCATGGCCAGCTCAACGGCAACTGCCTTGCCTATGCCGCTGTCGGCTCCGGTAACAAGCGCGGCTTGTCCTTTAAGGGTTTGTATGGGGTTCATATTGTTAAGGGGGTGTTTTTACCTCTTAAGATAAGCTATTTAAGTTGATATGGTTTGATAATGCCGCAGAATTAACGATTTGATAATAGAACGCTTGCTGACAAAATTTGTCAAAAGGATAATGTCAACACTATTTGTAAGAGAGGATTAAGAAAAAGGTCGGATCAGCAGCTAACCTGGACGTTGACAAATTTTGTCAAAACTATTTCGTCAACACCGTCCATTTCGGCACAAATCCTTCGTCGCCGTTGAATTGTACCTTATAATAAGTACCGCCTTTTTGCAGCACGAGGACTTTTGTATGCGAGGGAATAACATTAACAATATCAGAATTAAGACTTTCAGACCTATGCATATTTACAACACCGGTAATATTCGCCCGCAAATAACTGCTGTAAGGAATGCTGTTATCTTCGGTATTACTAACATTCCGCACAGGTAAAGCCGGGTGAATAACCTGTGCAACAGGCTGCGGTTTGAAAGTGTCAGCTTTTATTTTAACCGAAGCTTTTGTTATGATCTTTGTTACAGGGTTGATGTTCGTTACCGGGTGGCTTGTGGCAGGCGTGACCGGCTTGGCAGCCAAAACAGGCTTTGGCTTGCTAATATTAACGGCTATTAAAATATGCTTCTTCTTTTTATGATGCTTTACCGGCGTAGCAACAACCTGTGCAGTATCTGCGACAACGGGCGCTTCACTCACTTTAGCGGGTTTGGATTTCGCGTTCATGGATGTCAGCACGTAGTTGCCAAACAACACGGTGATACCGATGAGGATGAGGGTAAAAATAATATCAACAGCTGTGGTGCGCGGATAGCGGCGCTTTTTGGTAGGCTCAGGGTCGGATGAATATATCTTACTATTAATGAATTGATCATCATAACGTCGCCGGCTTCGCGGATCGCTTAATATGTCGTAGGCTTCCTGTATTTCCTTAAAACGACTTTCGAAATAACCATCATTTTGATTAAGATCGGGATGAAATTTTTTAGATAGCTTGCGGTAAGCCTCCTTCACATCATCTGCAGTGCAGTTTGCATCCACCCCCAAAATATAGTAGTAATCCTTCATAACCGGTCAAACAGCGTGTACCTATTTGATTGATTTTGACAGGGATAGTTTAAAGCAGATGATAAAATATCTTATATTTACCTCTATGGCAGCTGGAGGTCACTTTTTATTTGAACTTATAAAGATCGGTATATTGAGCGCCGCGTATGGAACGATTGTATTTTTTATTCTACGCACGATTCGGTGGAAAAATATAAAAAATGTCAGGCAGTTGTGGGAACGATGTTTTTGGGCTGTTTGTCTCTTGCTGTTCGTTTTCATGTTCACTTATTGGGGCGATCATGGACTTGGGGATGATTCCTATATTCCAATACATCATTACAGAACCGTGAACCAATCAGATGAAACTGCTTACATCGAAAATAAAAGAGGACAGCAAATAGACGTCGGAAAATTCACTTATAATGATAGAAATTTATTTGCTGAAATAGCAGATAAACGACAAATTGATGGTGATTACCTGATTTGGGACTTACAAAAAAATGAATGGAAAGCGTACAATGCTGGTGATTACATAACCACTACCAAATCCCAACCTACAGCTTCGCCGGCAAATTTTAAAGATTTCTCTTATTACTATGATAATTACTGGAGCGGCTGGCGTTTTTGGCTATTACCTTAAAACATCGCAAACTCATCGCGCATCCAGCGTTCCTCGTACAGGCTGTACTTCTCGCCTACCTCGTGACCAAGATCTTTAAATACGATGATCTTTTTCTTAGCTGTGATATTGTTGAAAACCGCGAACGAGTTGTTTGGCGGCACATATGGGTCGAGCAATCCTATGCCCATCAGTACCGGGCATTTTATCATGGTCGCAAAGTTCTTGGTGTCAAAGTACTGCAGGTTAAGCATTACCTTGTCGAACGATACGCCGGGTTTTATGGCAACATAGCGTTTCATGTGCTGTAACGGCCAAACCGAAGCATCGTTGTCCATATTGTAAATGTCGCTCATGAATGGGTTTTGAGGTGCGCAGAGCGCTACACGATGATCGATAGCAGCCGTAGCAATAGAAGTATATCCGCCCATACTACCGCCGGAAACGGCGATCTTGGTTTTGTCAACCTCGGGCCTTGAGCAAACAAAATCCACGTAGCGTACACAATCCATTATTACGCCGCGCAGGTAATATTGATTTTTATTCTCCAGTTCGTGTACGATATAATCTTCACGCCGCAGGTTCATTTCGCTGCGGTTAAGGCCCTGGCCGCGTACATCGGCGCTTACAAATATCATATCCGCCGCTTCACCCTGCAGTGGCTTGGTATCGGCCTGGTAGCCCGGCAGCATGATCAGCACCGGGAACTTTTGGTTCTTGTGCTCCATTTTGGGCACAGTCATCCAGCCGCGGATCAGCATGCCATCAAGTGAACGCATTTGGATCATGTATACCTTTTCGCCAAATTGCTCTTTGTCAAGTTGCTCGGTAACTTTAAAGTCTGGTTTTATCGCTTCCAGTTCGGCTTTGCTGTTTGTCCAGAACTGGTCGAAATCACTCGGCTTTTCATGAGTCGAGCGGATATCTTCTGCCTTAATGCCAAAAACACGACGCGTGGTATCGTCATAATCGCTTACGTTCACCATAAAATTGACCTTATAAAAACCGGTCTGCGTTTCAGGGATCGTAAAGTCAAAATCCTTCGTACTGTTTGCGCCTATAGAAACGTGTACGGAGTCCTTTAGCAATTGCTTGTTGAACTGATCGGTTACCACGTATGACACGCGGCCAACTTCAGCGTTCGGGTAAGTATTTTTTACGCTGAATGTGTAAGACGCCTTATCGCTGAAAATCGCGTCTTTGCTATGCGGGGTTAAAACGGTGCTTACTTCATTGTCGCCTTTATCCTGCGCCAATGTACGCCCAACGAAACACAACATCGCGACAATAACAATTGCGGAAAATAGCCTTTTGAATTTAACGGGTTGAGTAAGGGTCATTTAGTAATATAGTTTTTTGCAGGTAGCGCATAAATATAATTAACACGATATAGGTACAACTACTATACCAAGGCGGGTTTATTAACCTATTATAAAATGTTACCTATAAAAATACGAAAAAAATTTCAGGCGTGGAAAATCCGCTTAAAACCTGTGGTATTAAATCGCCGGATAAATTGATGTTTGGGTAAAATATTACCCAAAGAGTTTTAGTTCAACGCCTTAACATAACTAAGGAACAAATGCAGCGCCTCTTTCTTTTTCTCCGTCAGTTCGAAGTCGATGTTGTGCATCAGGTAATGCTCCACATCAAAGTTTTCTATCTTAGGTAACTCCTTAAAAAGCTCAGGGCGATGATCGAGGCCGTATTTCAGTGTCTGGTTAAATTCGGCAATAAACTCTTTAGAAATAGGCTTATTTGCTATCCAGGCTGCAAAGCAAAACGGCAGTCCGGTAAACGTTTGCCACTCTTCGGCCAGGTCATACGCGTATTTATATTTATCCTTTTTGCCGAAGGTACGGTCGCCTATTTGTACGAAAGCGGTTTCAGTATCGGTTGAGGTCGTGTAATCCGGTGCGTTAACGATCAGTTCAGGCGCTAACTTCCAGAAATTCTTCAGCAAAACACGCGCAAGGTTGTTCGACGAGCGCGACTGCGGGTCCAGTTGCAATCGCTTTATATTCATTATATCGCAATTACTAAAAATAAACACCGAATTCACAGCACCAACAGCGCCAATGCAATAATCCGCCACGATCTCCCAGTAAGGCAGGTTCAAAGTAGCGGCAACGGGGATCAAGCCGATATCAACCTGGTCGTCTATTAATTTTTGCGCGCAATCTGTTGGGTTGTCAAGGCTCAGGTCAATTTTATTGATGAAGTCTGTATGCTTTATGCCGTAAATAAATGGCTTGGTATTGGTATAGCTAACTGCTGATATTCTTATTTTCATTAGGTATGTGTATCACGCGGGCGATGCCCTTTCTTCTTACTAATCTCTAATCACTGATCTCTAATTAACTAACTTTCAGATGCGCCGCATTATTAAAATCTACTATCTCAAAGCGTTCGCCGTCCCAGGTTACTTTATATAAAACCAGGTTTTGATGCGGGAACTCTTCCATCATGGTCAGCGGGTAGCCGCTCATCCAGCAAAGCAGCAGGCGCATCGCCCGGCCATGCATGCAAATCAATACCGTCTCTTCTTCAGGGTGACTTAATATGATATTTATCGCTTCCTTCTGCCTCGCCATCACCTGGTTGGGGCTCTCACCCTCAGCAATGGCAGCATCAAGGTTGCCGCTCACCCAATCCCGAACCAGTTTCATAAATGCGTTTTTGGTTTCTGGTGAACTGGCTTGTCCTTCCAAAACTCCCCACGCCAGTTCATCAAGCCCGGCCAGCTTTTCAAACGGGGTGCCGAGGTCAATAAATTGCTGTATACTTTGCTGTGTGCGCTTCAGCTCGGAAATGTAGATCTTATCGAACGGCACATTTTTATATGCCTCAAAAAACTGGCGGGCCTGACTGCGGCCCTCGTCATTCAGGTCGGTATTCATGCCCCGGCCCTGTACAATACCTTGTTTATTCAGATCAGTCTGTCCGTGGCGGACGATGTATAGCGTTTTTTGAATTGGGTTCATTCGTTCATTTGTTCATTCGTTCATTGGTACTGATCGACGAACACTTGTTATAGTTATGTCTTTAATATCTTATCGAACTAATACTTATCGAAGCTCACCAATGAACTAATGAACCAGTGAGCCAATAAACTAGTTAATTACCGGCAGCTTATAAAACGATGGCTTCGGCTCATCCGGGAATTCGTAATTATTATAATCCGTAACCACATTGTACAGCGTATCCCTTTCTATCGGGTGCCTGCCTACTTGTTTTATCAGCTCTACCAGTTGCTTTGTGCTCATCCCCGGGTGCTGCTCTTCTGCACCCGCCATCGAATAGATCTTCGTAGTATCATCCAGCGTACCGTCGATATCATCCACACCAAAATTAAGGGATAGCTGTGCCGTAGTACGGCTGATCATTGCCCAATAAGCTTTGATGTGATCAAAATTATCCAGGTAGATCCTCGCGATAGCGTAATTCCGCAAGTCTTCAACAACGGTCGTCTCCGGCACATGCGACATCTGGTTGTCTTTATTCCTGAATTTCAACGGAATAAAGGTTTGGAAACCGCCGGTCCTGTCCTGCAGGTTGCGCAGTCTGTCCATATGGTCTACCCTGTGCCAGAACTGCTCGATATGCCCGTAAAGCATGGTTGCATTTGAGCGGCCGCCCAGCTTATGCCATTCCTCGTGGATGGCGATCCATTGGTCGGCAGTACATTTATCTTTTGCTATCTGCTCACGGATCTCCGGGTGGAATATCTCCGCACCACCGCCTGGTATCGACTCCAAACCGGCATCCATCATCATTTTCATGCCTGTAGCATAATCTATTTTGGCCTTTTTGAAAATGTAATGGTATTCAACCGGCGTTAATGCCTTCACGTGCAATTCAGGGCGATGCGCTTTGATCTTGCTGAACAGCTCCATATAAAAACGAACATCATACTGCGGCAATACACCGCCTACAATATGCACTTCGGTAACCGGCTCGTTATCATATTTATATACAATATCCAGCATATCCTGCATGGTATACTCCCAGCCTTCCGAGCGCTGTTTGATCAGCCTTGAGTACGAGCAGAATTTGCAGTCGTACACGCAAAGGTTGGTTGGCTCTATATGAAAATTGCGGTTGAAATAGGTATTGTCGCCGTGTTTTTTTTCGCGGATATAATTGGCGAGCACGCCTAAATAACCCAGCTCACCTTTCTCAAAAAGCAGCACCCCTTCGTCAAAGGTAATGCGTTCGCTATTGAGTACTTTTTCTGCAATGTGTTTCAGATCAGCGGGCAAAGCCTCATCCTGCAGCAGTAGTTGTAAATTGCGTTCGGCCTCCATTAAAAAATCTTTGCGCAAAAATAGCAAATGTTAATGTAATTGAGGCGTAATATCTGATAGATGTTTAAACATGGAAAGTTTGAACTCCGGAAACGAGCCTAGGTTTACAATCTCATTATTCGCCCTGATGACTCTCCGCCATTTCAAAATCGCTTGCCCTGCCCAATAAGGTAAATATTTCAGCAACCACTTCGGTTATATAGCGGTGCACGCCATCTTTATCCTCAAATGCGCGTGTCTTGCATTTGCCTTCAATATAGATGAGCTGGCCTTTTTTCAGTAATTTGGCGGCAGATTCCGCTAATCCCCTCCACATTACAATATTGTGCCATTCGGTTTGTTCGGTCCGTACGCCGCCTTTATTTAAAAATTCTGTGGTAGCCAGCGGAAAACTCACAACTGAAACATTATTATTTAAAACCCTTAACTCAGGATCTTTGCCCATGTGTCCGATAAGCATGACTTTGTTAACACCAGACATAATATTGGTTTTTAATTAATCATTGTAAGGTATACAAATAAAGCGGTATTAACGGGTACAGTCTTTTTTATAATTACTCAATACCGGTAACATCTTCGATAGACAAAAGTATCTGATCCTGCTGATCCTTTAACTGGCAGGCATTGATCAGCATGGTACGATGCCCGATGTACGGAAAATCATAACTTACCTTGAAATCGTTAACTTCCTGGCGCCTGGGCAGTATATTTTCCAACAGCGTTTTTAATTCCGGGATATCCCATTGCCGGTTGCCTATTTCGTAAATATAATGCGCCTCAGTATCCTGCTCCGTCACTTGGAATTTTTTATAAAAGCTTCGGGTGGCGCGCATGATACGCAGCTGCTTATCCAAAATAAGCAGCGGGCCGCGGATGGTATTGATAATGCTTTCTGAGTAAAGCCGGGCTGAATTCAACTGATTATTACGGTCGACCAGTTCGTTGTTAATGACGATGATCTCCTCGTTGGTGCTCTGCAATTCTTCGCGGGAGGTTTCAAGCTCCTCATTTAAGCTTTGGAGCTCTTCGCTGCTGGAGAGCAGCTCCTCATTGGCGCTTTGCAGCTCTTCGTTGGCCGTTTCCTGTTCTTCGCTTACCACGCGCATATCAGCCCGCGACTGGATGAGTTCCCGCTCCAATTGCTCAATTCGGATCTCCGACTCATTATAGGTAATATCTTCCACCTTTCTGTTCGCTTCAAACATTGCAGTTTGCAAACCCGAAGACGATGCCGCCTGGAAAACGATCAAAAAGTATTGTTCATCCTGCTCAATTACCGGGACCACCTCCAGGTTTAAAAAATGCTGCAGCTCGTTATGCTCGTAAAAAACACCGTACTTGCGCGCAGGCTGGTTGGTCTTCTTTGCTTGTTGTAATAAGTTACGCAACTCGAAGGCCAGGCCGTTACGGGCGATCTTTAACACATTAAAGCTGGGTTTGCCCTGCGGCTGCCCCAGCCAGTTATCGGTAGCGCCACGGAACTGGATGATATCGAATTTATCATTTACCAGCACACCCGGCGGCACAAATTTGGCCAGCATTATCTCGTCGGCCACTTTATAAATATCGCGTTTGGCATCGTCGCCAGAGCTGCCCCGGTCAATATCCCGGAAACTTTGCTCCTTGCTGGTAGAGGCCACATTCATAAAACGCCCAACAGGGCCCTTACACTGGTATATTTTCTCTGCAGGCCTGTAAGTACTATAAATATCGGTAAGGCCGGCAATGCTTTCTGACTTTCCCAGTAGCAAATAGCCCGATTCGTTCAACGCATAGTGAAAAGTGTTGAGCGCGCGTTTTTGCAATACAGGCTCAAGGTAAATCAATACATTCCGGCAACTGACGAGGTCGATTCGGGAAAACGGCGGGTCTTTGAGCAAATTATGGCTGGCAAATACGCACATATCGCGAATGGATTTGCTTACCTGGAAATGCCCGTCGACCTTGTTAAAAAATTGTGATACACGCGAATGACTCAAACCTTCCAGGTCGCTTTGCCGGTAAAGCCCTGCCCGCGCCTTGCTGATGGCTGTTTCCGAAATATCTGTGGCAAAGATCTGTATCTTCATGGTCGAGGCTTTGTCGCCGAGGTATTCCTGCAGGCAAATGGCCATGGAATAAGCCTCTTCACCTGTTGCGCATCCGGCTATCCAAATACGCAAAGGCTCGTTATTGGCCGATTTTTGCCTGATCAATGCCGGAAAAATATCATTGCATAACGTGCTGAAAGTCTGCGGATCGCGAAAGAATTGCGTTACCGAGATCAGCATATCATTGTAAAGCGCATCCTGCTCAGGCTTACTTTCACGCAGGCGGTAAAGATAGTCTGACGGTTTATCGATCTTATTAAGCGCCATGCGGCGGAGGATGCGGCGCTTTAACGTATTGGATTTATAATATTGAAAATCAACCCCGCGACGAACACGCAATACCGTGAGGATCTGTTTGAAAATATCGATGTCTTCGTTTTTCGAGTCGGGTGCTTCTTTGAACGGATGATTGATAGTGACCAGATGCCTGGCGATCTCATCCGGCGGCAGTACAAAATCCACCACGCCGCTTTCGAAGGCGCTCCTGGGCATTCCATCAAATGCTGCCGAAGCCTCATCCTGTGCAAAAGTGATACCGCCATAAGATTTAATCGTTTGCAAACCCATCGTACCATCGCTCATTGCGCCTGAAAGCACAATACCCGCGGCGTAACTTTCGTAAACCAACCCCAGCGAGGTAAACAGCACATCTATAGAATTTGATTTAGGTTGCTTTTTTTGAAGTAATTCTACCCTGAGCGTATCATTTACAACTTTTACAACCACATTTTCCGGACTGACATAAAAATGATCCGGCTGAATTTTAATACCGTCGGTAATCGTGACCACAGGTATGGAAGACACTTTTTCCAATAACTCGGGTAGTATGCTCACATGTGTCGGGCTAAGGTGCTGTACGAATATATAGGCTATGCCCGATTTTGAGGGAAGCGCCTGGAGGAAAAGCTTAATGGCCTCCAGTCCGCCGGCAGAAGCTCCAATGGCAGCCACCGCAAATTGGGGTTGAAAAAGCTGTTCGGAAGATGTATTGGTATTTTTTGACACAATTTAAAATAAGTTTTAAAGGTAAATTAAAATGTGATTGTTTTACCGGGAATAAAAGAAGATAGGTAGCCTGTAGTGAAATATGCGGGCAATCTGTAATTTTACCGGCGTTACTAAACATTTTCTATGAAAATTGAAACCATCGCTATCCACGCCGGCAATAAAACTGATGAAGCAACCGGCGCCGTAATACAACCGATCACACTTTCAACCACGTTCGAGCGTGCTACAGATGGCAGCTTTCCGGCAGGTTATATTTATGGCCGGGCGGCAAATCCTAACCGTAGCCAACTGGAAAATGTACTGGCCAAACTGGAAGGCGGTATTGATGCTGCTGCGTTTTCATCAGGCAACGCTGCGGGCATGGCTGTATTTCAATCATTGAAACCCGGCACACATATTATTTTGCCTGACGATATGTACCATGGTCTGCGCAACCAGCTTAAAAACCTGTTCGCAGGAATTTTGGAATTTGATTTTATTGATATTGACAATAACGACCTGCTCCAAAAACATATCAAACCAAATACGGGATTGATATGGATAGAAACCCCATCTAACCCGCTGTTAAAGGTAACCGACATTAAAAAAGTCATTTTAACTGCAAAAGCGCACAATATAAAAGTTGCCTGCGATAATACTTTCGCTACGCCTGTGCTGCAGCAGCCATTGGCTTTAGGCGCAGACATTGTAATGCATTCCTCAACCAAATATTTCGGCGGCCATAGCGACCTTACCGGTGGCGCGCTCGTTACGCCTGTAAAAGATGAATGGTGGACAAAGATCCGCCAGGTACAGGAACAGGGCGGCGCTATTCCTTCGCCTATGGATTGCTATTACCTTGCCCGCAGTATTAAAACTTTGCCCTACCGGGTGGCAGGGCATGTTAAAAATGCACAGCTATTGGCCGAATGGTTGCAAAAGCAGCCATCGGTAGAAAAAGTGCTTTATCCCGGTTTGCCGGACCATCCTGGTCACGCTATAGCTAAACAGCAAATGAAGGGCTTTGGCGGAATGCTTTCGGTTTGCTTTAAGGGCGGTGAAACAGAGGCGAAAAAAGTGGTCAACAGTTTAAAGATATTCACCCAGGCAACCAGTTTAGGCGGCGTGGAAAGTTTGATAGAACACCGTGCCTCAGTTGAAGGCCCGGATACTAAAACGCCGCTTAACCTGCTGCGCATATCTGTCGGTTTGGAGCATATCGATGACCTGATCGCTGATATGGAGCAGGCTATGCGGTAGAGATTGGAGATTAGTATTTTACTTTCATCTATGTACAATCCATTTATTGATTTTTTAGAAGAAACCCGGCCTATTCCGCCTGAAGATGCCAAAAAGATCAGCCGGCATCTTCAAACCCGGCAGGTAAAAGAAGGCGAAGTGCTGATAGAAGCCGGCCAATACGCCCGCGAAATTTATTTTATTACCAGCGGGATTCTGAAGATCATCGGTGTGAACAGCAAAAGCGATACGGTTATCCGGTTTTTTATTCCCGAAAATCGCTTATGCACCATCCTGTACAGTTTTCAAAATAATACGCCGGCTACCGAATCCATTATTGCAGCATGTGATGCAGAAATGATCGTTTTCACTCATAGAATATTGGATAACATTGACAACGAAGTCCCCTATTTTAAAACGCTGCTGAATGGCATTATGCATCAGGCGCTGCTCAAAAAGATCGCCATTATGTCGACCTATTTGGGTGAAGATGCCACCACCCGATATAAACATTTTTTACAACAACAGCCGAATGTTGCTAACCGGGTTTCGCTCAATGATATCGCCTCCTACCTGGAAATTACGCCGCAATCGCTAAGCCGTATCCGCAGGGCAATAAAATAAAACGGGTGATTAACATCGCCACATTTTTTAACCACAGAGCACACTGAGATTTACACAGAGAACACAGAGGTTTTTACGCTGTGTTTTTTTCTCTCTGAATTCTCTGTGGTTAAATCGAAAGATTATTTTCGTTTAATCAGCGAAATCATTTCATCAAAAAATCAGCGGTCCTTTTTTACCATTTGTTCAGTGGATACATAATTCGCTGCTGCAACTTTGTGCCATAAAATTTATCATCATGAATGACATTAAAACATTGGCAAACAAAACGGTTGTGGTATTAGGCGGAAGCGCCGGTATTGGCCTGGCAACTGCAAAAGCGGCAGCAACTGAAGGCGCATCGGTAATTATTGCATCAAGCAATCAGCAGCGGATAAATAGCGCTTTGGAGCAATTACCGCAGGGAAGTAAGGGATTTGCTGTTGATTTGAGCAGCGAAGAAAATATCAAAAACTTTTTTGACAAAATCGGTCAATTCGATCATCTTGTTTATACCGCAGGTGAAAACCTGGTAGTGTCAGATTTGGACAAAATTGATCTTGACAAATCCCGTCAATTTTTTAACCTGCGTTACTGGAGCGCGCTTGCTGCTGTAAAACATGGTTCAGCAAAAATAAATGCCGGCGGATCGGTAACACTTACCAGCGGTTCGGGCGGCTTTCGCCCAATGAAAGGCTGGGTAATAGCTGCGAGCATTTGCACTATGATGGAAGGCCTAACCCGCGCATTAGCCGTTGAACTGGCGCCTTTGCGTGTAAACTGCGTAATGCCCGGCTTTGTAAAGACCGATCTTTGGGGAAATATTCCCGAGGCAGACCGCGAAGCGATGTTCAAAAGTGCCGGAGAAAGCCTGCCGGTAAAACATGTAGCATCGCCTGAAGAGATCGCGCAAACTTACCTGTATCTTATTAAACAAACTTATAGCACAGGGCAGTGTGTTGTGGTTGACGGCGGCGGTGTGTTAGCATAATGAAATGAATTAAACCTTCAGGCATTATTAAAAATGTCCAGTTATGTTTAACTGGACATTTTTATATTGGAACAGTGGTTCGTTATTATTTGTCCACTACGTAACTAAGCTCAGTTACACCGGAAGTAAATTGCCGGGTAGTCAATAATTTTAGCTTTATTTTGTCTTTGATATCGACGAATAATGGAATGCCTTGCCCAAGAACAACTGGATTAACAAATAGCCAGTAGCCATCAATTAAATTCTGCTGAATAAGCGAGTGTGTTGCTGTAGGGCTGCCAAAAAGCAGTATTTCCGGACCTTCCTGTTGTTTTATTTCATTTATCTTGTCAGCAACATTATCGTTAATAATTGTTGTGTTGGTCAAACCCGCTTCGTTCATTGTTTTTGATAAAACAATCTTGTGCGCCTTTTTATACCACTTTGAATGTTCAATGTCGTGCTTGCTCGCATCCGGTTCATCTCCTGCGGTGGGCCAGTATCCTTCCATCATCTCATAAGTTACCCGTCCATATAATGCAGCGTTGGTTTCGCTTATCCGCTTTCCGATGTGATCAAAAATTTCTTCATCAACTTTAATCCAGTTCATTTCTCCGTTCGGGCCTGCTACAAAACCGTCAAGCGAAATGTGCATAAATGAAATTATTTTTCTCATATAGTTTTATTTTTTATTGTTGTCTATGGTTTTAGCCCTTCACCTTTATCGAATAGCTCATCCCGCTTTTTCCAAATGCTTTCCGCAAAACGCTTATCTGCCCGATATTATAAGCATGATGGTCATTGGTATAAGCCCACCAGCCAGCAAGGGTGTTGTTAAATGAAGATAATGGATGAGGAACGTTTACTATCTGATCAAGTTCAGCATCAGTCAGTTTTTCTAAACCTTGCCTTAATACCGGCACGGTTTCATCCCAATTCGCTATGATCATCTGGATGGTTGGTAACGGAGTCGTAGGTCCGGCAAGGTCTTCCGGCGTGGCCGCTTCCTTTGAATAAAAATGCCCGAACCATGGAAACACGATCTTTACCCCGCAAATATTTGCGTAGCTGCCTAAATCCCACAAGGTATGCCCGGCAAGCCACTTGATGGTATTCATGCCGGCAATACCGGTATTCGCTTCCTCTTCAGTAATATCCGATAATACGTTATGAAACAAAGCGTTATGAAAATCAAATTGCGCCAGTAATATTTTCTTTGTGGACATATGGCTGATATATTTTAACAGAATAAATTTATAATTAAACTTATTATTCCGACAGGTGCAAACCGGACATTTTTACAGGCAATTTGCGACAAGTTCGGGCTTGATTTTACCTTTTACCCTTCGCCTTTTAACTCTTGCCTTTTACCTTCCGCCCAAAAAGAAAAATAAAATTTGGAAAATCATTTCTCACCACGCTATATTTGCAACATTATTTGGTCGCGATACCAATCGATCATTACCTCTCACAAAGGTTTTGATTTATAAAGAAGCGGCGAGAGATCAGGCTCACTGACCCGCTGGCAACCCTCTGAAGGACAGAGAAGGTGCCAATTCCTGTCCCGGTAAATATCCCGGGGACTATAAATTTTAAAACCATGAAAAGTTTAAAAAGTATTTTCCAAAACCATCCTGAACAGCCTCTAAGAGGTTCGTCATTTGTTGCACACAGTTACTCCAATAACTGTATTTGTATGTGTTGCTGCTGTTGTTAAGACAGAAACACGCTATTCCCTTTCTTTTTCTGAAAAAATACGTGTAAACCGCTAAGGATATGTTCTATCCTGTCGCGACCGCAAACGTTAATCAATCTATTTTCAAAACATCTGCAAAAAACAAATATCATGTCAACTACAAATTTAAAATTCGAAACCCTCCAGTTACACGCAGGCCAGGAAGTTGATCCAACAACAGGCTCACGCGCAGTGCCTTTATACCAAACCACTTCATACGTATTCAACAGCGCCGAGCATGGCGCCAACCTGTTCGCACTCAAAGAGTTTGGCAATATCTATACCCGCATCATGAACCCTACTACCGATGTGTTCGAGAAACGCATCGCGGCATTGGAAGGCGGCGTTGCTGCCCTCGCAACCGCTTCGGGCCAGGCGGCACAATTCCTGGCTCTAAATAATATCCTGCAGGTGGGCGATAACTTTGTTACCTCGCCATACTTGTATGGCGGCACTTATAACCAGTTTAAAGTGGCCTTTAAACGTTTGGGGGTTGAAGCACGTTTTGCTGCGGATGACAATGCCGATAGCATTGAAGAACTTATTGACCAAAACACCAAAGCCATCTATACGGAAACCATTGGTAACCCCGGCTTCAGCATTCCTGATTTTGAAAAGCTGGCAGCCGTAGCGCAAAGGCATAATCTGCCGCTTATCGTCGATAACACTTTCGGCGCTGCCGGTTACTTGTTCCGCCCACTGGAACATGGCGCGCATGTAGTAGTTCAATCTGCTACCAAATGGATCGGTGGTCACGGAACTACTATCGGAGGCGTGATAGTCGATGGCGGGAATTATAATTGGGGCAATGGTAAATATCCTCAGTTCACCGAACCATCGGAAGGTTACCACGGCCTGGTTTTCTCGGATGTATTTGGTATAGGAGGCCCTTTTGGCAATATCCAATTCATTATCCGCGCCCGTGTAGAAGGTTTGCGCGATTTTGGATCATCACAGGCGCCGTTCAATTCATGGCTGCTAATCCAGGGTTTGGAAACGCTTTCGCTGCGTGTTCAGCGCCATATAGATAACGCGCTTGAACTTGCTAAATGGCTGGAACAGCATCCGCAGGTGGCCAAAGTAAATTACCCGGGCTTAACCTCATCTCCTCATCATGCTTTGGCTAAAAAATATCTGAAGAATGGCTTTGGCGCGGTGCTGTCTTTCGAGATCGCCGGCGAAAAAGAAAACGCCAGCCAGTTGATAGACAACCTGAAACTGGTAAGCCATTTGGCCAATGTTGGCGATGCAAAAACGCTCATTATTCAACCAGCGGTAACCACGCATCAGCAGCTTACGGAGAGCGAACAGGTGGCAGCTGGTGTAACACCTACACTATTGCGTGTTGCGGTCGGAATTGAGCATATTGATGATATTAAGGCCGATTTTGAACAGGCTTTTGTAAAAATACGGGAGAATAGTCCCGAACTGGTATAATTAAATGTTAGTTTTTTTAGTTTAGTGATAATAGTGCCGTTACGGTTTGCAGCTACTCCTAAAAGTGGCTGCAGCTGCGACGACAAAACGCAAAAATGAGTACGCAAGTTTTTAGATCTACCGGCGCTTTCGAATTAGAATCCGGCCAAAAATTAAGGCAGCTTGAGATAGGCTACCACACTTATGGAACTTTGAATAAAACCCGGGATAATGTGGTATGGGTATGCCACGCCCTCACCGCAAACTCGGATGTTATGGACTGGTGGAAGGGCCTGTTTGGCGAAAACGACTACTTCAACCCTGACGAATATTTTATTGTTTGTGCCAATATTTTAGGCTCGCCATATGGCACAACCAATCCATTGAGCATTAACCCAATAACCGGGCAACCGTATTACCTGGCATATCCGCAATATAATGTAAGGGATATTGTGCATGCGCACCAACTTCTTGCTGATGAATTAGGCATTAATGATATTCAAATCCTTATCGGGGGATCATTAGGCGGCCAGCAGGCTGTAGAATGGGCGATCATCGAACCTGAGCGTATCAAAAACCTCATTCTTATCGCGACTAACGCGCGTCATTCGCCGTGGGGTATTGCGTTTAACGAATCGCAGCGTTTAGCATTAAGCACCGACCGTACATTTTATTCCAATTCGCCGGATGGCGGACAAAAAGGGTTGAAAGCTGCGCGAAGTATAGCGCTCCTATCCTATCGCGGTTATAAAACTTACACGGTTAGCCAGCAGGATGATGATGACGATATCAGCGACGATCACCGCGCATCCTCCTACCAGAATTACCAGGGCGAAAAGCTGGTAAAACGCTTTAACGCTTACAGTTACTGGTATTTAAGCAAGGCGATGGATTCGCATAACGTTGGTCGCGACCGCCATGGGGTTGAAAAAGCGCTGAGCAAGATCAAGGCGAGCACATTGGTAATTGGCATTAAATCTGATGTGTTGTTCCCGGTTGAGGAGCAGCAATATTTATTCAGGCACATACCCAAGGCAGCCTTTTCCGAGTTCGACTCGTTTTATGGGCATGACGGATTTTTAATTGAAACACAGGCACTCACAAATATTATCACTTCTTTCTTTAAAACTGACGTTAAGGGAAAGATCATAGAACTGCAAAGAACAGCATGAGCAAAAAGTTAAACATAGGTTTATTTGGTTTTGGCGTAGTCGGACAGGGATTGTACGACATTATTAAAACCAAAAACCTCAACCTTGAGATAAAGAAAATAGCGATAAAAAACCCGGAAAAGAAACGGTCGCTTCCGGCTGAGATCTTTACGACTGATCGCGATGAAATATTGAACAATCCGGAGATCAACACCATTGTTGAGCTTATTAATGATACCGAAGCGGCGTTTGAGATCGTGTCGCGGGCATTGAGCACTGGTAAAAACGTGGTTTCTGCCAGTAAAAAGATGATCGCTACCTATCTGGATGAGCTGATCGAATTGCAGAATAAATACGGTACTTCCTTATTGTACGAGGGATCGGTTTGCGGCAGTATTCCAATCATTCGCAATTTGGAAGAATATTATGATAACGAGTTGCTGCATTCAATCAGCGGTATATTCAATGGCTCGTCAAACTATGTTCTTTCAAAAGGCTTTTTAGAGAACCTTGATTACGATACTGCATTGCTCCAGGCACAGGAATTAGGTTTCGCCGAAACTGATCCAACCAGCGACGTTGGCGGCTTCGACGCTAAATACAAGCTGATCATTGCCGCTGCGCATGCATATGGCGTAATCGTAAAGCCGGAAGACGTCATTAACATCGGTATACAAAACCTGGCCGCAAGCGACTTACAGTACGCACGCGAAAAAGGTTTGAAAATAAAGCTGGTGCCGGTTGCCAAAGAGCTGGATGATCGCCATGTGGCCATGTTCGTGTTACCAAAATTTGTTAACCAGGACGAGTTTTTGTACAACGTTGAATATGAATACAACGGCGTAACTGTACAGGCTGCTTTTGCCGATCAGCAATTCTTTTTTGGCAAGGGAGCGGGCGGCCATCCTACGGGTTCGGCGGTTTTGTCTGATATCGCGGCTTTGCGCTACAATTACGCTTACGAGTACAAAAAGGCAAAATCAAAAAAAGACCTTCATTTTACCAATAACATTGAGCTGAATGTTTATTTGCGTTACGAGGATGACGATTTGTTAGAGGCCCTGCAATTTGAGCACATCCATGAGCGCTATTATTCCGACAGCTATAAATTTATTATCGGAAAAATAAATCTGCAAAATCTGATCGATAATCAACAGCGTATATTTGATCAAAGGGCGTTCATCGCCTTTGCCGATCAGCTAACAGGGGTCAGCTTAGCTACGGCACGAAAAGAAGCAGCTGAAGTTTTTTGATAAGGAAGTTTTAACTGCTAAAAAGAAAAAGGCTCTTTAGGGAGCCTTTTTTATGTTTATTTATTGGGGTTGATAGCCTCCAGGATGTTTATAAAGTTATCTTAGACGAATTCGTCAAGTCTTGTCGGATTAATATATTTCAAGTCCGGTATTTTGCGGTAATCTTTATCGTTATCCGCAACAAGCGTCAAATCATGAACAAATACAGTGGCAGTAATCAGCGCATCCGGTAATTTAATGCGGTATTGTTTGCGAATTCGTATTGTTTCTGCAATTATCCTGTCATCAATACCAAATACATACGAACTTGAAACGAACTGTCGATAAATCTCCAAATCCTACGGATCAAGAGGATTCCAAACCTACAATTCAATCTCTGATATGAAAGAAATAAGGCTTTCTTGATCAATAAGTTCGTCCAACCATTGCAACGCATCGGCGGAGAATGTTGCGTTCAAATATTTGATAACGGCAGAAGTATCTATCAAATATCTCTCTGCCATTCCTCACGTAGTTGATTAAGCTGCTGATCGATTGCCGGTCCAGACATTTTTGTTTTGATCTGCTTACGCAATTGAGAAAGTTGGGAAGTTTTTTTTACAACGCGGATGATTTGTAATTCCTCCAGATCCTGAAGTAATTTTAGCGCCTTATCGCTGGTCAATTCAATTGTAAGCGTTGTCATTTATCAAATTTATGAAAATATTCTCAAATCATCATTCTTTTACACCGCTCTTTCCGGGTCCCAGTTTTCTAAATAATCAGCAACCCTGCGTACAAATGATCCACCCAGCGCACCGTCAACCACCCTGTGGTCGTATGACAGCGACAGGAACATCATGTGGCGAATAGCGATCATATCTCCTTCTTTGGTTTCAATAACTGCTGGTTTCTTTTTAATAGCACCTACAGCTAAAATTGCAACTTGTGGCTGATTGATGATCGGCGTACCCATTACATTCCCGAACGAGCCGACGTTGGTTATGGTAAACGTACCATCCCTAACATCGTCGGGTAATAACTTGCCGCCGCGTGCGCGTTTGGCAAGGTCATTAACTGCCTTGGATAAGCCAACCAGGTTCAATTCATCGGCTTTTTTAATTACCGGAACGATCAGGTTACCATTTGGCAATGCAGTTGCCATGCTGATATTGATATCCTTCTTTTTAGTGATCTGCGTACCATTAACTGATACATTCACCATCGGGTAATCTTTCAGCGCTTTCACAACAGCTTCAACAAATATTGGGGTGAATGTGATCTTCTCGCCTTCGCGTTTCTCAAAGCTACCTTTTATTCTTTCGCGCCACAGCACCAGGTTGGTCACATCTGCCTCAACAAACGATGTAACGTGCGGCGATGTATGCTTGCTGTAAACCATATGTTCGGCGATGAGCTTGCGCATGCGGTCCATCTCTATGATCTCGTCACCGCCTGATACTGATGTACCATTAGATGATGGTTTTGGTGCAGCAGGAGCTTGCGGGGCCTTTTGTTCAGGCTGCGGCTCTGCTGCCGGGGTGGGTTTTGGCGTAGAAGGTGTAAATATGGGCTCCTCTGAAGATGCAGGCGATGTAAATGCCGGTTCCGAAACTGCTGCCGGGGCCGGAGTTTCAGCGTATGCCGGTGCTGCAGGCGGTGTTTCCACAACACTTTCTGTTGCCCTCCCGTTTTGCTTATTGCGTATATAATATAACAGGTCGTCTTTGGTCAAACGGCCATCAGCGCCTGTACCTTGTATTTTATCGAGTTCAGAAGCGCCGATACCTTCCTGGGCGGCAATGCTGCGTACCAATGGCGAATAAAATCTTACGCTGTCACTTACAACCGGCTGCGGTTTTGGAGTATCTCTCAATAATTCCGTACCAGGTATCGGTGGTGGCGTATATACGGGTTCCGGCGCTTTAACCTCAGGTATAACCGGTTTTGGCGGTTCAGGTGCAGGAAGAGGCGTTTGTACCACCGGTGGAGTTGGCGCAGCCACAGGCTGTTGAATGGGAGCCGGTGCGGGCTGTGGCATTGGCGGAGTAGCAGGCTGAGATGCATCGGCAGTCTCCAGTGTTGCTATAACCGCGCCTACCTGCACAATATCATCTACCTTGCAAAGCTGCTCGGAAAGACGGCCTGAAACAGGCGATGGCACTTCCGAATCAACCTTATCGGTTGCTATTTCTAATACAGCTTCATCTGCCTGCACAAAATCACCTGGTTTTTTTAACCATTTAATGATGGTTGCCTCTGCAACACTTTCCCCCATCTTTGGCAATAACAGTTGATATTTGGCCATATAAAAATTGTATAGTTAGTCTTGGTCAAAAATAATTATAACAATTTCTATTTTATGTTTTCCCCAAGTAAAGTATTCAACATGGAAAGTGCTGAAATAGCGCTTCTTTCGATGTTTTGCACACGCTTATTGCCGAATGTGAATTTCTTTATTTGCGTTTTTCCGCCGTTTGACACCCCGATCCATACCGTTCCTACAGGCTTATCTTCGGTACCGCCATCGGGGCCGGCAATGCCTGTTACGGCAATAGCATAATCAGATTTGAAGTGCTTAACGGCGCCTTCTACCATCTCGGTAACGGTCTCGCCGCTTACAGCGCCATATTGTGATATGGTAGCCGATTTCACGCCAAGCAATTCTTCCTTTAATTCATTTGCGTAGGTAACGCCGCCACCCAGAAATACCTTTGAAGCTCCCGGGTGCTGGGTAAACAGATGCGAGATATATCCGCCTGTACAGCTTTCGGCTACAGAAAGCGTAAGACCGTTAGCTCCCATTTTATTCAATATAGCTTTCTCCAGCGGGATATCTTCCTGAGCGATCACTGCGTTGCCTACACGCTCCACAATCCGGGCTGCGAATGTATCAATTTCCTGTTTTAGCGTGATTGCGTCCTCACCATATCCGCTCAGGCGCAAACGTACCTGCCCCAGTTTTGGTAAGTAAGCAAGTTTGATATGGGATGGCAATGAATCTTCTATATCCTCTATTTTTTGGGCAAGATAGGACTCCCCTTCACCAGCGGTTAGTATGGTTTTGTGAATGATGACCGGCAGCTTTAAGGTAGCTTTTAGTTTTGGGATAACGCTATCCTCCATCATATACATCATCTCGTGCGGCACGCCCGGCATCGACATATAGATCTTACCATCCACATTGAACCACATACCCGGCGCAGTGCCATTCTTATTCAGTATCACCTCACAATTCTCAGGCACCAATGCTTGTTGTTTGTTTACATCCAGCATGTTAGTGAGCGTTCCGCGCAGGCGTAAAAATATCGCCTCTACATTGGCTAAGGCATCTTTATTTTCAATTAATCCTACATCAAAATATTCAGCTAAGGTTTTCTTGGTGATATCATCCTTTGTAGGGCCTAATCCACCGGTGATCAGGATCACATCCGCCCGGTTTTTAGCCTCAGCCAAAGCGGTAAGGATATGTCCCTTATCATCAGATACAGATGAGATCTGTTTTACACGGATGCCTATTGCATTGAGCTGCTGTGCAATAAAAGCGGAGTTGGTATCAACGATCTGGCCGATGAGGATCTCATCGCCAATAGTAATAATTTCTGCAAGCATAATTACTGGCCAAAATACGCATTACTTGTGTAATCGCTACGCTTGCTCAGCTTTAAATCCTGTAAAATAGTTGATTTTACCCGGAGCGTTACGTTGTACGATTTATAATAACCAAATGGCAGCCATTGTATAGAAAGGTCCCAGCAATGCAGGTCGCGGTATATAGAAAATGAAGTAGCGCTGCTAAATCCGTGCGCCTTAAGGTCATAGTTGGTTGAGTATTGAATGATCCATTTAGGCGTTAACCTGAGATCGCCGCTGATCATCATGGTATTGGTTGTGACCGTGCTGGTGTAATTGTTATTATAGGTAAAGCTATAATTGAAAGAAATATCCCATGGAATATTAAAATCAACATACGCCGATGGGTCAGTATTTAACAACGCCAGTTTCTGCTCCTGCTCTGGCGTCATATTTTGCATGGTATTGTTCGGGTTTCTGTTCTGCGTATTCTGCTGCTTATTGAAAGTTTGTGAGTTCAAACTGCCGCTCATAGAAAGTGAAAATTGCTGCAGGCTGGGGAACGCACCATTTTGCCAGGTAAATTTATTCAGTTCGTGCACAACCGGCGTAATTTTTCCGGCGGATATGGAGTCGGTTACATGTTCTACATAAGGATTGAGCGTACCGCTGAAACTGATATTAATTTTTTGATGAAGGATTGCCGTGTGACCAGAAAAGGTGACCGGTGATAGCTTAAATGAATCTGCAGCGAAGTTATAGAAAGTTGAAAAGCTTAACCCGTCAAGGATCTTTATGTGCTTGGACTGTGTAGAGGTGTCGGTAGCTTTTGGCCGTACTTTTCCTTCTATGGTATTATCAATACTAAAACTCAATCCGGCTTGTTTACCCGCCGAGGGGCCACCATAAACCGAATTCTGAAATATAGAGTAAACCGAAGCATTTACAGGGTAAGGTATCGTAGCATTACTTACAATATTTTGATAGTATCCAAAGCCGGGGTCAGAAAAATCGGGCTTGTATTGTAAAGATATGGATGGCGTCATCACCTCCCTTATGGCCTCTAAACTACCGTTTTTAAATGCCATGGTACCATAAACTTTTGTCGACATGCCTGCGCTCAGGCTGTATGCCCCAGCCCTTTTAAAACCACCAAGGGTGTCAATCTGTGGCACATCAGGGCCGAGAGGGTTATCACGATTGTACGATTCATGAATGTGCTGAAAATACCACCACTCATTGTAATTGGCGCTGGCCGAAAACTGAAAGTATTTGGCAATGGTTTGATTAAAGCCGATAGGAATAGTGTGCTCCAAACCATTTTGCATCCGTTTAAACAACGTGCTGCCTTTAAACAGTTCATCCTCCGGAACAGCATTAATATTATTGGTGCCCTGCAAGCTATACCCAACGGTAATTTTCTGATACCATTTTTGCGGTCCGACCCTGTCTTTCGAATCGAACGGGCTGATAGTAGACATGTTGAAGTTAAACGTAGGCAAATTCAGCGTTACGGTTTTATTGGTAAGGTCCTGGCTATGCGCCAAGCTCACGGTTAAGTTAAATGGCGTTCCTTCCCATACTTTGCCGTATGAAATGCTGGAGCTTAAGTTATTTTGAGTAAGTGTTTGCAGGCTATAGCTTGCCGAAGCCGGATTGTTCTGGTAAAATGATGATGTACCGGCATTTACCGATGCACTGAACGTACTTCCGGGGCTTGAATTAGGATTTTGCGTATGCGACCAGGTAATGTTAAAGTCTTTTTGCGGCGGATCGCCTTCAAGGCCGTAATTATGTGAGCCATAGCTTAACGAAAGCGTACCCGAATATTTATACCTGTCCAGGTAATGTATCGTCTCATTTAACTCGTACGATCCTTTTGAATAAAGCGTACCGGTAGTAGTCAGGTCCATATAGTCATTCAATGCTATATAATATCCCAGGCCTTTAATATAAAATCCAAGCTTTGAATCCTCGCCAAAAGTCGGCAATATTACACCTGATGTTTTGGTATCGGGCTTAGGGAAGAAACCAAAAGGGATGGCCAGCGGTAATGGCACACCCTCAATTTCCAAATAAGCAGGCCCCGAAATGATGCGTTTTTTCTCACCGATGCCCTTTGTTATCACAATACCAAAGTCTGTTTCAGGGAAAGGCTTGCTACAGGTACTGAACAACACGTTGCGGTATGCCGCCTCATCATCATTCAGTTTTTTCACCTGCCCGCCCGATATATAATTACCATCCTGCTGTGATGCCGGGTTATAGATCTTACCTTTTTTAGTTTTATAATCAAACAACAGCGAGTCGCACTCCACCGGCTTGTCTTTTGATTGCTTTGTTATCGGCCGCCCAATGTAGCGGTGCGTTAGCGGGTCTATTCTGCCGCTGGCAAATATCACATGCTTACGTTTGTCTACCCGGATGTAGTCGGCATCCATCTCCACATCCTCGTACGTTACACGCGCCTGTCCGTATAAGTACATAATATCGTGCACTTTATCAAAAATTGTCGAGTCGTTAGCAGTGGCTTTTACTTCGGAAGAGAGTTCGTTTGAGTTGCCTTTTTTTGTCGTATCTTTTTTGGCAGATGCGGTAGCAGGTTTCTTTATTTTATTCCCGGCCGAATCAAGTTTTATAACAGTATCCGCACCATTAAACTGTACGTTTCCGGGCTGATTTGTCCTGGCTGGCGTTTTTATTCTCAGAAGTTTTTTATCCCGGACTGAATCAAGTTTGATGATCGTATCAACAAGTGGCCGTGTATTGTTATTTTTGCTATTTTTATAAGCAGCCATAACATTTACTGTCAGAAATAATTCAAGCAGAAAAAACAGGCCAATGGATTTCAAAATCGATTTCGAATAGTATTTTTGCAGATACAATTAACAGTATTTATCAGCGTTCAAACATAATGAAAAATAAAATATTGAGAAGATTGATTTGCAGTTTAACCCCGCTTCTGATCTCATTTTCCGTATTTTCTTCTCCATCAGTTGATTCCGCAAGAAGAGACTCCTCCCCATCCGGCTATAGAATTAAAACTATAATCGTGGATGCGGGCCATGGTGGCGCTCCGTCGGGTACAGTTGGTCATTTTTCGCATGGTGCTTCAGGGTCTTATTCTTTTGAAAGAAATGTAACGCTGGCTATCGCACTTAAATTGCAGAAGGAAATAGAAAAAAGTATGCAGAATGTGCGTTGTGTTTTAACCCGCAGCACGGATGACGATGTTGCATGGGAAAAACGTGCGCAGATTGCCAATGAGAACAATGGCGACCTTTTTATCTCGATCCATTGTAATTCATTGCCCGACAAGGTGGTACATGAACACGGCAGGCGCATACATGTACCCGACCGCTCAGGCAAAGGCGTGTTGCTGCTTGTTTATGGTTTCCACCGCACAAGAGAAGAAGAAAATGCAATAAAGCAAAATATATTGGGTGAAGATTTGGGCCAGAACGATAACCAGGGCTTTGACCCTAACGACCCGGCAGCGGTAATCGCTATGAATTCAATCAAAGACAAATATCGCAAACAAAGCATACATTTGGCCGACCTGATCAACGACGAATTTGTGCAGCATGATGGCAGGCACAGTGATGGTGTGATCGAGCAAGGCGTTCTGGTGCTTTGCCATGTAGCTATGCCGGCAGTTCTGGTTGAAACAGGGTTTATCAATAATCCGGATGATGAAGCTTATTTGAATTCGGACAGTGGACAGGATGAGATAGTAGCATCAATTATACGCGCTATAGAAAACTACAAGACCGAAGTAGAGGATGCTTCGGAATAAACGGGTTACTGATGTGGGAGTGTGCGGATGGGATATGTGGAGAAATGAGCCCACACCTGGCTTAAATAAAAAAACAAACAACACAGGGCGTGTTATAGTTATGGGAAGGTGGATTGATCCGTATCTCATGCATTACATCCCATATCTTACTCTATGAAAATATCAAACGAAACCAAAGTCGGCATTTTAACGGCTGTAGGGATAGCAGTATTAATATTAGGCTACAGCTTTTTAAGCGGAAGCGACCTTTTCTCCCGCGAGAATAAATTTTATGCTATTTATAATAGCGTCGACGGCCTTACGGTTTCAAAACCTGTATTGGTGAATGGTTTCCAGATCGGACGTGTTTCCGACATGAAATTGCGTCCTGACGGACGCACTGTAGTTGAGTTTACTATTAACCATCAATATAATGTGCCTTCAAACACCAATGCAAAACTGGTAAGTACCGATCTGCTGGGCGGCAAGGCCATTCGTTTTGAGTATGGTAACAGTAAAGTGCTGGCGCAAAGCAAGGATACTTTACAGGCGGACATACAGGGCAGCCTTGCGGAAAGCCTTCAGCCTATCCAAACCAAGGCCGAGCACCTGATCACCAAGCTGGATTCGTCACTGGCGGCGATCAACAAGATCATGAACCCCAATTTTCAAAGAAATGTGGACAGGAGCTTTAGCAGCATAGCCAACTCACTTGAAACATTGGAAGGCACAACAAAAAAGATAGATGCACTGGTAGGTTCACAAAGTGAGCACATCAACGGCATCATGACCAACGCAGAAGACGTATCGGGTAACCTGAAAGTAAGCACTGCCCACCTTAACGGGATAGCAACTAATTTTGAAAAAGTAAGTAATGACCTTGCCAACGCTAACATCAAACAAACGCTTGATAACGCCAACCAGGCCGTAGCAGGCTTACAGGCTACTGTTGATAAGATAAACAGCGGTAATGGCTCATTAGGCATGCTCATCAACGATAAAACCGTCTATAAAAATCTTGCTGATGCTACGGCTAATCTGAATGCTTTATTTATCGATCTGAAAGCACACCCAGGCAGATATGTGAGCTTCTCGGTATTTGGGGGTAAGAAGAAGGATTAATTTAGTCGATAGACCATTGTCCATGGTCGATAGCTATAATTACGTTCTTGCTATGGTCTATCGTCCATGGACTATGGTCTATTCAATCACAAACGTCTTCCCCTCAATAGCCAATTCACTATCAGGGAAAACACTTTGCGCTTCGGCAAGGATATCATCCAAAGTTTTATAACGTGCGGAGAAATGCCCTAATGCGAGCTTCTTAGCACCTGTTTGTAATGCTACCTGGCCGGCTTGCAATGCTGTAGTATGAAAAGTAGTTTGTGCCCTGTCCAGCATATCATTCAAAAAAGTAGATTCATGATATAACAGATCCACATTACTGATCTGCTTGAAATACTGTTCGGTATAAATCGTGTCCGAGCAGTAAGCGTAGCTTTTAGGAGCTTCGGGCGCAGTGGTTAACACATCGTTTTTATAAACCGTGCCATCATTCGTGGTATAATCGTTACCTTTTTTTATAGCGGTGAAATATTCTATCGGTATATTCAGTTCGTCAATCTTTTCTTTTATCAACTTACGGTTACGCTTTTTCTGTTTGAAAAGAAAACCGGTTGTAGGTATGCGATGTTCTAAAGGAATTGTTTCCACCGTGATATCCTGGTTTTCAAAGATCACTACCGGTTTCTCCGGATCGGTAAAAACGTAATTGATGTTATATTGAAGGTCGGTTTCCGAATATTTTAATTGTATCTCAATGATCTCTTTTAGCGAAGCAGGGCCAAACAAGTTCAATGTTTTTTTACGCCCGTTGAGGTGAAGCGATGAAAGTAAACCTACAAGACCCAGGTAATGATCGCCATGCAAATGGCTGATGAAAATATTATCGATACGGCTTGCCTTTACACCAAAGCGCAGCATCTGTTGTTGCGTGCCTTCGCCGCAATCGATCAGGTATAAACGATCGTTGATGTTAAGTGCTTGTGAGCTCGGGTTTCGGTTGTAAATTGGCGTAGCGGAGCTGCTGCCAAGTATTGTTACCTCAAATCTCATGGGTAAACAACAATCATAAAGCTATTTTGCTTCTTTTTTTAATTCTTTTTCTATTTCCTCCATAAAGATCAGGTCTATAGCCTCTTCTGTTGAAGGAACGATGGAAAGAACGTTATCCAGTTGCGATATGTTGATGAGGCGTGAAACCGAATCGCACAAACCAGCCAAAATAAAAACACCACCGGCATTTTTACATAAACGGTGACCAACCAATAAGCTGCTCAAGCCCGATGAATCGGCAAACTTTACCTGTGCAAGGTCAAGCACAATGTTGCGCTGGCCTTCGGTATTCATCATGATCAGTTCAGATTTCAGCTGCGGGGTAACCAATGAATTTAGCTTTGATTCATTCAGCTTCACTAAAATATACTTCTCGTGTTTATCAACCGTAAATTTCATTTCCTCAAAAATATTTAGCTAAGATATAACTTTATTTACAAATCAAATCATAATGCAGCCAAAGCAGCATTAATTGCAACTTCAACACGCTTTAAAACATCTTTCTCGTCAGATTTAACAAATGTTTCGCCCGTAATGTTCTCATATAATTCGATGTAGCGGTCTGATATAGACTGCACTATCTCCGGCGTCATTTCCGGCACTACCTGCCCGTCTTTTCCCTGGAAACCATTCTCTATCAGCCATCTCCTCACAAACTCCTTTGAAAGTTGCTTTTGCTGTTCGCCTTTTGCCTGGCGTTCTGCATAGCCTTCCGCATAAAAATAACGGGATGAATCCGGCGTGTGGATCTCGTCAATCAGGTAGATCTTGCCCTCGGCTTTGCCAAATTCATATTTGGTATCAACCAGTATCAAGCCGCGCACAGCAGCTATTTCAGTACCACGCTGGTATAATGCACGGGTATATTTTTCCAGTTGCACATAATCCTCCTCGCTCACAATCCCTTTTTCCAATATCTGCTCGCGCGAAATGTCTTCATCATGCCCTACCGCTGCCTTGGTTGTCGGCGTAATGATCGGCTCCGGGAGCTTATCATTTTCCTTTAATCCATCCGGTACGCTTACACCGCAGATCTGGCGCCTGCCGGCCGCATACTCACGCGCTGCATGCCCTGCCATATAACCGCGGATCACCATCTCCACTTTAAAAGGCTCGCAAATACGACCAATGGTAACACTCGGATCGGGCACAGAAACTACCCAGTTAGGCACGATATCGGCAGTGGCTTTTAAAAATCCGGCTGCTATCTGGTTCAACACTTGCCCTTTGTAAGGAATAGGTTCCGGCAGCACCACATCAAATGCAGAGATCCGGTCGGTAACCACCATCGCCAGGTATTTGTTGCCAATGGTATAAACGTCGCGTACTTTGCCTTTATAAAACCCCGTTTGCCCCGGGAAATTGAAATGTGTTTCTTTTATTGCGTTCATGTTAGTTAATTAGAGATTGGAGATCAGAGATTAGGAGCTCCCGATCATAGTTTTACTAATCTCTAATCTCCAATCTCTATTCTCTAAAACCTATTGTATATCCCCGTAAGCGGCCAAAATCTTCCGTACAAGCTTATGTCTTACCACGTCTTCGCCCGTGAGATATATAATGTCAATTCCTTTTATGTCTGTTAAAATCCTTAATGCCGTATGCAGGCCTGATTGCTGTTTTTTAGGCAAATCTATTTGCGTTACGTCGCCGGTAACGATGAATTTTGCCGATGGGCCCATACGGGTCAGGAACATCTTCAATTGCATGTCGGTAGCGTTTTGCGCCTCATCCAATATCACAAAGCAGTTATCCAGCGTACGGCCGCGCATAAAGGCCAGCGGGGCTATTTCTATCGTCCTGTTCTCCAGGTATAGCTTAAGCTTTTCAGCAGGGATCATGTCATCCAGCGCATCGTATAACGGGCGCAGGTATGGGTCGATCTTTTCCTTCAGGTCGCCGGGCAAAAAGCCGAGGTTCTCCCCTGCTTCAACAGCCGGGCGGGTAAGAATAATTCGTTTGATCTCTTTATTCTTCAATGCACGAACAGCAAGCGCAACTGCAGTATAAGTTTTACCGGTACCTGCCGGACCTATCGCAAAAAGAATGTCATTTTTTAAAATGGTATCCACCATCCTGCGCTGGTTAGCTGTACGTGCCTTCACCATAATACCGTTCGGGCCGAATACGATCACCTCACCCGTGGTTTTATCGCTTGCAGGGTCAGCTATGGGAGTCAGGGATGCCTTAGCGCCCAATATGCGCTCAATATCGGTAATATTCAGGCTATCGAATTTTTCTACGTGGTTTACCAGGTGGTTAAACCTTTCCTGGAAAATATGGAGTTCCTGGTCATCGCCCAACACTTTCACATCATTCCCCCGGGCCACAATTTTTAGCTTTGGATATTGCTTCTTAATGATCTCGAAATGCTCATTATTTGGCCCCCAAAGCACTGCCGGGTTTATGTTTTCAATGGATAATTTAAGTTCGTTCAAACGAAATTGATTTTGTTAGTTGCGGATTTTTATGAATTAAAAATTTAATATTTGCAGCTTACTTTGCTTTGCACAAGGTTAGCAATAAATTTTTGAAATATTAATGGCAATAATAACATTAACTACCGATTTGGGCGACAAGGACATATACCTTGCGGCGCTCAAGGGCAGCATTTTTAAGCTGCTGCCCACGGTTAATGTGGTCGATATTACCAATAGTATTTCGCCGTTCAATGTACAACAAGCAGCATTCATTTTAAAAAATAGTTTTCATTATTTCCCCGATGCCACGGTGCATCTCATCGGTATCGATACGGTGTTCAATAATTCTACCAAATACCTCGCTATCAGGTACCGCAATCACTATTTCGTTGGGGCCGATAACGGCATCTTTTCATTAATGTTTAATGCCGAGCCGGATGAGGTGGTGGAAATAACTATTATGCAGGACCTGAAGTTTCTGCATTTCCCATTGGCGGATATTTTTGTGCGTGCGGCATGCCATTTGGCGGAGGGCGGCAAACTCACTCAGATAGGCATCCCGGTGAGCGATATACAGAAAAAAATGAACCTGCAGCCGGTGATAGACAGGAACCAGATCAAAGGCTCGGTTATCTATATCGATTCGTTCCAGAACGTGATCACCAATATCACAAAAGAGTTTTTTAACAATGTGCAGCGCGGTCGTCGTTTTATTTTGTATTTTAAGCGAAATGAAACAATAAACAACCTGAGCTGGCATTACAACGAGGTGCCTGAAGGCGAAAAACTATGCCTGTTCGGCATAAGCGACCACCTTGAAATTGCCATCAATAAAGGTAACGCAAGCGGACTGCTTGGCCTGAATATAGGCGACAGCGTGATGCTTGATTTTGAAGGATAACAACATGAAAAAGAGATTACTACTTGCTTTATTTATACTTTGCACTATAAATGTTTTCGCACAGGCAAACACCGATTCGCTTGCCTATCAATTACAGCGCAAAAAGATAAACGGCATGCTGGACATGCGCCGGCAAAAATTTGGCGAGTACGACCAGAGCCTTAACATGCACACCGGCATTTTTGGCCTGCAAACCAAAAAAGATATCCGCAACTCGAATGATATTTTGATGAATATTGTAAAGACTGATGATGATATCTTACAGCAATTAAAGGTGCTTTTAGATTACCGTACCTTTCAGCAAAAACAGGTTGAGGTACGCTCCACACAGGCCGACAGCAGCAATATTGGTTTTATGGGCGAGATCAATAAACTGCGCATGCAAAACCAAAAGCTGCAACATGACGCCGAGATAGCCGAACAGGAACGCCAAAAGAAGGCGCAAACGGCAATGATTATCATTGTTGGATTAATTGTAGTAATACTCTTCCTGCTGAGGAGGATATTTGTTAAAAAGAATAAGTAGCCCCCTAACCCCCCTAAAGGGGAAACTTAAACAGTTCATCGGCGCCTTGAACTGCGAACAAATTTAATTACTCCCCCTTCAGGGGGCCGGGGGGCTTCTGATTAAGATGAAATTGACTATACACGGGGCGGCCCGTCAGGTAACCGGGAGTATGCATTTGCTTGAGGTTGACCAATACAAAATACTGATAGACTGCGGGTTGGATTATGAGAAGGAACGCAGCATACAATCAAACGAGAATTTTCCTTTTGACCCTACCGATATAGATGTGGTGGTGCTAACACACGCGCATATCGATCATTCCGGTAATCTGCCCACGCTTATCCGTATGGGTTTTGACGGACAGATCCTTTGTACCCCACCTACTGCCGATCTTTCTGAACTGTTGATGCTCGACTCGGTGAGCATCTTTATGAACAAGACTCAAAAGCGCAACAAACACAGCAAAAATAAATACGGTAGCGGCAGTAACCAACCCTTATACCTTCACAAGCATGTGATGGATACGGTTGAGCGTTTTGTAACTATCGGATTTAATAAACCTTTCCGCATTAACGGCGATATTGAATTGACATTTGTGCCTGTTGGCCACTTATTAGGTGCAGCGGCTGCAGTATTCAAAATAAATGAGAACGGCGTTCAAAAATCTATTGCCTTTACCGGCGATATCGGCCGTAAAAATTATCCTGTTTTAAATGATCCGGAACCATTGCCGCAGGTCGATTTCCTGGTAACGGAATCTACCTATGGCGGCAGAAATCATACCCGGGGCAAATCTGTAGAGGAAACGCTGGTTGAAGTGATAGAAAAATGCTGTATTAAAGAACAGGGCCGGTTGATCATTCCGGCATTTAGCATCGGCCGTACGCAGTCGCTGGTTTTCGCTTTGAATAAGATATTCACCAGCAAGTTGCTACCCCCTGTAAAGGTTTTTGTGGATAGCCCAATGGCCAGTATGGCGACTGAGATCTTTCGTAAATACCATAACATGGTAAACGAGGAAGCGCAGGAGTTTTATCGCCGCCAGGGTGATGAATTCGAGTTTGATAACCTCACCTATGTAGAGACATTGAAGGACAGCCGGCAGGTTTCCAATTATTGGGAGCCGTGTATTATCATATCATCAGCGGGCATGCTGGAAGGCGGCCGTATCCAGGATCACCTTTTTTATAACATCCAAAATTACTACTGCACCATCCTGTTCATCGGCTATTGTGCAAAAGGGACACTGGGACACCGTTTGTTACGCGGCGACCCTATCGTACATATAAAAGACCGCGATCTTTCCGTGTACGCCACTATTAAACAAACCGACGTGCTTAGCGCCCACGGCGATCATGACGATCTGATGGGAATCGTCAGGAACCAGGATCAGTCAAAGCTTAAAAAAGTGTTCCTGGTACATGGTGAGGCGGAAAGCATGCAGGCATTTGCCAATGACCTGGAGTTTGAAGGTTATCATGTGGTGATACCCGAAAAGGGTGTGACATATATATTGTAGCAATTGATTGTGAAGACCCTACAAAAAAATGCTTCTCCGTTTACGCAGAGAAGCATTCTATATTTCCACTAAAGCTGACGTAAAATCAGTTCGCCTTAAAGTGATCGATGATCAAACTTGCCAGCTCAACCCCTATCCGCTCCTGCGCTTCGTTCGTAGCAGCGCCGATGTGCGGCGTTAGCGATATTTTGGGATGTGTAAGAATCTCTTCACGAGGTGTTGGCTCATTATCAAATACGTCCAATGCCGCAAAGGATACCTGTCCGCTGTTTAATGCATCTACTAAAGCCAGTTCGTCTATTAAACCACCGCGTGAGATGTTTACCAGGCCAACGCCTTTTTTCATCTGCGCCAGTTCCTCGGCGCCGATCAGCGCTTTGTCAACAAATGGCGTATGCAGGGTAATGAAATCAGCAGTTTTGATGATCTCTTCCAGCGAAGCCGATTTAACAGTTGCTTTTACTTTAATGCCACCGCCTAAAGTAAGCTCCAGTTCAGGATTAAATGGATTCAGGTCATAGGCCAGCACATCCATACCCACACCTATAGCGATCTTAGCCACCTCGCGGCCGATACGGCCAAAACCAACGATACCTAAAGTCTTGCCACGCAGCTCAACACCTTTGGCATAAGCTTTTTTCAGGTCGTTAAACCTGGCGTTGCCCTCAACCGGCATTTTACGGTTACTGTCAGGCAGGAAACGAACACAGCCGAATAACTGCGCGAAAACCAGTTCGGCAACTGATAATGAGGATGAAGCAGGTGTATTATAAACAGCTAATCCTTTTTCTTTGGCATAATCCACGTCGATGTTATCCACACCCACGCCGCCGCGACCTACCAGCTTAAGATTAGGACAAGCGTCGATCAAAGCTTTACGCACTTTAGTTGCGCTGCGCACGGTAATGGCATCGTAAGCCTGCAATTTCACAGGTAATTCATCCTGCGGTATATTGGTTGTATCTACAATAAAACCGGCATCTTCAAGCATTTTTTTGCCTATAGGGTCGATACCGTCGTTAGCTAATATTTTCATTTTTATAAAAGAGATTAGAGACTGGAGATTAGAGATTAGTAGCTTCAGGATTGGGTCTTACCTAATCTCTGATCTCCAGTCTCTAATCTCTAAAACTTATTTATTTTTCTCCGCAAATTCCTGCATTGCATCAATCAGTACGTAAACGCTGGTTATAGGCAATGCGTTGTAAATAGATGCCCTGAAACCGCCTACGCTCCTGTGGCCTTTTATGCCAACTATGCCTTTTTCTTCGGCCAATTTCAGGAATGGTTTTTCATGCTCAGGATTGTTTACCACGAAGCAAACATTCATTTTTGAGCGGTCTTCCGTTGCAGCAACAGGTTTGAATATCGGGTTGCGTTCAATTTCTTCGTAAAGAACCCTCGCCTTGGCATCGTTTTCTTTTTCTATCTCAGCAACGCCGCCTTTTGATTTCAGCCAGTTAAGCGTAAGCATGCACACATAAATAGCGAATACGGGCGGGGTATTATACATTGAACCACCTTCTATCTGCGTTTGGTAGTTGAGCATAGCAGGTATTTTGCGACCTGATTTGCCCAATATCTCATCCTTAACAATCACCAATGTAGCGCCCGCAGGGCCCATATTTTTTTGCGCACCGGCATAGATCAAACCAAAATCGGCAACATTGATCTTGCGGCTGAAAATATCTGACGACATATCTGCAACAACCGGTATCGGCGACGGGAAAAACTTCTGCAGTTGCGTACCGTAAATGGTATTATTTGATGTGATATGGAAATAGGCCGCATCCGCAGGGATAGTAAAATCCTTAGGGATGTAAGTAAAATTGCTTTCTTTTGAAGTAGCGGCAATTTCAACCTCGCCAAAATATTTCGCTTCTTTTAAAGCCTTGTTAGCCCACACACCCGACTCAAGGTATGCAGCTTTACCACCATCCGGCAGCAGGTTATAAGGCACCATGGCAAACTGCATGCTTGCGCCGCCTTGTAAAAACAATACAGAGTAACCTTCCGGAACTTCGAGCAGTTCCTTTACCAATTTCACAGCCTCGTCCAGCACACCTTCAAACTCCGGCGAACGGTGCGAGATCTCGAGGATAGATAAACCTGTCCCGTTAAAATCTAACACACCGGCTGCTGCCTGTTTGAAAACCTCGTGAGGTAAAATGCCTGGTCCGGCACCAAAATTATGTTTCATTTTATTTGTGATTTATAGCTAAATATCTCGTTAACAACTTCATATTTAGATGCGCCGAAGTTAGTTAATTTGATAAATTATATAGATTTTATTTGCTTTTTTTTCAATTAATGTGCAATTAATTAACATAGGACAATTTTGCCCTGCTAATTACAGCCAGCTAAAATGATTAATTGTGATCAGGCCTGCGAGACCGTTACCGCGTGCTTCAACTCAGTAATATATTGTGTAGGATCGGGCGCTGAGAAAACGGCGTTTCCTGCTACCAGAACATTAGCGCCGGCAGCGTAAAGTTTTGCTGCGTTACCAATGTCCACACCACCATCAACTTCTGCAAGCAGCTGAGGGTTGTATTGAGATCTGAGTTTATTGAGGTCGTTGAATTTCTTGTAAGTATTCTGGATGAACTTTTGGCCGCCAAAGCCCGGATTTACCGACATGATCAACACCATATCCAGGTCGGCGATAATATCTTCCAACACCAGCACAGGCGTATGCGGATTAATGGCCACGCAAGCTTTGCAACCCAGCTCTTTTATTACCTGGATAGTACGATGGAGATTCGGGCATACTTCGTAATGTACCGTTATCCTGTCTGCGCCTGCGTCACGAAAATCTTTCAGGTAACGATCCGGATCGACGATCATCAGGTGAACGTCAAGCGGCTTCAGCGCGTGCTTCTTGATGGCTTTTACTACCGGCAGGCCGAAAGATAGGTTTGGCACGAACATGCCATCCATAATGTCCACATGCAGCCAGTCTGCTTCGCTTTTGTTCAGCATCTCAACATCCCGCTGCAAATTGGCAAAATCGGCAGCTAATATGGATGGTGCTACTAGGTGGCTCATGCCGTCAAATATAGGATATTAGTTGCGTTGGGTGCAAGAAAAAGTTCTCAACCAGGATTAAACGGATTAAAAGATTTCCGTGATCTAAAAAAAAGTAAATGCCTGTAATTATATCTTACCAAGCTTTTCATACTGATATTAACTTACGAAATTTTAAAAATTTCGTAAGTTTTTAACACGGAGATTCGACCATCTATTTGATACGCCAAACTTACGAAGTTTTAAAAACTTCGTAAGTTAATGGTTGATTGTGCTTTCGGTCTTTCGGACTATATTGCAATCTCCACCTTCTTCCCTGTTCTCGCCGCTTCATATATCGCAGCAACTATCTTTAGATCTTTTAAAGCCTCGTAGCCATCTACGGGTACTTCAGGCTGTTTGCCATCGAAGATGATCGCGGCCATTTCGTCCATCTGCACTGCCTGGTGGATGGTTATGGGTTGATTAAGCTCGCCTTTATTAGTGCGGCCTTGTATAGGGCCGTAGTTTGTTGCGGGATACATTTCAGCATAGCCTTTTTCGCCATCGAGGAAAAAACGGTCGAGGCTGTTCATATTGTAGGTGGACAGGCACGAGGCCACCACGCCGCTCGGGAATCCCATCTGGAACTGGATGGTCTCGTCTATACCTTCTTTGAATTTTACCGTATCGGTTTTGGTTTCCTGCGCGGTGACCCAGGTAGGATCTTCTCCCACCATATATCTCGAGCCATTCACTGAATAGATACCGATATCCATCATCGACCCGCCACCCGAAAGCGCCTTATTTAGCCGCCATTGGTTAGGATCGCCGCCCATGGTAAAACCGCTCAATCCCTGGAAAAACCTGATCTTACCCAGTTCTCCGGCTTTGCGCATCCTGATCACTTCCAGCGTATGCGGCTCAAAATGCATGCGGTAGCCAACCAGCAGCTTCACACCGGCTTTATTGCAGGCGTCTATCATTTCCTGCGCTTCCTGCGGGTTTATAGCCATCGGCTTTTCACAGATCACATGCTTACCGGCTTTTGCCACACGGATCACTTCATCATGATGTAGCGCATTTGGGGTGATTACATATACCGCGTCTATATCCGGGTTATTTTTTATCTGGTCGAAGTTTTCGTAGTTATAGCAATTTTTATCGGCGATACCGTATTTGCTTTGCCAGGCTTTGATCTTCGAAGGTGTGCCGCTAATCAAACCGACCAATTTAGCGCGGGTACAGCTTTGCATGGCTTCAGCTACACGTGTGCCATAACTGCCGAGACCCATTATGGCTACACGCAATACTTTGCCATCGCTTACTTTTATGTTTTTGGCGGCTGGAGATGCCCATACCTTTGGAGCAAATTGTAATGCTAAAGCTGATATACCCAGTTTTTGCAGAAATTGACGGCGGCTATTCATAAGTGTTTAATTGATAACACTAAACAATAAAAAATCAGCGGGATTATTGTTAAGTATTGTGTAAGAAATGTTAAGGTAGCTTCATGACCGTCATGGCGAGGAACGAAGCCATCTCTGCACATGCAAATCAACGTAGTAAAATTTTATTAAATGACGTTACTTAAGATAATATCGTTTAGTTGAATGGATAACGCAGAGGTGGCTTCGTTCCTCGCCATGACGTCGTTGTTTAAATATTTCCGGACTCAAAAATACCCTAATCGCAATTCTGCAATAAATCGTAGTATTTCTTCATCAACACAGTATCATAATTAACTAATGATGAATATGCTTCTGATACCAGCTCGCTGAGGATAGAGGAGCCGAGTTTACCGCCTCCATTGGGGATAGAGTCGTAGTATTTTATTAATTCCTTAACCCTCATGATCTCGTATAATAGCTTGCGAATGAGGTCGGTTTGCGGATTACCACCTATCCCCTGCGGACTATCATCGAGGAAATCCAAGGGATCTCCATTTGTAGACATTGTTTTCAATAGCGGATTCGGCATGTATGCAACTATTCTGTAGATAGAAATAGCAACATTTGGTTTTTGTTTTAAAATTATGAAAAAAATATGAAAAAAAAGAAAAGCCCTCACAAGGAGGGCTTAAAAATATTTCTTATAGAAATTCTTATTACTGTGGCGCGTCAGTTTTTTCAGGCCTTGGCAATAATGCCTTGCGTGAAAGTTTAAACTTGCCTTGCTTGTCGATATCCAGCAATTTCACACGCACTTCGTCGCCGATCTGGAAGATACCATCCATTGATTCGAATCGTTTGTGGTCGATCTCTGAAATGTGCAACAAGCCATCTTTACCCGGCATGATCTCGATAAATGCACCAAACGGCATGATCGATTTCACTTTACCTTCGTAGACCTCGCCTACTTCAGGCCTTGCAGCGATAGCACGGATACGTGAAACAGCTTTGTCGATAGCTTCTTTGTTATCGGCAAATATCTGTACTACGCCCTGGTTGCCAACTTCTTCGATGTTGATGGTTGCACCTGTTTCGCGTTGCATTTCCTGAATGATCTTGCCACCGGGCCCGATAACCGCACCGATAAATTCTTTATCGATTTTAAGGGTGATAATGCGTGGAGCATGTGGTTTGTAATCCTCACGCGGCCCTGAGATAGTTTTAGCCATCTCGCCAAGGATATGTAAACGGCCTTCTTTAGCCTGGTTTAACGCATTGGTTAATACCTCATACGATAAGCCATTTATTTTCAAGTCCATTTGTACAGCAACAATACCGTTTTTAGTACCTGTCACTTTAAAGTCCATATCACCTAAGTGGTCTTCGTCGCCTAATATATCCGAAAGAATGGCATATTTAGTACCCATTTCGTTGGTGATCAATCCCATTGCAATACCTGATACCGGGTTGCTGATCTTCACGCCGGCATCCATCAGCGCCAAAGTACCGGCGCAAACAGTTGCCATTGATGATGAACCATTTGATTCCAGGATATCAGAAACCACACGGATAACATATGGATTCTCATCTTCTGATGGCAATACGCGTTTCAATGAACGCATAGCCAGGTTACCGTGACCGATCTCACGACGGCCGGCACCCCTGTTAGGGCGAACCTCGCCGGTTGAGAAACCAGGGAAGTTGTAGTGTAAAAGGAATTTTTGGTAACCATTGATAAACGCTCCGTCAATCATCTGCTCATCATCCTTAGCGCCTAAGGTAACGGTGGTTAATGATTGTGTTTCGCCACGTGTAAATATTGCCGAACCGTGAGCAGCAGGTAAATAACCTACTTCGCTCCATATCGGGCGGATCTGCGTAGTGGTACGGCCATCAAGGCGTTTACCTTCGTCTAATACTAAATTACGGATGGCATCATACTCCACATCGTGATAGTATTTTTTAGCCAGAAATTTGGTAACATCATCTATCTCGCCTAAAGTTTCGATGTATTCGTCACGCACAGCCTTAAATTTAGCGCTACGTTCTTCTTTAGCAGAAGCTTCGGCAGCTATAGCGTAAACTTTATCATAAGTAGCAGCATAAATAGCTTTCTCCAGCTCATCATTGCTATGCTCGTGACTGTAAACACGTTTCTCGGTTTTACCAACTTCAGCAGTTAGCTGTTTTTGTATAAAGCATTGTACTTTAATAGCCTCGTGTGCAAATTTTATAGCTTCAACAAGTTCAGCTTCCTGTATCTCGGCACTTTCACCTTCAACCATGTTAATGTCGTGCTCGCTGCCTGCAACTATAAATTCTAAAGTTGAATTGGCTAACTGGCTTAAAGTAGGGTTGATCACTAACTTACCATCAACTTTAGCTACGCGAACTTCTGATATAGGGCCATTAAATGGAATATCAGAAACAGATAATGCTGCCGATGCAGCTAAACCTGCTAAGCAATCAGGCATGATGTCTTTGTCGGCTGATATTAAAGTTATCATAACCTGTGTATCAGCATGATAATCTTCAGGGAACATTGGGCGCAATGCGCGGTCGACCAAACGCGAGATCAATACCTCGTAGTCTGACAGACGTGCCTCGCGGCGTAAAAAACCACCCGGGATACGGCCTGTTGCAGCGTATTTTTCCTGGTAATCAACAGAAAGCGGTAAAAAATCAACGCCCTCTTTAGCTTCTTTGCTTGATACTACAGTAGCCAATAACATGGTATCACCCATTTTTATTACTACCGATCCATCAGCTTGTTTGGCCAGTTTACCAGTTTCGATCTCAATGGTGCGGCCGTCACCTAAATCGATTACTTTTTTAATTACATTCATCTTGTTTGTGTTGTGGTGCGCTTTCATCTTTGGGTCGCACCGGATTTTATATGTGTGAAAAAAATTGTTTCCAAAAGTAAAAAAGCCATCCCCTAATAGTTGAGACGGCTTTTTAAAAATTTCACCAGGGAATTACTTAATGATATCCCTTAGCTGTAAGGCCTTTATAATGGCACGGTACCTGTTGATGTCTTTTTTATAGAGGTAGGCCAGCAATCCGCGGCGTTTACCTACTAATTTTTGAAGCGACAACTGGGTTGAAAAATCGTGTTTGTTTTTCTTTAAGTGCCCGGTTAAGTGAGCGATACGATTGGTAAATAAAGCTACCTGTGCTTCCGGAGAGCCGGTATCGGTGGCACCTTTACCATGTGTTTCGAAAATCTCTGATTTCCATTCTTTACTTAAATACATTCTGTGAATAATACTAAAGCGTTAATAATTCTTGTTAATTGTGGGTGCAAAGGTAATGCTAATTTGTGGAATGTGCAAGGGGTGAATAGATAATAGTTGATGGATCATGGTTGATAGAAATGCAGCGGCATACTATGATCTAATATTATTCAATCTTACTCCCCAAAATCATTTCCCTTGCTTTATCCAGCTGCTCATCCTTGCCATCCCGTACCCCTCGTATTGTCGGTTTTACCTCAATATTTACTTTTACACCTTTACGCTGTGTTTCAGTACCATCGGGGTACAACACATCAATCCCGGATATCAACGTATTGATATTACCCGGCAGTACAATTTGCGATACATTACCATCCGCACCAGCGGTAGTACCGCCGATCACCGTAACATTTGGCGAACTCTGGAACGCCATAGTGGTATATTCCGCCTGGCTTTGGGTTATGGGGTTCACTATCACTATTACTTTGCCTTTATAAGTGCCTTCGCCATTATCCTTTAATAATGGCGTTGTGGTAAAATAGCCCGGGTGGTTAATACTGCCGGTGGTAAATTTCACAAAAGGGGCATCGCCGGTTTTTATATAAGGGACGAAAGTGAATGGCATAAATTCGCTAGGATAACAGCGCATATCTACAATAATGCCTCTTGTGTTTTTAAACAGTTCTTTAATTGCAGGCAGATCGCTGTTGTGGTACCTGCCGGGAAACAGGTAGCCGATCTTCCCGTCATCGATCAGGTAATAGCCCGGCGATTTTGGCGCAGGGTTAAAATCGAGTCCGTAGTTAATAGCTGAATTGCTGATACCTTCCACTTCTACATCTTTCTTTTCGCCTAAATGATCGATGGATAATTTAAAAGTCCGGCTATCGCCGCGCAGCAAATACATATGCGGCATATCGCGCAATTGAGTAGAGTAATTTGATGCCGCGGTAACAGGAAGATATTTTTTAACCAGTGCGTCCACAGGTTGCCCGTTTATTGAAAGTATAACATCCCCTACTTTTAGTTTATCCTTAATGCCAAGCGTATCAGCATAATAGCCTGTCACCACCAGTTTGTCTTCTATAAATTTTGCCTGTACCGGCGGCGCGTAAATACCACGATAGCGTTCCAATTCAGGTATCATACTCCAGATATTGGCATGTGTGTCGTGTATGTTGCTGATCATTTCGAGCGTGGTCAAGGTATAGGCCTGGGCATTGGCATCGTCAACAAATTTGGGGATGTATTTGGGGAGTATGGTATTCCAGTCCTCGCCTATCAGGTGTTTGTAAGGATAAAAATACTGTATCATATTCCAATACCTGAACAGGCACAGCAGCCTGTAGCCAGCATCCGGATAGATCATTTTAGAGTAAGCGAGCTCATGCTGAAAGATCGGGTTACCCACGCCTTGTGCCATATCGATATAATAGCTTTTGCTGATATTATCATTATCCAAAATATATTTCAGCTTACCTGTAAGTGACGGGCTTAATACCTGGCGCGTGAACAGCTGGCCGTAATCAGGCGTTGCGGCAATATCATCTTTTGGCAGTTTGCAGTTGCTGCAGGCAGCAGGTACGCCAAATTTATCTACCCAATGTTCAAGCGCTGCGCTTAATTCGGTATTATTCGTAGCTTTCAATACAGCAGGCATTACCCTAAACAATTCGGCATCCATATTAAAATTACCCTTTGCAACTTCGGGGTGATGGTATTTTATAAAGCCCCATACCTGGCATAATAAGCGAAGGTTAGTTAGTTGCTGATCGTTTAAAACAATGCTTTTTACGGGCGAAGCTTTGCTAAAGGCAGTATCCTGTTCGGCCTTAGTTAATATTATAGGAACTGTGGATGCGATGTCTATAGGCTTTCCGTCTATCAGCAGCTGCAAATTGTCAAGCCATATTTTGCCCGGGCCTACCAATAACACGCCTGCATTTACATTTATGGCATGCTCACTATCATAAGGTAATTTTATACTGTATTCCTTCCAGTCGTTTGTACCGTGCAGGTTTTGGCCCTGCATATTATTAAAGGCCGATGTGCCGTCTATCCTCATCCACAACCCGGCGAAACCTTTACTTACATCTTCCGTTTTTAAATAACCACGTAATTCTATTTCCTTGCCTTTAAAGCGCGTCGGTGTATAAAACATGATACTGGCAAATCCTGCACTATCGTTCTTCCTTGTAATTGAAACTGAATATTTACCCTGTTGCGTTACTACACTATCCAGCTTAAAATCATAAGCGCTGGCAGCGCCCCTTCCATAATTCCAACCAACAGGCATATGAGTTAACGGATCGATCTTCTCCAGGTCACCATTAAAATGTATTTGGGTAAATCCGCTGTTACAGCTGAATATGACTGTAACAAACAGCAAAAGGGTTATTTTTCTCATAAGATCTAAGTTGTAAGGTATTAAAAACAAAAAACGGCTGTTTATATTATTAAGTATACTTTTGTAAAAACTGCGTGCAACAAATTAACAAATTATAACAGCATCCACTATCACAGTTAAATAAATGGAATACCCTACTTACAAAACCGAGCTCCGTGTGCGCCCTGATGATATCGACATGTTCAACCACGTGCACAATAGCAGGTATTTCGACTACGTACTTGCCGCACGTTACGACCAAATGGAACGCTGTTATGGTTTGGGGATGGATAAATTTTTAGACCGCGGTTTTGGATGGTTGGTACGCACCGTTTATATGGACTATAAGCGGGCGCTAAAAATGAGTGAATATTTCGTTGTAAAAACCGGGATTGAAACCATCGACGAGAAAAAATGCCGGGTAAATTTCGAGATAACCAGCAGGGCCACCAATAAAACCTGCTGCGATGGCTGGTTTGAGTTTGTGATGATAGATTTGAAAACAGGTAAGGGCGTGATGATCCCCGATGATGTGATCAACCATTACAGCGCGCCTGAATGCTAAACTTTTGCATAACAATTGTTACAATTATGGTTGTAACAATTTTTATATAAACCTTACATTTAGCGTTCATAAATTACACCTGCATATCCACCATACATGAACGCTAAACATAATCTGCTGGCCGCAGTATTGCTGCTTTCGGCTGCATTTTCCGCATCCGCACAATCCAAAACCGATACTACGCCGCAACTCGGCCGTGACCCTATAAAAAAAGTGGTTGCCGCCATGACGCTTGAGGAAAAAGCCACGCTGGTGGTCGGCCTTAGTCACCGCCGCACACAAGGCAATATGCCGGGTGGTGCAATGATCGGCCAAACCGAGGTAAAAGTTCCGGGTGCTGCGGGCAATACTGCGCCTATACCCCGTTTAGGAATACCGTCTATGGTTTTGAGTGACGGCCCTGCAGGCGTTCGCATTCAGCCTATCCGTCGTGGCGATAGTACGCATACCTATTATGCAACGGCGTTCCCGGTTGGTACTTTACTGGCCTCAACCTGGGATCCTTCTGTTGTTGAAACCGTGGGCCAGGCGTTTGGTAACGAGGTAAAGGAATATGGTATCGACATTTTGTTGGCGCCGGGTGTAAATATCCATCGCAACCCGCTCAACGGGCGTAATTTCGAGTATTATTCGGAAGATCCTTTAGTAGCGGGCACAATGGCCGGGGCATTCATTAATGGCATTCAATCAAATGGCGTTGGTACTTCCATAAAGCACTTTGCAGCCAATAACCAGGAGAGCAACCGTACGGGCATCAACGAATTTATCAGCGAACGTGCCTTGCGCGAGCTTTACCTGAAAAACTTTCGGATTGCTATTGCTGCGTCACAACCATGGACGGTAATGTCGTCATATAATAAGGTAAACGGCACCTATACTGCCGAACGCCGCGACCTGATCACTACCATCCTGCGCGACGAATGGGGTTTTAAAGGATTTGTAATGACCGACTGGGGAGGCGGCCACGACTGGACAGCGGAAATGAATGCGGGCAATGACCTTATTGAGCCCGGCAGGCCCGACCAAACACAGGCAATCATTTCGGCCGTAAAACACGATTCCATCAGCATGAAGCAATTGGATTTGAATGTAGAACGCATCCTTAACATCATCCTCAAATCGCCATCGTTCAAAAAATATGCCTACTCTAACAAGCCCGACCTGAAAGCGCATGCCGAAGTATCGCGCAAAGCAGCAACCGAAGGAATGATATTATTAAAGAATGAACAAAAGACCTTACCAATTAATGCATCTGTGAAAAAGATTGCTGCTTTTGGAAATGCATCCTACTTTACCATAGCCGGCGGTACAGGCAGCGGCGATGTGAATAAGGCTTATGTAATTTCTATAGCACAAGGCTTAGCAAATGCAGGTTATTCGCCCGATGCCGATCTGCAAAACACTTACACAAAATTTGTAAAAGACACCGCAGCCAAAATAAAAGCGGCTACGCCAAAAGGACATTGGCCGGCGCCAATTCCGGAAATGATTGCCGGCAGCGATGTTATTGCGCAGAAAGCTGCAGATTGTGATATGGCCCTCATTACCATAGGCCGCAATGCGGGTGAAGGCTCGGACCGTAACCTCGAGACCAATTACAATTTGCTTCCTTCTGAAAAACAGGAGATCAAACAAATAGCCGATGATTTCCATGCCAAAGGTAAAAAAGTAGTGATAGTGCTCAATATCGGCGGTGTTATCGACATGAACGACTGGCAGGATAATGCAGATGCCATCCTTTTGGCATGGCAGCCCGGCGAAGAAGCCGGTAACGCAATTACCGATGTATTAAGCGGCAAGATAGATCCGTCAGGCAAACTGGCAACAACCTTCCCCTCGCATTATGAAGATGTACCATCTGCCAAAAACTTCCCCGGTACCCCGGCCGGCAATCCTAAAGAGGTTACTTACCAGGAAGGTATTTATGTGGGCTATCGTTATTACGATAGTTTTAAAATAAAACCGATGTACGAGTTTGGTTATGGCTTATCGTACAGCAACTTTAGTATTAGCGGCCTTAAATTAAGCTCGCCTGTATTAAATAAAACGCTTACTGCTACCGTAACTGTAAAAAACACCGGAACTGTGGCAGGCAAAGAAGTAGTGCAGGTATATGTTACTGCTCCTGATAAATCCATCGACAAACCTTTACAGGAATTGAAAGCATTTGGCAAAACCAGGCTCTTGCAACCGGGCGAAACGCAAACACTTACCTTCACCATTAACACGGCCGACCTGGCTTCCTATCATACAGATAAATCTGAATGGATAACTGATTCCGGCAAGTATTTACTAAAAGCAGGTGCGTCATCACGTGATATAAGGCAAACGGCAAGTTTCAGCGTACTTAAAACTATGGTTATTGAAAAGGATCATGATGTGTTACAGCCGCCGGTTGCAATTGATGAATTAAAGGGGCCTTCGCATGAATAATGCGAAGCTAAAATGCATTTAACAAATACGAAATTTCAGAGAAACGCATAAAGCCTATACAGGATTCCACAAATTGGGGAATTATAACCACAGATGAAACATGTTCTTTACCTTCAGTCTTCCCAGCATTACCTAAAATCGCTGTATACAGCTAAAAACAGGCAATGTTTGTAACAAACCTGATATAAAATACATTGGGTATAATAGTTGCATAACGAATTGTAATAAACAAGAGATGAAAAAGAAGCTTTATTTATTTACGATCATTTTAATTGCAGTAGCTTTATTTAATGTTTCTACAGCAAAAGCCGAAAACTGGGCACATGACCAGGACTATTCAGTCGGCCCGGGAAATAATACTTCCAACAACGATAACTACAGTAACAACAATCATAATAACGGCCCTGCTAACAATGGTGGCAAGACCTCTGATAATGCGCCTGCTACCTCAAGCACCAATTTGCCAATAAATAATGGTATTGTATTCCTGTTTATCGCAGGTATGGTAATTGGTATTGTTACCATTAAAAAATTCAAATCGTTAAAGCCAGTAATGGCATCATAAATTATCAATACGTACTTACTCCTGCTGAAAGGCAAATTATAAGGTTTAGTAAAAATGAAAAAGGAGCTTGTGATGGGGCTCCTTTTTTTATGGTATCCTTTAGTTTAAGTTTGTGTATATTATTACTTTTGCTATCGTATAAGTAAACCTTGCAGAAAAATATTTATTTAAGTCGATGGAATCAAGTGCCGGTTGCAGTGAGGCAATTTGTTTTGCGTGCTGTTGCCATTCTTGTGATCTGGAAATTACTTTATCTTATTGTTTTGCTGCCTACGCGTGTATTGGATAAGCCCCTTAGCTATTCTGTAGCAATGGGCACAATATGGATTTTAAATACCGGTACACACTCGCACGATTTTATTGATAAAAGCGAAATTGGCAATGTCCCTACCGATAACGGCCCGGCCCCTGCACCGCTCGAAAACGTTTACTATCGGGGTAATAATATCGTATCCATTGAGGATAGCTGTAACGGGCTCGAGCTCATGGTACTTTATATTGGATTTATCGTTTGTATGCCTGCTGCCCATAAGCGCAAATGGATATTCAGTATTATTGGCGCAATACTGATTTATGTAGCGAATGTGATCCGCTGTGCCGGCGTGGCCTATATCAAAATCTACTACCCAAAGTATACCGATTTCGCACACCATTATGTGCTTACCTTCATAGTTTACGGCCTCATCATCGCATTGTGGCTCATCTTCTCAAAAAAGCTTAATCTCGCACATGCGCAAACTGAGCAATAGGCAGATCTATTGGATAGGGTTTATAGTGATAGTGGTGATCTACTCGCTATATAACCTATACCTGGTTGATGTTGGCTATTACCAGGATATCCCGCGTAAAGTGCGCCACATAGGTAAATTTGCAGCCATCCTTACCATTTATCTTACCGGAACATTTGCATTGAGAAAATATACAGCCGAATGGATGATGTTCATATGGCATCTCGTTCATATCGTGATCATTGCTTTGCTATTGTTGTTGGGTGCTTACGATTGGATATTTGGCGAGCTCTCCTTCCAGATGCGCAATGTTGCAAATACCCTGTTCGAGTTTTTGATCTCGCCGCTTATTTATATCGGCGTTGGTATATTGAGTACCACTTTTGACAGGATCAATAAAAACAGCACGCATAATAATTAATACACGAGGCTAAATAATTTTTCTATCCATAAAAAATACTGAGCGATGCAAATTTTGTGTCGCTCTTTTTTTGTCGATATTTTTTGCTAAATTTGTTAGCATGAAGCGTTCCGGAAGTGCCGATCTGCCGTTGCATGGTGGTTTTGTTCCCGTTTGGCTTGCCGAGCGCATGGCAAAGCTAGGGCTTGCCATTGTGGAGAACATCCTGGTTGATTATGGTAAGGATGACTTGCTTCGTCGCCTGAGCGATCCGTTCTGGTTTCAAAGTATGGGTGCCGTAATGGGTATGGACTGGCATTCATCAGGCATTACTACATCTGTTTTAGGGGCGTTAAAACGCTCGGTAAATCCGCATAGTAAAGAGTTGGGGATCTATATCTGCGGGGGCAAGGGTAATCATTCGCGTAAAACGCCGGAAGAATTACTGCGCATTGGCGAGCGTACCGGTCTTGACGGCAATTACCTGGTAAGATGCAGCAAGTTGGCGGCCAAAGTGGATAATACGGCTATCCAGGATGGCTTTCAATTATACCTGCACAGTTTTATCGTGAGCGATACCGGCAAATGGACGGTGATACAGCAAGGCATGAGCGATGCCACCGGCACAGCGCGGCGTTATCACTGGCACTCAGAATCGTTGACCTCGTTTGTTAATGATCCGCATACTTCCATTTATGGTAAAAATACCGGCTACATCCTGAACATGACCGATAAACAGGCGGATAGCTCCCGAAATGGCGTTATGCAGATCGCTTCCGAAAAGCCTGAATATATGCTGAAGGAGATCAGCAAACTGGTTCTTCCGTCCCATCATGATGTACGGGCTGAGGATTTAGATTTGAAACGCCTCGGCGCTATTCTTTGGCTGGCGCAGGAGAAACAGCCTAAAGATTTTGAAGACTTGTTGTTATTACAGGGATTAGGCCCGCGTACGCTGCAATCGCTGGCATTGGTAAGCGAGGTGATCCACGGTACACCAAGCCGGTTTAAAGACCCTGCCCGCTTTTCTTTTGCACATGGCGGCAAGGATGGGCATCCATTCCCGGTACCGACGAAAGTTTATGACGAAACCATCGGCGTATTGCAAACTGCTGTTTACAAAGCCAAATTAGGCAATAACGAAAAGAACGAAGCCATCAAGCGGCTGACCAATATAGCGCAGGCGGCAGAAAAAGACTTTATCCCAAATGCCAACTTTGAAAAGGTAATAGAGCAGGAACGCGAAAACTCGTGGAAATATGGCGGCCGTACCGTTAAAGGTTGGGCCAGGCCTAAGCAAGAGCCGCAATTGAAACTGTTTTGATCAATACAAGTCGGGTGCGTAGGCAGTTCCCTTATCATCTACATACACAAATTTACTGGTGTTTGTACCGGGAAATCTGACGGTGTTAACCAGTTTGCCATTAAGATCCAGGAAGATCATTTCGCCGGTTGGATTTGTTTTGCTTAAGGTTTTATCCAGTGATCCCGGGAAAACAACATATTGATCTGTTATAACCGGCGGGTTCGGCGGCGTTGAAACCGAGGTAAAATTATACGACCATTTAAGCTGCATACCCGGGAAGGTATAAGCGTAAAGCGTAGCGTCATAATCCGAAGTGTTGTTATTATAATCTGAAACATACAGCACACCATTCTGATAATGGCAGGTTAAATGCGCCTGGCCTTTTGGCCCTAAAGGTATAGGTGTTTTGCTGATAACTACACCGGTGAACTTGTTCAGTACAAACATTGTATAAGTTTTATCGGGATTAATACGATTTATATACACGTATTTATCATCAAAAAACGAGTTAGTGTATTCCGAGCCGGGCGTAACGTCCATCGTGGTTTGCCATACCATCGAACCGTCGTTCCCGCTGTATTCCCACACTGTGGCCGCCTGGAGGCTATATACGTTACCGGCGCTTGTTTTAAGCAGTGGCGAAACGTAAGGGTTCCAATCAGTTTGCCACAACTGTTTACCCGTTAAAGGGTCGTAACAGCAAATTTTGAAATTACTGCTCCATTCCTTAACAACTACCACCAGTTTATTATTAACGTTAAGCGGGATAGGATTAAATTCAGCAAAGCCATTGATATTGCTATCGATCTGTGTTTGCCATTTTCTGCTGCCGGTCAGTTTATTGTAGCAATATAATTGCGAGCCGCCAATGTATACGCCTGTAGACGAGGTTACCAATGCCAGGCTATCATTAATAAATGCAGGTATACGGTAATCTGATCCATCGCCTACACTGGGATCATAGAAACTGGCCTCCCAAACTCCGGCGCCGGTTTGTGCATTATAGCCTTTAATACCGGCCGATCCACCTGTGTACACAGTGCCGGCATCATATACCATCGGGTTTAAATAAGAGCCGTAACCATAATCATCTTTAACATCCCAAACTTTTACGCCCGTTTTCGCATTCCACATTATAATGGAATCATCTACATCTACATAAAAACTACCACTGAGGGCGCCGACACCAACATTTTGCAGCGTGGTATTATGCTCTGAATGTTTGTTACAACTAAATAAACCTGTGCAGATAAGGCAGGCCAGGATAAGGCTACGGCATTTTACAATCATAATAAGGGCTTATATTATTTGTAAATATAAAATAATATTTATGTTTTATCATAAATAAACCCTTAAGTATCACGCCCGTAAAGCAAAAAAAATAGCGATGAGCCCTCGCCCATCGCTATTTATATTAATTAAAATAATAGCTTATTTTAAAGATTTTTGCAGCTCTTCTGCCTTCTCCAAATGTTCTTTTATAGTTGGCAATGTATTTTCAGCAAAATAATGAATGTGGCTGTTTTTATCAGTGCTTGCTTCAGTAAACAGATCTACCGCACCTTCATGATCTTTCACCATCATAGCAATATAAGCTTTATCAAAATCAGCGCCTTTTTTGGTGGCGAGGCTATCGAGAATTACCTGGTGCTCATCGCTTATGGTGTCTTTGCCGGTTACATACTGGTCGAATTTTATCGAGTCCAATGCATGATTGGCCTTTGAGTGATCGGTGATCATCATTTTGGCAAACTCAACTACCTCCGGGTTTGTTGAATTAGCTACAGCAAGTTTAGACGCAGCAATTTCAGTCATACCGCCTTCAACGCTTCCCTTCAAAAATTCCATGCCAGGCTCATCAACCAGCGATTTCTCGTTTAAATATTTTGCTTTCCAGTTATCACATGATTGCACCGAAAGGGCAATCGCTAATCCCAACACCGGGTAGATCAGTTTTTTCATTTTTTATTGTTAAGGTTATCTATATACCGATCATCAAACCATGTGGCTTAATAATTATTGCAAAACAAATCAATTTATACAACAAGCCAAAATATTTTTGCGGGAAAAGTCCGAAAGTCGGAAGTTTAACCTTATCGCGTCATGGCGAGGAACGAAGCCATCTCTGCGTTAACCGTTCAATGGAACGGTATTTCTTTAAATGACGTCAGTTCTTCTCAAGCTATTCTCATATCTTGAAAATCTATTAAATCCGTTCAATCCTGGTTCCCCCTACGCCAAATTACGTCCCGCATTCACAATACCATACACTGTGCGTATGATCAGCTTGTCGTATATCTCGGTTAGTTCCTTATCACTTTGTTTATTGTTAAGGCACTGCAGTGCATAATGCTGCACGATCACCAATGGCAATACTATCCTTTCGCGTACAGCTATTGAACGGCGCTCAACCGGGTATTCGTCCATCAGCGCTTTGCTGTCTGTTAGTTCTATCAGCATGGCTTTGGTAAGCTCATACTCGTTCTTCATCACCTTCCAAAATTCTCCGAACTTCTTGTCCTCTTTTAAGTAAGCCGTAACATTAAAATTCGACTTCGACATAGACATCATGCAGTTGTCCAGCATCGTTTTAAAGAAACCGGAAGTATGGTATAACTGTTTAATTTCTTCCCATTTACCTGCTTCCTGCATCTTTTTAAGCGAAGTGCCCACACCATAAAAACCCGGTATATTCTGCTTCAGCTGGCTCCATGAGGTAACAAAGCTAATAGCGCGCAGATCTTCCAGTTTAAGCTGGGCATCAGCATTTCTCTTTGTTGGTCGACTGCTGATATTGATACGGGACAGTAGTTTTAAAGGGCTGAACTTTTCAAGATACTCCACAAACAAAGGATGTGTGCGCAGGTTCATGAACATATCATAGCTATTGTTGGCCATATCAGCTATCAACTTTTTATTGCCGTCGCTCAGATGGTCGTTTTTATTTGGATAAAGCGCCGAAATAACGCCGGCATTTATCAATTGCTCCATATTGAAACGCGCGGTTTCGATTGAGCCGTATTGAGAGCTAATAGTTTGCCCCTGTATAGTTAATTGGATGTTCTCATTTGCAATCTCATCGCCCATCGACGCATAAAAACGGTGCGTTTTACCACCGCCGCGTGCCGGTGGGCCACCCCTGCCATCAAAAAACGCAAGCTCAATACCATATTTGCGCGCCATAGCGGTTAGTTCAACCTTGGCGTTATAAATAGACCAGTTAGCCATCAGGTAACCACCATCCTTGGTGCTATCCGAAAAGCCGAGCATGATCGTTTGTTTATTGCCTCGGTTCTTTAGGTGCTCTTTATAGAAAGAATGCTTGTACAGGCTTTCCATCACTCCTGCCGCATGCTGCAGGTCATTCACTGTTTCAAACAGCGGCATAAAATCGATGGTTAATTTATCTTTCTTCCATCCGCTCCATAAAAACAGGTCGATAAGCTGTAGAATATCAGAAGCCTGCTGGCAGTTGCTGATGATGCATCGTTGGCAGGCTTTCTGGCCATTCGCTTTTTGAATGTCCTGAACCAACCGGATAGTGTTCAGCGTATCTTTTATCAGCGGATCGGCATTGTCCGGGCACTTGAAATCTGCTTCATTAAACGTCAGGCTTTTAAGTTTTCCCGCTTCGTCTAATTTATCATAACCTTTGGCAATGCCTACATAAATACCGGGCTGCTGCACTACAAAGTCAAATACATTACGCAGCACGCGGCTATCCTGTCGTATATCGAGCGTAGCAAAGTAACAGCCGAATAGTTTTACTTTACGGATCAGGTCTTCAACTACATCAATGAATAGGTTATCATGATTGCTGATCAGCGTATTGCGTACTGATTGCAGCATATCCAATATCTGTCCCTGAAGGTCGACAGCATTATCTACAGGATTGAATGCGTTATCATAAAACAATTGCTCCAGATCGGTGATCAGTGTACCGAAGCCGCGAAATGTTATTCGGCGTTTAACTACCCTAAAGTCGCGGTAATAACAGCGAAAAATAATTTGCCTTAATAATTTGGCAACATCACGGGTAGTATCTGTTGTTACGTTCGGATTGCCATCCCTGTCGCCGCCCGGCCAAAAGCCCAGTTCAAGGATCTGGTGCGTATCGGCAAGATCAACATCAAATTCTTCTTCCAATTTACTCTGGATGCCCGACATGGCGTGATAAAAAATGTTCTCCAAAAACCAAACCAGGCTAACTGCCTCATCAACAGGCGTTGGCGAAGTTTTATTGAAGAAAGGAGTTTTACCCAATTGTTGTAGTAAAACGTCGATATTATTAATGTCGTTGATCTTCAGCGATTCGATCAGATCTGTCATAATACCCAGTACCGAACCCGGATAAAATTGGGTAGGATGCGCGGTAAGCACTAATCGCAACGACGATTCTTTTAATTTTTTGCTGATGTCATTTCGTACCTGGTCGCTCAGTACCGCCTGCTGTAATAGGCTTTGCAATGAGCCGGAGTCATCCGGCCTGCCTATTTTGCTGAAGGATGAATCCTCTATGGCGTCAAACAAAACCACCTGCCGTTCGATGTACTGGATAAACCGGAACAAACGGTTGATCTGCTCGCGGTGATCGATACCCGGCACATACTTTTCGAAAAATGATTCAATGATCTCGGTCGGCGATAACTGCTCCAAAGCGCCCTTTTCGCAATGCGAGCTGAAGAACGGCAATAAAATACCGGTATCTTTTACCTGGTAAAATGGCAGGGTTTGAAATAAACTGTTGTATAACTCAAAACGGGCGACAACTTCCTGGTTAAAAGTTGTTTCGCGCTGGCTGAGTTTTAACGCGTAGGACATAGTAGTGACGTGTGAATTCGTTTAAAACTCCGGTGCAATAAATGAGGTCGTTGTTAAAGGCGTGAATTTAGTTATCTAAATTGAGAAATCTGTATATTATTGAACATTTATTAAACATTGAGAGTTTAAAATGATATATTGATTATAAAAGCACCTTGTAGTTATATTTTTTAAATTTGCACAACAATTTTAACCCAACACAATGCAAATCAGGGAAGTAAAAAGTTTTTTTTACAGCCAGTATTTTTCCGACGGCATACGCATCACTATTGGCGTGTTGCTCCCATCCCTTATTTTAGCGGAGTTAGGTAAGTTTGATATAGGTATCAGCCTCTCGCTCGGCGCATTGTGCATAAGCGCGGTTGACACACCAGGGCCTTTGGCGCATAAGCGTAATGCTATGGCTTTATGTAACCTGTGTGTATTTATTTCGGCTGTTATTACGGGTTTTGCGAGGCTTAATGTATACACGCTTGGCGCCGAAGTAGTTATATTCTCCTTTTTATTTTCCATGTTCACAGTTTATGGTAATCGCGCAGCATCAATAGGTACCGGCGCTTTGCTGGTGATGATCCTGATGATGGACAAGGCTGTAAAACCCGACCAGATAGTTACCCAAAGCGCCATCATACTGGCCGGTGGTGTTTGGTACATGATCTTTAGCCTGGTATTCTTTGGTATCCGCCCCTATCGCGCTGCGCAACAAACCCTGGGTGAGAGCATTGCAGAGGTAGCTAAATTCCTGCGCATTAAAGCTGATTTTTATAAATCAGGGGCCGATATAGACGAGAATTACCGCAAACTGGTATTGCAGCAGATCCGTGTAAACCAAAGCCAGGACCTGGTGCGCGAAATGCTGTTCAAGAGCCGGTTGCTGGTGCGTGAATCAACCAGTGCAAGCCGCATCCTGGTGCTCACGTTTGTGGATTTGGTGGACATGTATGAGAATATCATGGCTACACACTATGATTACAGCTACATCCACGAAAAATTTAAAGACACCGGCATATTGGATGAGATAGCCAAGATCATTGAACAGATGGCCGATGAGGTGGATAATGCTGCATTCATCGTTCTTTCCAATTCAAAATATAAAGCCCCGGTAAACTTCATGCCTGAGCTGGAAGATCTCAAAGCTAAAATTGACAAGATAGCTGTTGACGATAAAGAAACCAGCAACCTGGTGTTAAAGAAGATATTGGTAAACCTGCGCGATATGAACCAGAAGATCGCCAGCATTTACTACTATTATCATTCTGATTCGGCAAGGTTGTTATTTGAGAACCGGCGCAAGATTGAATACTCCAAATTCGTTACACACCAGGATTACGCCTTTCATATTTTCATCGATAACTTATCGTTCAGCTCGGCAGCATTCAAACACGCTTTAAGGGTAAGTTTTGTGTGTTTGATAGGATTTATTTTCGCTAAAACCATCTCACAGGGGCATCACAGCTATTGGATCTTGCTTACCATTATCGTGATCCTTAAACCGGGCTTCAGCCTTTCCAAACAGCGCAATTATCAGCGTTTGATCGGCACGGTTTGTGGCGGTATCATCGGTATTGGCCTATTGTTGTTATTGCACAACAGGGATGTTGAATTTGGCTTATTAGTGTTCTTTATGCTGGGATGTTACAGTTTTTTAAGGCTGAATTACGTAGTAAGCGTGATATTTATGACGCCTTATATCTTATTACTTTTCAGCTTTTTAGGCGTAAATAATATTGTTGAGGAACGTATCAGCGATACCATTATAGGTTCGGTTATTGCTTTTATTGCCAGTTACCTCATATTCCCATCGTGGGAGTTTGAGCTGATACGCGAGAACATGAAAGACGTGATATGCGCCAACATGAACTATATGCTCAAAATAGCCGATAGCCTTTCAGGGCGCACGGTTGATATTACCGAGTATAAACTGGCGCGAAAAGATGTGTTCGTAAAATCAGGCAACCTGTCAGCAGCATTTGAGCGCATGACATCCGAACCAAAGAGCAAGCAAAAAAACGTTAAGGAGATCCACAAGTTTGTGGTGCTCAATCATATTCTTACTTCCTACGTAGCCACCGTGGCTGCTGAGTTGATGGGTAAGACTGTGCATGGTTCCAAGCCCGAGATCACAAAATCCATCAAGAGGAGTCTCGCTATTTTGAATGATGTCGGTAATAAATTAGGGAATGTTAAAGTTGACCTTAGTTCCGAAAAAATGAGCAAGGTTGAGGTGAGCAACAAGATGCCTGAACTGGTGCCTGACAATAACCTGCTTGGCGATCAGTTAGGCTTTATTAACAAGATTTCGGCTGATATTGCAAGGGTGACGGAGAATGTTTTGGTGTAGAAATCAGACTGAATATTTAGTAGTATGTTATTTCTCTTTTAATAGCTATTTTATTTGAGTAACTCCCCTGTATTCTGTTGTGGCCTTTCTTTTCGATAATCTTTGATAACCAATTACCATTTTTATCGATGTCGGCATAAGTGATCGACTGCTCATCAACCACACTTCCTGATTGATCATAAGTTTCTGTTTTTATAACACGATGAGAAGCATCACAATAAATTAACATTTTCTCCATTGAATTGGGGGTAAAATAATTATGATGTTCGATCATCTGTGGGGCATGGGTGTAAATTGCTGAATCAATCATTATTATCTTGTTTGACACCGTGTTATATTGAACCGTCTTAATGGTTTTGCCTTCTGTGTTGTATAGATATGAAAATATTATGGCCCCATTAGTTTTCATATACGGAAATGGCATATCATATTCAACCAATTGATTTTTGCTATTATATTTATATGAATACGTTAGCATCAATTTGCCCTTACTATCATATTGATCTGCAGTAGTTAAAGTATCACTTAAGTAGTGATAAATATTGCTGTCCATTAAAAACCCATCCAAGCCATACTTCTGTTTTTTCAGGAAAAAACCAGCCATATTTAATGTGTCTATTTCCTTGGTTTGTGCAGTTGCAGTATCAATATCTTTTTGATTGTTTTTGCTCATGAAAACATATTCAGTGACTTGTTTTACACGACCTTTTAAATCGTCAGATTGCTTGCCGGTAGATTGTGCGTTTAACGTTTGGGCAGAAGCAATAAATATAATTGTCAGGACAAGGTTTCTCATAACGCAATTATAACAACTCCGTCGCCAAATTAGCCAATTCACTCCTTTCCCCCTTTTGCAGCGTAATATGCGCATACAAAGGATGATCTTTGGCTTTATCAATCAAATAACTCAGCCCGTTACTTTCCGCATCAAGGTATGGCGTATCTATCTGGTAAATATCCCCCGTAAATACGAATTTGCTATTCTCCCCCGCACGCGAAATAATGGTTTTGATCTCATGCGGCGTCAGGTTTTGCGCTTCATCTACAATAAAGAAGATCTTGCTCAGCGTACGCCCGCGGATAAACGCCAGCGGTGTGATGGAGATTTTATCGTTGGTGACCAATTCATCCAGTTTGCTCTGCATTTTGTCGTCATCTGCAAACTGGTCTTTGATAAATTTCAGGTTATCCCATATCGGGGCCATGTATGGGTCGATCTTTGATTTTATGTCGCCGGGTAAAAAGCCGATGTCTTTATTACTCAGCGGCACGATCGGGCGGGTAACAAAGATCTGCCTGAAATTGCGGCGTTGCTCCAATGCTCCCGCTAATGCCAACAACGTTTTGCCTGTACCGGCGTTGCCTTGTATGGTCACCAGCTTAATATCCGGGTGCAGCAAGGCATGTATGGCAAATGATTGTTCCATATTGCGCGGCTGGATATTAAAAACAGGCTGCTCGGTAACTTTTTCCAACAGTGCAGACTGCGAATTATAAAATGCCGGGATAGATTTATTTTTCCCGTTAAGGATATAAAAATGGTTGTGAGTACGCGCCTGCAGATCTACCGTATCAACCGGCAGGGAGTTATGTTTATTAAGCTGGGTGATCAGTTTGTCGGTAACTTTGTTCAATACGGTTTTCCCGGTGTACAGCTCATCTACATTCTTTATTTTGCCGGTTTCATAATCCTCAGCATGCAGACTTAGCGATTTGGCTTTAAGACGAAGACAGATATCTTTCGATACCAATACAACCTTTTTATCCGGGTTTTCTTCCTGTAAGACCAATGCAGCATTCAATATACGATGGTCGATCTTTTCAGACCCGAAAACAGCCTGTGCATCAGCGGCAATGTTTTTGGTATCGATGATCACCTTAAAGCTGCCCTTGCTTTTGCCATTGAGCGGCTGCCATTGATCCATAAGGTTTTTACGCGAGATGTCATCCATCAGGCGGATAAAGCTTCGAGCTTCGAAATTGCGGGTGTCATTCCCGCTTTTCATGTTATCCAGTTCCTCCAGCACCTGTATGGGTATGGCCACATCATGCTCCTGGAAGTTTTCAAAGGCGTTATGATCATACAGGATAACCGAAGTATCTAAAACGAATATCTTTTTTTTACTGTCGGTTTTGCTTTTACCATCCTTTTGCATAGGGCGCAATTTAATAATTATAACGCAAGATTAATGACCATAACGCGTAATAAACAGCAAGAAACGGGTTTTGTGCGTAACTGCCGGTTTCTATCTTTGCATTAAAACCACCCGATATGCCGCAAATAGAAAACAGCACTATTAATGATATACCCGAAATATTCAGACTATACCGCCTGGCATCTGATTACCAGCGGCAAAAGCAAACCGTAGTGGTTTGGCCGGAATTTGCGCCTGAGCTTGTTGAAACAGAAATTGCCGAAAACCGCCAATGGAAATTATTAATTGAGGGAAAGGTTGCCTGCGTTTGGGCCACAACTTTCAGCGATGAGCAGATCTGGGAAGAAAGAAACAAGGACGCTGCTATATACATTCATCGCATCGCTACAAACCCCGATTTCCGCGGACAAAACTTTGTAGCTATAATCGTTAAGTGGGCAAAAGAATATGCTTTACAGCATAATTTGGATTATGTGAGGCTGGATACTATCGGCAACAACACAAAACTGATAGAACATTACACCAATGCAGGTTTCGACTTTTTGGGGATATTTGGTCTGAAAGACACTACAGGTTTACCCGATCATTATCACAACGCTCCTGCTGCTCTGTTTCAATTGCGCGCTTCTTGATTGATAGTAATCGGTGCAAGCCCAAACAAATTCGGTGCAATCTCGAAAACCATATAAAACGAAAACGGAAGCCGCCTCTTTCGATTTGAACTTCCGTTTTCTGCGCCCATGCCGACCGTAGTCGCCAGGGAACAATCAAGTTTTGTGTATCCGACCGGGCTGTTTCGTCATCCCCCTTGCGGGATCCGGGTAATTGAAGCACCTGTTACGCTGTGTGTGTTACTTTCTTCCGTAGTTTACGGTAACCAGCGCAATGCCTTATTTTAGTTATGCTCACCAAACGAGCTGAAGTCATCGTTTCGCTTCGGCTTGCGCCGACTGCATTGGTTTCACTTGCGTGCTCCGTTCTGCGCTGCGTGATCTTTTACCGTCCGTCCCGGCTTGCGCCGTTCTGTGGTGTGCAGCCTTTCGACTTGCGTCGCTGCTTGCAGCTTTCTTCTTCTATCCGGTGTAACTCAGGCAGTATCGTGATCTTTAGTTCGTCCGAAGATTTCCCCGATTCACTTTCCTGTTGTTCCTGTAAGGCCTGTCAAAGTACGTCGTTCTTGATATTTCTAAGATAGTGCGATGAAGCACATTTGTCAAGAGTTTTTTTTATTTTTTATTAACATGTTCCTAACAATTAGTTAAAGGTTATAAACCTTGCTATTACACTAACTGATAGCCGACTTCTCCGTTTCTTTCCTGCGTTCTTCAACATATCCACAAATTCCCTTATTCACATCACCAGGCAGATCATCAGGTTTTTTTATTTCAAAAAATTCTTAAAATCACTTTTCCCTCAAAAAACTTATCTTAAAACAGCGTTAAATTTTGATTAAAAAATCATAATTATTCACTCTTCAGGCGCTCTTCGAGAGCCATAGCTTAATCTGAGCGAAGGCTCTTTACGGGGTTCACCAATGCCGCTTTTATCGACTGGAAGCTTACCGTAAGCAAGGCGATCATCACTGCAAATAATCCTGCAACCACAAACATCCACCATTGGATAGGGATGCGGTAAGCAAAATCCTGCAGCCATTTGTTCATTGCCCACCAGGCAATTGGCGATGCTATAACAATTGCAATACATACCAGCTTTATAAAATCAACCGATAATAATGTTGTAATGCTGCTCACTGTAGCGCCCAGCACTTTGCGTATACCTATCTCCTTGCTGCGTTGCTCTGCCATAAACGCCGACAGTGCAAATAAGCCTAAGCAACCGATGATAATAGCCAACACTGCAAAACAGGTAAAAATGGTGGCTGTACGCTGTACATCAGTATACATTAACTGGAATTCCTGATCCATGAAGGTATAACGAATTGGCTGGTCGTTTGAGAATTGTTTCCAGGTTGCGGTAATAGCTGCAAGCGTGTTCTTTATATCTGAAGAGCCGATCTTTACAGTAACTATCGACGGGCTCCAGCCCCAATGTAATGCGATAGGCTGTATTTCCTGCTTCATTGTCTCGAAGTTGAAATCCTGCACCACACCAACAACATAATGAAGATCTCCGTTGGATATTCGCTTCCCTACCGGGTCTTTCAGGTTAAGCTTTTTGGCCATGGTCTCGTTAATGATCACACCTGTGGAATCTGAGGATATGCCCGGTGTAAAATTTCGGCCGGCAATCAGTTTAAGTCCAAGGGTTTGGATATAATCGTTATCTATTTGCCACATTTGGCCGCCAACGCCGGCGTCTATTTTATCCCTCCCTTCTTTAAAGAAAGTATTGCCGTTACGCTTTGTGCCGTTTACCGGCAGGTAATCGCTGACAGAAACGCTTTTTATGGCCGCCAGCTTCTGCAATTCAGTTTTAAAGTCTTTTACCTGCTTATCTTTAAGGGTATTGGTGCCCTGTATCATTACCAGCTGATCTTTATTGAACCCAAGTTTGCGGTTCAGGATAAACTGCATCTGGTTATAAATAACAATAGTACCAATAACCAGGATGACAGAAGTAGTGAACTGGAACACCACCAAACCGTTGCGTAGAAATGAGCTCTTGCTGCCATTACTTATCGCACCTTTAAGCACCTCTACCGGTTTGAATGACGACAAATAAAAAGCCGGATACAAACCTGCTGCAATTCCAATTATAATTGCCGCGCCAAGCATGGACGGTATGAACCACCATTCGCCGAAAAGCATGGTGAGGTGTTTGCCGGCAAGCTGATCGAAATACGGCAATGCCAGGCAGGCAAGCAAAATGCCGATAATAAACGACACTAAACTATATACGATCGATTCTACAAGGAATTGATTGATCAACAAACCGCGACCAGAGCCTACCACTTTACGCAAGCCTACTTCCTTGGCACGATTGGCCGATTTCGCGGTTGAAAGGTTGATGAAATTGATGCAGGCGATAACTAATATAAAGATCGCAATGGCGCCAAACAGCCAAACAAAGCGAATATCGCCATTACCAAAGCCGTCGTCAACATCGTATGATTTCAGGTTGATATCTCTTACCGGTTGTAACGTCAAACTGGCGTTTTTTACCACCTCGGCAGCGTTAGACATACCGGCTTTTTCCATTGTCGGCAAAAAATAGCGCTTTAACATACCTTCGCTCATTTTCTTTTCAAACTGCTTTACATTGGTACCTGCATGCAGTAAAACGTAGCTATCGTAATTATAATCGTTCCAGTTTGTTTCTTCATCGCCAAAAACGCGGCCTGCCAACGATATAAAAAAGTCACAATCCCGCAGGTGCTCGTTTTCAGGTATATTTTCTATTACAGCAGTTATTTTATATGGCGTATTCTTCACATCGTTCAGGTAAATCACTTTGCCAACAGGGTTTTGGCCCGGGAAATATTTATCTGCCTTGCGCTTGGAAATGACCATGCTATGTGGCTCCAACAAAGCCCCTTTAACGTTACCGTAAACAGCGGGATAGCCAAAAATGTCCAGTATTTCCTGGTCGGCATAAACAAAACCGGTTTCATAGGTATTCTGCATCTTGCCTGCCGGCCTGAATTCATTGCTGCCCGCACCATAAAATAGCTGATTACGCATCAAACGCCCTGATTTTTCTATCTCAGGGTAGTCGTTTTTTAAGGCTTTGCCAAAAGGGGCCGGAAAATCGGTACCTTTCTCAACCTTGCCGTTATAATGCGTTACGCCTACAATACGGTATATGCGGCTATCATTAGGATATGACTGATCATAGCTGGTTTCATACCTGATATATAAAGCAATAAGCAAGCAGGCAGCAATACCAAGGGCGAAGCCGCCAACCTTAATAGCGGTATACATTTTTTGTTTTTTCAGTTGCCTTAAGGCGATCTTGAGGTAGTTTTTTAACATGGCGCGATGATTTAAGTTAAAAATACGCCAGAGTGATCACCAAGTTGGTGCCACTTGAATAATTTATTGATTATCAATAAATTACATTCAAGTTATCTTTCAAAAATGTTCGGAAGTGATACAGTTGATGTGCGGTTGCGGACTTTATATCTTCTCAGGCAAATGTTTCCAATAACGTTTAGGAATATGCCGCACATGCAGTTTGGTATTTTTCCTTGCGGGGATGTTCGTACTGTTAAAATAGTTTTTCCAAAGATTTTGATAAACGCCCTCATCCTCGGTATAAGCCGCGATCACTTTATCGGGTTTGTTAATGGATGAAAATTCCATCGAGATAAATTGCGTATCGTGCAGGTCGTAATACAGGCCATAGCTGCGTTTAATATCATAGATGATCCATTTCTGGTCGGCATAGCGGCTTTTAAAATGGCGGTTAAGCAATGGCAGCACATTAAAATCCGGTTTTATAGCAGCGTAAAAACTTCCATCCTTCAGTTTTTGAAAACGTACGAAGGCTTCCATCCTATGCTTCTCCCGCCGCATAAAACCCACTATCTCCGACACACGCAATACATATTTATTCCCAAAATCCTCCTCAATGTTCATTAACGAATCAAATGCATAACGAATAAATCCTATAAGGGTATCATCTTCCTTATCCAACTCGGCCATATGGGCTATGTACAATCGCTGTATGCCATCGGGCGAGAGTTTCTGCTGTAAACCTTTCAACACCCTTGCTGCACGCGTTTCGTCGGTGATCACTTTTATCTTATCCTCAAACATAGCGCTGGTATAGCATTCCCCTTTTTCCAGCTTGGTGTGGGCAAGTCTGTGCTCGTATATTTCAAATACAGTTGTCAGCAAACCTTCAAATGTGCCGTCGTAGAATAAACGTGTCATTTTTTTTAATGAGTGTAAAATTAAATATGCATTAATCGCTCATTCACTCCTTATCTTCAGAACATGCTTAATTGCGTTTGCGTATTCTTCAAATATTTACTGTGCGATTCGGCTAAAATGAATTGCTTTATTTTCGTGCCTGTCAGGTCGCGACGTTCAAAATCCGTGCTTTTACAGGTGATAAAATAACGAGCGCGGTTAATGGCCACACCTATCTTTTTCAGTTGATCCCATCCCAACTTTGCAAAATTGCGTGCCTTAACGATCTTATTTGCCGACTCCACTCCTATGCCCGGTACACGCAATATCATTTGCAGATCGGCCTTATTGATATCAATAGGAAATGCCTGCATATTGCGAATGGCCCAGCTAAGCTTTGGGTCGATGTCCAGGTCGAGCAATGGCTGCCGGCTATCGACTATCTCATTCACTTTAAAGCCATAAAAGCGCATCAGCCAATCGGCCTGGTAAAGGCGATTCTCGCGCACCATGGGTACAGTAGTATTCAATGCAGGTAAGCGGCTATCAGACAGTACCGGCACATAACCCGAATAATAAACCCGCTTTAAATTATAGTTGCGGTAAAAATGGTTGGCCATGTACAATATCTGTTGGTCATCCTCCTGTGTAGCACCGATAATTACCTGCGTACTTTGTCCTGCCGGGGCAAACATAGGCGCTTTTTTAAACAGCTTCTTTTCTTCTGTATTTTGAATGATCTCTTTTTTAAGGAAGTTCATCGGGTCTATCATATCCTGTCGGTTCTTGTCTGGCGCCAATAGTTTCAGGCCTTCTTCGGTAGGCATTTCAAGGTTTACGCTCAGGCGGTCGGCATACAGGCCGGCTTCTCGCATCAACTCGTCACTTGCGCCGGGGATGGATTTCAAATGTATATAGCCGTTAAAATTATGCTCTGTGCGCAGCTTTTTGGCTATCAGCACCAGGCGCTCCATGGTGTAATCGGCATTCTTAAATATGCCGGAGCTCAGGAATAGCCCCTCAATATAATTGCGACGATAAAAATTGATGGTCAGATCCACCACTTCCTGCACAGTGAAGGCCGCACGTTTTATATCATTGCTTTTGCGCGAGACGCAATAGGCGCAATCAAAAATGCAATGATTGGTCAGCAATATTTTTAGCAGCGAAACGCATCGCCCATCTTCGGTATAACTGTGGCAAATGCCATTGCTCGCATTGCCCAGTCCCTTATTATGATTTTGTCGCTTGCTCCCACTCGAAGCACATGACACATCATACTTGGCAGCATCCGCCAGTATATTCAGCTTTTCCGTTACCTTGTCCGCATTCATATCAACCAAAAATACTAATATTTTTAGCAAATAGAATGCCGAATAAAATAAATAATGAAAATTATAACGCTTAAAAGGAGTAAATAATAATCCACGTAGATTATTATTTATTATCCTTTCCGCCCCATCACATTCAGCATAATACGGCTGGTATGCTTTATACCCAGCGTACTTCCGGGCGTAATTTTTAAATAAAAGCTAAGGTAGCCGTCGATAATTGCTTTTATGGTTTTATCCGTGTATACTTTAAATTCCGGTTCTACCATTTCATCAGTATGATCATACGACAACTTTCCCTTTTCATCAACAAATGCCCAGAATGAATAGCTGAAATTCTCATACGCCTTATTGATAGTGATCGTAAATTCAGGGTTCATGTAAGCATCGGATGCGTCGAAATTATTCATCACATCTGCCTTTACCTCGGTTACTTCAACTTTTGCAAGCGGGTTGATGCTTTTTATCGTTGCCGGTTCACGAGCAGCAAAAGCGCTGTCGGGTATCCTGTTGGCTAACTCCGATTTACGGAGGATGAACATCGTGTCGCGGTGATCGGGCTTCCCTAATGCTTCAGCTGTGGTATGCAACACGTTTTGCAGATAGTTTTTAGAGTAGAAGGTCATGTAAACCAGTGAGCGCTTCAAATGCAGGGTATCACTTTCCACTTGCATCACCTGGAATTTTATGCTGTCGCGACTCATCTGTATCATTTTGAAATAGGAACGCGCAACGTTAAAGATAGAATCTGTTTCCCTGAAAATGAAGAAATTATAATAGTGCCCGTCCATCGGGTTTAATATCCGCGCTGAATCTTTACCAAGGAAAGTAATGCGATAAAATGGCTCGGCCTCAAAACCCTGGTTATCAAACGACAGACCGGATTTCAGCCTGCGTTTAACTTCAAGAAAGGGTATATTAAGTATAGAATTGAACGATATAGGATGCGGTTTTGGCGGTGGCGGCGGCTTTGGAATATGCCGGTGGCACGAAAAACTAAATAAAACGAATAGTAAAAGCAGCAGATGCAGCCATTTATAGGCTTTTATAAAATTCATTAGTACTAAACGCGTAAAATACACCGCAATATATACGATTTTAGTAATTTCACCCCTATCATTTTAAACCTGACATTATGAAACAACGAAATTGGTTTCACTTTACGTTGCCTCTGGCGGCGATAGCGATCATGACAACCTCGTGCAACAACCCCAACAAAGGCGGCGAAAAAACAGCCGATACCGCCTCGAATCCATTATTAGCTCAAAGCACATTGCCTTTCGGCGCGCCTGCTTTCGACAAAATAAAGGATGCCGATTACCGACCGGCTTTTGAAGAAGGTATAAAACAGGAGTTTGCCGAAATTGACAAAGTAGCCAACAACACCGATGCCCCCACATTTGAAAACACGCTTGTTGCGCTTGAAAAATGCGGGCAGTTGCTCAACCGTGTGAATGGTGCATTCAGCCTTGTCTCAGGGGCTAATACCAATCCTACGCTCGAAAAATTGCAGGAAGATATTGCGCCAAAACTGACAAGTATACAAGACGCTATATATCTTAATTCCAAACTATTCAATAAGGTTAAAACCCTTTATCAGCAAAAGGATAAATTGAATTTGGATGCTGAGTCAGTCCGGCTTTTAGAATATTACTACCAGGAGTTTACACTGGCCGGTGCAAACCTTTCAGAAAGCAACAGGGATACATTAAAGAAATATAACCAGGAAGAAGCTTCATTGGGTGCGAAATATACCAATATGCTGCTGGCTGCCGGCAAAGCAGGCGGTTTGCTGATCACCAACAAAGCGCAACTTGCCGGATTATCCGATGGCGATATCCAGGCAGCCGCAGCTAATGCAAAAGCGGCAGGCCATGATGGCCAATGGTTACTTTCGCTTAAAAACACAACGCAGCAGCCTGCATTGCAGTCGCTAACCAATCGCGATACACGCCAAAAGTTATTTGAAGCATCTTTTAACCGTACGGAAAAAGGTGGTTCAAACGATACCCGTAAAATAATCGCCCGCATTGCGTGGGTACGTGCGCAAAAGGCAAAACTGCTCGGTTTCAGGAATTATTCCGACTGGCGCCTGCGCGACCAAATGGCTAAAACGCCTGAGGCTGTGGATGATTTCCTAAACAAGCTGATTCCTGCGGCTACTGCAAAAGCTAAAGAAGAAGCCGCCGATATACAGGCAGTAATAAACCAGGAAAAAGGCGGTTTTCAGCTACAACCATGGGACTGGAACTATTATTCAGAAAAAGTACGCAAAGCGAAATACGATTTGAATGATGATGATGTGAAACCTTATTTCGAGATTGACAGCGTATTAAAGAACGGTGTCTTTTATGCCGCCAACCAGTTATACGGCTTGACCTTTAAAGAGCGCCACGACGTCCCTGTTTACCAGCCGGATGTGCGTGTTTTTACGGTGTATGACAAAGACGGCAGCGAACTTGGCCTCTTTTACTGTGACTACTGGAAACGCGACAACAAAAGCGGCGGCGCATGGATGAGTAATATCGTTAACCAATCAAAACTGCTAGGTTTGAAACCTGTTATTTACAACATTTGCAATTTCACTAAACCGGCTCCCGGTCAGCCTGCGTTGATCAGCTTTGAAGATGTTACCACCATGTTCCATGAATTTGGGCATGGTTTGCATGGGTTATTTGCCAGCCAGCAATATCCAAGCTTATCAGGCACAAATGTGGCCCGCGATTTTGTGGAGTTCCCATCGCAGTTTAACGAGCATTGGGCATTATACCCACAGGTGCTGAAACATTATGCCGTACACTATAAAACCGGTGCAGTAATACCGCAGGAATTGATAGACAAGATCAAAAAAGCCGCCACATTTAACCAGGGCTACGCACTTACCGAAGCGCTGGCCTGCGATGTAATGGATATGCAATGGCATGAATTACCTGGTGACGCGCCGTTGCAAGACGTCGATAAATTAGAAGCTACCGCATTAGCCAAGAAAAGCATTAACCTGCCGCAAGTACCGCCGCGTTACCGCTCAAGCTATTTTCTGCACATCTGGGCGAATGGCTATGCAGCAGGTTATTATGCCTACGCCTGGACAGAAATGCTGGATGATGATGCGTACTCCTGGTTCACAGAAAACGGCGGACTTACCCGCGCCAACGGACAGCGTTTCAGGGATATGATCCTGTCGCGCGGCAATACTATCGACTACAACAAAATGTTCAGCGATTTCAGGGGGCATGCGCCGGATATCAAGCCAATGGAAAAAAACCGCGGATTGATTCAATAACAACAACCATTTGCTGGTTTTTAACGTTACCTTGTAGAGACGCAAAATTTTGCGTCTCTACGCATTTATATGAACGAACAGGAAATTGAGCGCCTCATCCGCATCAGCAAAGAGCATCCTTTACTGCCTGAAACCTACATCCCCTGGCAGGAAGACCCGAAGGCGGATGAAATTTTCCTGCCAGAGCTACTAACGTCGCTGCAAGGCCTGCCGGTTTATGATACGCTCACCACTGCTCAAAAATTGGATCTCGGCCGGCATGAACTGGTGCAGGTGATCTATTCGTATGGCTGGGGGGGAAAATTTGTTTTGCCTGTTCATGTCGCGCAGGATGCTGGTTATTCCACCGGATAGTGTTGAGCACAAATTTTTGATACGCGAGCTGATCGAAGAATTGCGCCACCAGGAAATGTTTACGCAGGCTATTGCGAGAATTGGCGGTAAACCATTGCCGCAAACCAGGATGCACAAGTTCATCGGCAATTTCAGCAATAAATACCTGCCGGCTGACTTCCTTTTTATGGGCAGCGTATCTATTGAAATGGTGACCGATGTTTATGGCAACTATGCCCGAAAGAACAGCCAGGTTTACCCAGTACTACGTAAAATGTTCGATCTGCATAGTATAGAGGAAGGCCGGCATATCGTATTTACCAAAGCTTTACTAAAGGATTTTTCTGCGAAGGCTGGATATATCAAACGCACCTTATATAGTCTCTCCATTGTACTGAATATCTATTTCCTGCGGACAATGTATGTGAAGAAGGAAATTTTCAACCGTATTGGCATAGAAAACACGGAACAGGTTTACAAACTGGCTTACAACAACTTCAAACAAAAATTTGCAGAGAAATGCCTTGGAGATCTGGTAGAGTTTGTGAGTAGCTGGAACGGCTTTAACGGCGCGACACGATGGGCCTGGCGGTGGTTATTGGGGGTGAAAATCTAACAAATGACGTCATGCCGAACTTGTTTCGGCACCTCACATGCGGTATTACGCTATGTATGCGACCCGCCTGTTCGTGGGATCCCGAAACAAGTTCGGGACGACTGAATGGGTTATATCGCTGCTCTTTTATGACCACATGCTGCACAGAATGAAGCTTGCGGAGTTCGATATGGTTTATCGCAATTCTCACATTGCGGCCCATACAGCTCAATTCCGTGATGAATTATTGCGTTTGGATTTGTTTCTTCAAAACCAGTTAAGTTTCTATAATAATCTAACAATGGCTTAAAACGATCTTTTAGAGAACCAGCGGATTTAAACGCTAAACTATATAATTCATGTGCTTTTTTAAATTCTGCCTTATCGAGCATCGGGACTTCCATCTTACATCGCCAACACCAAAGCATTTTCATATTATAGAGAAATTGGATATTTGTATGGTGTTTTGAAGAATAGCTTACTGGATCTTAATTTGAATGCCCAAACAACCCCTTCACGAACGCGCGAACGATATGGAATTACAGTTGATGTAAAATATTTTATTTGTTCCTGATATAATAAACCGGCGAGGTATTCGCGTTTAGCAATCTCTGCCTCATCCCAAGAATGATAAACAGTAATTCGCATATTTACTAATCGCCCATCACTAATCTATCCAATCACCTCATTAATACTCATTTCCCTAATCTCTTTACTTTCATTTGGCCTGCCATTTTTAAAAGCTTTACGGGGTTTAAGGCCGAGCAATTCAAACATGGCCATGTCGGTATCAAAAGATGGATTTGGTGTGGTTAACAATTTCTCGCCTGCAAATATTGAGTTAGCGCCTGCCATGAAGCAAAAAGCCTGCTCCACAGTGCTCATTTCTGTGCGACCTGCAGACAAACGCACTACAGTCTTCGGCATAATGATACGTGTGGTAGCGATCATCCTTACCATATCCCAAACAGAAACACGCGGCTGTTCGGCCAACGGCGTACCTTGCACCGGTACCAACGCGTTGATCGGCACTGACTCAGGATGTTTAGGCAAGTTGGATAATGTTTTGAGCATAGAGATCCGGTCTCCAACTGTTTCGCCCAAACCTATAATGCCCCCGCTGCATACGGTTATTTTAGCTTTGCGCACATGCTCTAGCGTTTGCAGACGCTCGTCATAAGTGCGGGTGGTGATGATACGTTTATAATCTTCTTCGGAGGTATCGAGGTTGTGGTTGTAAGCATACAAACCGGCATCAGCCAGGCGCTGCGCCTGCGATTCGGTGAGCATGCCCAACGTGCAGCAAACTTCCATGTCCAGCTCGTTCACCGCTTTCACCATTTCAATTACCTTGTCGAAATCGCGGTTATCGCGCACCTCACGCCATGCAGCGCCCATGCAAAGCCTTGATGCGCCGCCTGCTTTTGCTTTCTCAGCAGCAGCTATCACTTCATTTTTTGGCATGATGGCGTGAACGTCTACACCTGTGTTATAACGGGCTGCCTGCGGGCAATAGGCGCAATCTTCGGGGCAACCGCCTGTTTTAATGGAGATCAGTGAGCTGATCTGCACTTCGGAATAGTCTTTATTTTCGCGGTGTACAGTTGCGGCTTCGTATATCAGGTCGAGCAGTGGCCTGTGGTATATTTCTGAAATTTCTTCTTTAGTCCAGTTGTTTCTTACTTCGCTCATTTCTCTTCGGTATATTGTAAGTTGATGTTCTGTTTTAATGATGCACTATCGGCGCATGCGGTAAAATGTGCGTTGCCAGCCAAAGCGGCAGCAAAAAGCCCGCACAGTCGGTAAAAGTAGTAATAATGATGGATGATGCTACTGCCGGGTCAATCCCCACCCTTTTCAATACCAGCGGGATGGACGAGCCGGTGAGGCCTGCAATAATGAGGTTACCCGTCATGGCTAGTAAAAGCACCAAACCTAACATCACACTGCCATCAAATATCAGGGCTATAACAAATACAATCAGGCCATTGGCGGCGCCATTTATTAACCCAACCAAAAACTCTTTGAAAACAGTATTATATGCCTGGTTATCGGTAAGGTCGGTAAGCGAAATGCGCCTTACGGTTACTGCAAGCGCTTGTGTAGCTGCGTTACCACCCATTCCGGCAATTATAGTCATGTAAGCGGCAATAACGGGCAATGCAGCTACTGTATCATCAAAATGGCGGATAATTGAAGCCGCCAGGTAAGCCGTACCAAGGTTGATGACCAGCCAGGGCAAACGGCTCTTTACCGCATCAACCCAGCCGCCGCTCAGTTCCTCATCTTCAGATACACCGGATATTTTCAACATATCCTCGGTGCTTTCCTGCTGTAATACGTCAATAATATCGTCAACCGTGATGCGGCCAAGTAGCTTCATATGTTCATCTACAACCGGTATGCTGGTGAGGTTATACTGAGATATCAGTTTGGCAACTTCTTCCTGGTCGAGGTCGGCTTTTACATATACAAAATCGTCGTTTACAATTTCGCTCACCTTTGCATTCGCGCGTGCTTTTACTAAGTCTTTTATAGAGAGGATACCCCGCAGCACTTTCTCATCATCCACCACGTAAATGGTATAAAACTCCTCCATTTCTTCCGACTGGTGGATCACATCATCAAGCGCATCTTTTTTGTCGCGGTTAATGTTTACACAAATCACCTGCGGGTTCATGATACCGCCCGCGGTGTCTTCGTCGTAGCTCATCAGCGCACGGATGCTGCTGGCGTCTTCCGCGTCAATGTCCTCTAAAATTTCCTGCTGGTCTTCCTCGTCGAGCTGTGAGATAATGTCGGCGGCATCGTCATAATCCAGTTCTTCAATAATCTCCGAACGTTTGTCGGGATGTATGTTGATGAGCAATTCTCCCGGCTCATGCTCCTCGTCCATCTCGGAAATAACTTCCGATGCCTCTACCGCGGGTAATATGTTGATGATCCTTTCCTTCGCTTCCTGCGGCAGCTTTTCAAACAGCATTGCAATCTCCGAAGGGTGATACTCGTTCAGTACCTCCTGTAACTCAGCATCGCTGCCTTCCAACGCAGTTTTAAGGCGCTGCAGGTCGGTTTTATCAATTTCAAAGGATTGCATACACGGCTAAATTAGGGATTAATGCCTGAAAACAGGAATAAAAACACCGCAAATATGAAAAAATATTCGCCCGATAAAGAATTTATAAATCATCGAAATTTTGGTTTCGACAGGCTATTTTCAAAGCTCCGGCTTTAAGCTAATGCCCCCTATTTTCTCCAGTTTTTCCACGCTCCTGTTCACCTGCATTTTTCGTATGCCTACTCTCACAAAACAGGTATTATCAAGGTGCTGTTCTATTACTTCCAACTCGTCATCTTTTATCACTTTCATCACATCATTCATTTGCGGATATTCAAACCGGATGGTATAAATATCATTCAGCGTTTTCTCAATGGTCTTTGCAGAATTCAGCGCCTCTTCGGTAGCCGTTTTATAGGCATTGATCAATCCCGGAACACCAAGCAAAGTTCCGCCGAAATAACGCACTACAACTACCAGGATATTAGTGAGATTACGTGACAGTAAAGTATTCAATATTGGCCGGCCGGCCGTGCCTGATGGTTCGCCATCGTCGTTGATGCGAAATACTGAACGGTCGATACCTAAGCGCATGGCCCAGCAATGGTGATTGGCTTTAGGATGTTCTGTTTTTAGTTGTGCGAGGATGGGTTTGATATCGCTTTCGCGGTTGATGGGATAAGCAAAGGCAAGGAATTTACTGCCACGGTCGCGGAAGATGGCTTCTGCAGGTTTTTCAATGGTGAGATAAGTGTCGTCAAACAGCATTAATAATTGGCAATGGTGATCACAATTATCGCAATTATTGCCAATACTATGCCTGCTTTATTTAAAAGGCTCAGTTTTTCTTTGAAGATGAACAAACCGATTATCGATCCCAATGCTATCACCCCGATGTTCATCCCCGCAAATACGGTCGACGGGCTTTTGGCCAGCGCCTGGTGCGCTTTCAGGTAGAAAAGTATATTACCAAAGTTGGCAACACCCAATATCCATCCGAAGAAAATATGCGGCCAGGAAAACTTTGTTTTTTTTATTAAGATGAGATAAAATAACCCCAGTAATGACAGTACAAAAGCAATTACATACACCATAAAGAGCGAAGACGGATACGAAACAGCTTTTGAAAGCGCCATTTGTTTAAACAGGATATCGATAAAGCCCATACCTACAAAAACCACCAGAAGAAATACCCAGGCGTTTACGGGAATCTTTTCTTTTTGATCCCGGCTTTTTCTGACAACAACAAAATTAATAGCGATAAAACCCAATAGTATCCCGACTATTTTAAGTGGCGTTACGATTTCGCCAAACATCAGGAAAGCGGCAATGATAGAGATCAGCAACGATAACCGCTGCGCTATTTCAGTGCGAACGATACCTGTGTACCGAATTGCTGCTGCAATTACTACAAACAATGCAGGGAGCAAAATACCCAGTATTGAATAGGTATAGACAGGCGCCGATTGCAGATTGTGTAAGTTTGGTTTTAGGAAAATCCAGGTAAGCAAAATGGCCATGGAATAATTCCATGTAATAGCCTGGTACACATCGATCTGGTACCGACGGGCAAGCTTTAGCAAAATAGAAACAACTACGCTACAGCAAATACTTAATAAAATGTAAACCATACAAGGGATGAAGGGTTTATCGGAACAATTAACGGACTTGTAAATATAACAACTAAGTTTAGCTATTAATAATTATCTCCAAACCATCTTCGCCTGACGAAATTTTATCGGCAATTATACCGGTAACTGTTGGCGCCTTTATGCCGCTTTGCAATTCGGCTTTACCGGTAAATATGCGCGCCTCGTCCCACAAACCAGCTTCTATGAACTTGTTAAGGGTATATGCACCACCCTCAATAATAACGGATTGTATATCCTGTAGATACAATTGATACAGGATGTATTGGGGCACATAGTTATCAAAATCTTCCAGTGCGATGTATTTGTTTTTGCCGTTTACATCAGTTTTGATCGCGTTAAAAACGAATGTCTCTACAGAATGATCAAAAACATTTGAATCGCTTTGTAATTTAAGCTTGCGGTCGATCACAATACGCTTTGGCGTTTTGCCCGTGGCATAACGTACATTCAGTTGAGGGTTATCAGCTGTGACGGTATTGGTACCCACCAATATAGCATCTTCCTCTCCGCGCCATTGGTGCACCAGCTTGCGCGATTCGTTTCCCGTTATCCAAAACTGACTACCATCTGCCGGGGCGAAAAAGCCATCCGCAGTTTGCGCCCATTTCAATATCACATAAGGCCTGTGCTTTTGCACGCGGGTAAAAAAGCGGCGGTTCAGCCATTTGCATTCTTCTTCCAACTCCCCGGTCGTTACTTCAATACCTGCTGCAAGCAGTTTTTCAATACCACGGCCGTTCACCTGTTCAAAAGGATCGCGGCAGCCTACTACTACTTTTGGGATGTGATGTTTGATAATGAGATCGGCACATGGGGGTGTTTTACCGTAATGCGCACAGGGCTCAAGCGAAACATAGATCGTTGACCTGCTTAGTAGTTCGGCATGATCTGTAAACTTGTCAACAACCTGTTTTACGGCGTTTACCTCTGCATGTGCCTCGCCATATTTCTGGTGATAGCCTTCACCTATTATGCGGTCGTTGTAAACGATCACGGCGCCTACCATCGGGTTCGGGCTTACATTGCCTATCCCCAAGGCAGCCAGTTCGAGGCAGCGGCGCATGTAATGTTCGTGTGAAAGCATTATACAAATGTAGTTTTTATGTTACTTTGTTGTATGACGACTGTTAAGGATGTATTTGTTAGTTATAAACAAGCGCTTTCGGGCATTTACGATGCAAATGAGACTGAAGCGCTCACCCTGTTAACGTTATCAGAAATAACCGGATCAACCAAAGCACAATTAAAAGCATTCCCCGAAAAGCAGCTTACAGACGGGCAATCAGAAAATACAAATGCCATCCTTAATCGCCTGCAGACCGGCGAGCCGCTCCAATACATTTTGGGGCACACCGAATTTTATGGTTTGCTATTTAAAGTAAACCCATCAGTACTTATCCCCCGCCCTGAAACTGAAGAGTTGGTGGAATGGATATTATCAGAAGTTGGCGGTTTGCAGTTGGCAGTTGGCAGCATATTAGATATCGGTACAGGCAGTGGTTGTATCGCCATTAGTTTAAAGAAGAATTTACCGGATGTAAATGCATCTGCGGTAGATGTTTCATCACCTGCTATCGAAACGGCTCAGCAAAACGCGGATCTGAATACTGTGAAGGTAAATTTCATTGAAGATGATATTCTGGATCCATCCAACCATTCACTACTCACCACGCACTACTCACTTATCGTTAGCAACCCACCATATGTTACCATGCATGATAAAACGCAAATGCACCGTAATGTGACGGACTTCGAGCCGCATACGGCGCTGTTTGTCCCTGAGGATGATCCGTTAATATTTTATAAAGCTATCGCTGATTTTGCGCTGGAAAGACTCGTACCGGGCGGCTTTTTATTTTTTGAAATAAATGAGGGTTTGGGTAACGAGACCGTGGAAATGTTGCAGGGAAAAGGGTTTAAGGATATTGAATTGAGGCAGGATATGAGCGGCAGGGACAGGATGATAAGGGGAACCAGGATTTAACAGATTTAAATGATCCACAAGATGTTCATTAATTTATACTGAGACACAAAACTTGCGTCCATACAAACATCCATATCTTGAAAATCTCTAAAATCCTTTAAATCCCGGTTCAACTCCTCGGATGAAACTGTATGATCGTCCCCTTCAAAAACTCCCTGTCCAAATGTGTATAGATCTCGGTAGTCGTGATACTCTCGTGCCCCAGCATTTCTTGTACCGCACGAAGGTCGGCGCCGCCTTCCACCAAATGCGTGGCAAATGAGTGGCGAAAAGTGTGCGGGCTGATAGTTTTCTTCAGCCCTATTGTTTCTGCCAGTTGCTTTATCAGCATAAAAATATAAACCCGGCTTAACCTGCGGCCGCGCTGGTTGAGGAAAACCATGTCCTCCTCGCCCTTTTTGATAGGAGTATGTACACGCGAATGCTCTATCCACAGCTTTAGTGCTTTTATAGCCTCACCACCTATAGGCACCAATCTTTCTTTACTGCCTTTGCCTGTTACTTTAATAAATTCTATGTCGAGATAGAGATTTGACAGTTTCAGCTCCGTCAATTCGGACACGCGCAAGCCACTGCCGTAAAGCACTTCCAAAATGGCTTTATTACGTTGACCATCGGGCCGTGACAGATCTATCGCGGCGATCAGCCGGTTAATATCTTCGTAGCTTAAGGTATCAGGTAGCTTCCGCTGTATTTTAGGCGCCTCCAGCAGTTCTGACGGGTCGCTTTGTATCAGGTCTTCCATCAGCAGGTATTTATAAAAAGATTTTATACCGGAGAGGATACGTGATTGGGAAGCGGGCATCATACCCAGTTCTATCACCCAAACGATGAAGTCGCGTAAGTCTGTTAAAGTGACGGTTTCGGGGCGAAGTTTTACGTGGCGCGATTCGGCAAACTGGTACAATTTATCAATATCCCGGCTGTAAGCCTCAATGGAATTGGGCGACAGCGATTTTTCCAGTTTTAGGTATGCCTGGAAACCTTTTATTGCTGACCGCCAATCCAATTGATTTTAGTTTTAATTTTTTATACTGTAAGTTTGACGTGATGAAGATACAAATTATCAATGGCCCAAATTTAAACTTGTTGGGCGTTCGCGAGAAATCTATTTACGGTAACAGCAGCTTTGAAGATTACCTAAATGAATTACGCAAACGTTTCCCCACCGTGCAGCTCGATTATTACCAGAGCAACGTTGAGGGCGAGCTCATCAACAAGATACACGAAGTTGGTTTCAGCTATGAAGGTATTGTATTGAATGCCGGTGCTTACACCCATACGTCCGTAGCCATTGCCGATGCCATTGCCGCTGTTAATACACCTGTAATAGAGGTACATATCTCTAATGTTTACAAGCGCGAGGATTTCAGGCACCATTCTATGCTGGCGGCGAGCTGCAAAGGGGTGATCGCCGGTTTTGGCATGGATTCGTACCGGCTGGCTATTGAAAACCTGATAAATACTTAATATTTACCTAAAGCGTTTTTAGTTTAAAATGCTAATTTTTGTGCATCATACTCAACCCTATGCGTAACCTATTCAGATACTTCCCCGCTTTTTTATTACTCGCAGCTTTCCTGTCGTTCAATACGGCCTTTGCGCAAACCAAAAACCTGAAAAAGGAAAGCAGCAAACGGGATATCGCCCGTAAAAAACTGCATTCCCGCGATTCGTTATTGCGTTCCATTACCAAATCCGACACTTCGATAAACGGCCTGCTACAAAGGGTTGAGCAATATGCCGCTACTTACAACCAGATATACAACAATCTTTCGCAAGGTTTGGATACTGCCGATGTTAGCCAGGCTTTACCGCCGGTTATTAAAAGGATAGACAAGATAGACAAACTGGCTAATACGCATAAATCCAGCACATTAAGGTATTTATTTGTCTTAAACGACAATCTCGATCATATACAGGATAAACTGGATGGCTGGCAATCAGATTTAACAGAGATCAATACCAAGCTGATACAAAACCAGACCGACCTGCTGAAATTCAGCAAGGATACCCTGATGAAGATAATTCCGGCTGACAGCATGATGCGCCGCACTTACTTTGCGCAACGTAAAGCGGTTTGGAAACTATGGCACAAATCAGATTCGATAAACAGATCCGACTTGCTGAAGCTAAATCTGCTGCAGGACAAGATCTCGATATCCTACAACAAAACGCTTGATGAAAGCGACCAGATAGATACCAAGATCAAAAACTTCGCGGTAAAAGCCATTGGCGGGGAATCTGATTATATCTGGAATACAGGGTTGGATTACGCTAATTTCCAATCGGCATTAAGCAGTACCGTTAAGCTTAACAATTTGCTGTTCGACTACTTTACCAAGAGCCAGGGCCCTACCCATTTGGCAGCTATAGCGTTTTTGGTGATCATTTTAGGATGGATATTTTATACCCGCAGCAGGGCGCTTAAAAACAACACCTCACCTGATACCACATTTGAACAGGCGCCATATATTTATAAAAAGCCACTGTCTTCATCGTTATTGGTTGTGGCCGCTATTGCGCCTTCTTTTTACAGCAACCCACCCGAAGTTTTTCTTGAGGTATTTTTCCTGCTCGCAATTGTCCTCACCTTATTCCTTATCAGGAAAAGCTCACCAACACTGACAAGATTTCTTACTGTGATGCTCGTGCTGGCTGTTATTTACGCCGTAAGTAACCTGTTTATCGAGATAGCCAATATCGACCGTTATGTGATATTGCTGTTAAGCGTTATCTCCATTTTTACAGCTTACAAGTTCTATAAATACGCGAAAGCAAACCCGGAAAATAATTTCCCGCAGACCGAAACAGTGTTAAAAGTATTTCTGACGCTGCAGGTATTATCGCTGATACTCAATATTACCGGCAGGTTCAGCCTGGCGAAGATAATTGGCATAACGGCCGTGTTTAACATGTGGCAATTGCTTATATTTTATATTGTTGTACAAGTATTGCTGGAGGGCTTATACCTGCAGTTCCAGGTAAAAAAAGGCGGCAACAGTTTTATTAACTGGATGGATTTCGAACTGGTGAAGAAGAAATTCAGGAATACATTTCTCCTCGCCGCTGCTTTCCTTTGGTTGTTTATCCTGCTACAGAATTTAAATATCGATGATTGGGCAGGTGATTATGTGAGCGACCTGCTCGGGAATCATTACAGTATAGGCGGCGCAAATGGCGCAACTTTCACCATCGGCGGCTTTATTATATTCATTCTTGTAATATGGTTATCATCATTAGTCTCACGTATTATCAGTTATTTATTTGATGTTTCGGCACAACGGGGTAACGATCTTTCGGTTCAGAAAAAGAAAAACCGTACCTCAACCCTTATTATACGCATGGCGGTATTCACCATTGGCTTTTTACTTGCCGTGGCTGCTTCGGGCTTTCCGCTGGATAAACTGACCATTATCATCAGCGCTTTTGGTGTAGGTATTGGCTTTGGTTTGCAGAATATTGTAAACAACCTGGTATCAGGGCTGATACTGGCTTTTGAAAAGCCTATTCAAATTGGCGATATTATAGAAGTGGGCGGTGCTTCGGGTACTATGACAACCATAGGTATCCGCTCAAGCAGGATCCTTACGGGCGATGGCTCGGAAATAATCATTCCGAATGGTGACCTGATCTCAAACCACGTAACTAACTGGACACTCAGCAACACCAATCGCCAGGTTTCGCTTATTATCCAGACAGCTTATGGCAGCGACATCGATAAAATAAAAGCCATCCTGAACGGTTTATTATCCGACAGGAAAGATATAATGGATAAACCTGTGCCATCCATCTTTGTAAATAATGTTACGGAAAGCTTTGTAGAGTTTAAAGTGTTTTTCTGGGTGGCAGATATCACCACAATGGCCTCGTTAAAAAGCAATATCCTTACTGATATTTACCGGGAATTTATGAAGAATAAGATCGATCTGCCTGCGCCTCAAAAGGATTTTTATCTGCATTTCCCGGAAGGTGCGCCGGTGCTGGGTGCCAGTCCGGAAGTTGGAAAAACCGAAATTCCGGAAGACGGAAAGTCCGGAAGTTCGGAAAAAGAAAAATAGCCGCTCTGTTTTTCACGTCCGGTCAATGGCTTCCACAATTATTCAAACCGGAAGTTATAAAGGTAAAGCGCTTTACTAACGTGCTTTGAACCGTTTACAGCTTCAATAATAGCTGTAGTTAAAAGCGCTACAGAGGCCCCTGTTAGAACGTATGCACCCGTTTTATTATGATGCGGATAGTAGGTACCAATGGTTTCATTAAAACCAGAGCCTATGGTATAGGAATAAGCCCCGTTCAATTTACTGTCGTGAGCAAAAGAAATTACCGCACCGCTCATTGCTAATCCGAAAGCACCGAACGAGACATAGCCCCATGTAAGATCACTTTTTGCCATGTGGTATTCGGCCGCCGAAGGAGTATAGCTCAATAACCGGGCTACAACTTCCTGGCGGGTGTATAACCTGCCACCAATAGTGTACAGATATCCATTGTGCCTGCCTTCAAGAGGGATAATTTTAATAATGCTGTCGGGCTGTGCTTGTTTAACCTGCTGGGCATGGCTTAATACTGTGCTAAATAAAAGCAGGAATAGAATTAATGATTGCTTTTTCATAAGGTTTTTTTGAAAGATTAATGAATATTATTTATACCGACAGACGGGAAATAATAGGTAAAGATTAACAGCGTACAGCGCTTGTTTTCGTAAATAGCTTGTTACCTTATCTATCTGAATCTTAAATGCGTGATAATGCCTTAATTAGCTATTATTTGTAACTAAACTTTTATATGAGGTGCATAAATTATCTGGTGGTAAAAGGGAGACTCCTACAGTTTGTCATACTGCATTGATACGACAAGGCAAGCTGATCAAGAAGCATAAGTTATTCAATGGTTGATGGGTCTTTTTCCGCAAAAAACTTCTCGTTAAAATTTACTAAAAACAATTCCTTCGTAGCACGGGTGCATGCCGTATAGAACCATCTCAAAAAATCGGTATTTACCATTTCATCGGTAAGATAGCCCTGGTCTACAAATACCGCATCCCATTGTCCGCCCTGTGCTTTGTGGCACGTGATTGCATAAGCGAATTTTATTTGCAGCGCATTGTAATAAGGGTTCATCTTTAATTCCTCATGCTTCAGGCGCTTGCTTTCAATATGCTCATAATCCTTCATCACTTCCAGGTAAAAGCGTTTCTGGTCTGTCGGACTAAGCGCCGGGGATTCGGAATAAAGCGTATCCATCAATATTTTGCAATCCAGCAGAGGGTCTTCGGCATAATCCGTTAATTCTAATTGCACGTCTGCAAAACGGAAGCCATAAATTTCCTCGAACCGGCGCACTTTACGTATTTTGGCGATATCGCCATTGGCAATAAAGCCAGTGCTGCTCTCTTCCCTATCCTGCAGCCAGAAATAATTGTTTTTTACCACCATTATCTGGTCGCCGCCGGTGAGTTCTTCCTCGCGCCATAAAATACGACCGCGTATCTGCCTGTTGTACAGATTGGCGTTTTTGTTAGAGCGGCAAATAATAAGGCTGTTTTCCTGCCCGTATTTATCATAAGCGTAATTAATGCCTTCTTCCAATTTATCGCTGCCCATCCGGAATACATCCTTATATCCCCTGGTCACGATCTGCGGGTAGCTTTCTTCCTGCTGCCTGATAATATCCCTAACCCTTGTTACATTGTACAAAATGCCAGAGTCCTTTTGCTGGCGTAATACATCGGTTAGTTCATAACCATAGATCTTCAGATCAAACTGTGCTTTCATTAGGCGTGCATCCAGTGCGGGGCTGTCGTCGCTGCCTACCGGTGGCAACTGCGCAGTATCGCCAACCAGCATTAGCTTGCAGTTCTTATCGTTGTAAACATATTTAACCAGGTCGTTCAGCAGTGTATCGAAGTTATTGCCGCTTAGCTCATCAGAGATCATGGATGCTTCATCCACTATAAACAGGGTATCTTCAGATAGGTTATCATTTATGCGGAAGGATTCATCCACATTCAGCGCCGATTTCTTACGGTAGATACGTTTGTGTATCGTAAATGCTTTCCGCTGCGAGTAACCCGACATTACTTTGGCCGCCCTGCCTGTAGGCGCCAGCAAAACATATTTGTAATTGTAATGCCGCAAAGCCTTTACCAATGCCCCTACAACCGTGGTTTTACCAGTACCGGCATAACCGCGCAGGATAAAGCAATCCCTCCCACTTCCGCTGTTCAGGAACTTGTCCAACCTACTAAACAGTTCCTGCTGCTGTGCGGTCGGTTGGTGCGGGAAAGCATTAAGAATATTGATTGACACTAATTACCCTGATTTATTCGAATTGCACGAATTTAGTGTAATTAGAATAATTTGTGCTATTCGTATAAATTCCATCTGTTCGTGTATTCTTTAAATTCGTGTAATTCGCTTAAATTCGTTTTTCTATTCGTGTTATTAATTACTTTTGCTGTACATGACCGACCACATATATAATTACCGCGATCCTGATATAGGCATTTACCAGGTGAATGATCAGTACACGCTGTTATTGCAGGTTTATGCCGAGTCGGTTTCTTATGCGCTTGTACATCAGAATAAGCTTATTGCCTGGTGTGAGGATTGCGATCATAAAGTACTCACCGAACCCGGCCAAACGCACGAGTTTCTGAATTACGAGTATAAAAATGTAGTTGTGGCGTTGCCTTCAACAGGGTTCACATTAGTGCCTAATGCTTTGTATGATGCCGGCCGGGCGGGAGCTATCGCACGTTTTCTGGATGTAAAATCGCGTGAGAAAGTTTTCACCCAGCCTTTAGATGATGAAAATCACATCGTATTCAAAGCGGCTGAGGCTGTAACCAAAAAGGCAGAAAAATTTGGGCTGCAAAATGTGGTGCATATTTCCAAAGGATGGTTGAAAGCGATAGAAGCCAATGACCCGCAATCGTATAACCTTTATCTCAATTTCGATAAAAAACTGGTAGAGGTTGCATGGTTTTCAGAAGGAAATCTTCGTTTCTATAACACTTTCACGTTTTATAACCCTGACGAACTGGTTTATTATACTGGTTTGGTTGCTAAAGAACTGCAATTAACACAACGTACCACCAACCTGGTAGTAAGCGGCGACATTAATGGCGATGATAAAAACGCAACCCGTTTAGCCGAGTTTTTTAACGGCGTGGATGAAACCAACCTGAAATTGCTTGAGCTGCCTGCCGAAATATTCCCGCACCAGGTATTGTCGCTAACTGCTTTATCGCTATGCGTATCATCGGAGGTGTTTTAAAGGGCCTGCGCCTTAATCCGCCAAAAAATCTTCCTGTACGCCCTACTACCGACCTGGCTAAAGAAGCGCTGTTTAACATCCTGCTCAATAAGATCGAGTTTGAAGGCATTAAAGTGCTCGACCTGTTTAGCGGAACCGGTAACATCTCGCTTGAGTTTGCCTCACGCGGCGCGGCAGAAGTAGTATCGGTTGATCGCAGCATCCAATGCGTTAATTACCTGAAAGATACTGCCCGTCAGCATAAGCTTGAGCAGATAAAAACTTACAAGGCAGATGTACTTAAATACCTTCAAATAGAAACTGAGCAGTACGACCTCATCTTTGCCGATCCGCCGTACGATATGAACCAGATCCCTGAACTGCCTAAACTCATTTTCGATAAAGATCTTTTACTTCCCGGCGGTTTATTGATCATTGAACACCAATCGATGCAAAATTTAAGCAATCACCCGGCTTTTGTGGAGCAGCGGAAATATGGGTATGTTTCGTTCTCGTTTTTTGAGGCTGGTAACTCTTCAAACTAAAAAACTTTCTACGAGTTAAATCCTGCTGCCTATATTTGTATAAATAAGCGCATCAGCATGAAAATCGCCCTTTTCCCCGGCTCGTTTGACCCTATAACCAAGGCTCACGTTGATATTGTGAAAAGATCCATCGGGTTATTTGATAAGATATATATCGGCATCGGTGTAAATAATTCAAAAAAAGGACTTTTGAGTATTGAAACACGTGAAAAAATGCTGCGTGCTGTTTTTGAAAATGAGCCTAAGATACACGTGATCGCTTATGAAGGGTTAACAGTAGATTTCTGCAAAAGTATTAATGCTGCTTACATGATCCGCGGGATACGCACCGTATCCGATTTTGAATACGAAAAAGCCATTGCGCAAATGAACCATTCGCTGGCGCCTGAAATTGAAAGCATTTTTATTGTAAGCAAGCCGGGTTATTCGTCCATCAGCTCAAGTATCGTGCGCGAAATAATGCGCTACAATGGTGATGTAGCCCAGTTTATTCCGAAAGAGGCGCTGGCTTTTCTTCAATAAGCTCTTCCTTTACCAGCACATCTATTATCGACGGGAAAGTATTTTCTGTTATAGCACCAACCAGGTTGGGCTTAAACCAGCGTACATCGGTAATGCCCTCTTCTACCTGCGGTTTTAGCTTTTCCTCTCCTTTATGTTTCATAGCAAACCAGTGCGTTTTTTTGAGCACCACTTCGCCTTTATTAATATAGGCATGATAGGTTTTGCAAATTTTTCCACCTAATTTATTCACCGTGATGCCGCACTCCTCTTCAACTTCACGCACAGCAGCAACTTTCACTTTTTCGTCCTTTTCTATCTTTCCTTTTGGCAAATCCCATTTATCATGGCGATAAATGAACAAATAATGGCCATTATCATTTTTTACTAAACCTCCTGCAGCTTCAATCAAAGGCACTTTTGCGATAACAGATTTGAGGTATTGTTTGGCATTATCACACTGTATATAGAAGAGTTTGCTGTGGTGTTTAAGTATCCAGGTATAAATTATTCGCAAGTCAAAGCTCTGTGCGTCAAGCTTTTCATAGGTCGCTACGCTTTTAGGCTCTGATTCTGTGATCAGTACCACTTTTTCGTTAATATAAATTCTGTATTTTTGAGCCATGTTCAATAATAATGAGGCCGAACAGAAGGTGGCCGAATTTCTGCTGCAAATTAAAGCAATAAAATTACAACCTAATAATCCATTTACATGGGCATCGGGTTGGAAATCGCCTATTTATTGCGATAACCGGATAACACTTTCTCATCCAACCGTGCGCACCTACATCCGTCAGCAATTAACAAAGCTGATACAGGAAAAGTTTGGCGCTGTAAGTTGTATTGCAGGTGTAGCTACTGCCGGGATACCGCAGGGTGTACTGGTGGCGCAGGAACTTGGACTTCCATTCATTTACGTGCGTTCAAAGCCGAAAGATCACGGCACCGGTAGCTTAATAGAGGGAGAACCGATGCCAGGCAAACGCGTGGTAGTGATAGAAGACCTGATCTCGACCGGTAAAAGCAGCCTTCAGGCTGTTGAGGCATTACGGGCTGCCGATTACAATGTAGCGGGCCTTGCCGCCATATTTAGCTATGGTTTTGATATAGCGACAGAAAATTTCAATGCCGCCAATTGCCCGTTCGTAACCTTATCAAACTATAATGCACTGATCAGCTATGCCGAACAAAACCAGTACATCACATCTGATAATGTGGATATACTGAAACAATGGCGCGAAAATCCGTCTGAATGGGGAAAATAGTTTGCTGTGTGCAGTTGGCCGTTAGCAATTAAACAGTCAAAGCAAACCGCAAACTTATAACTGCAAACTAATATGAGCATCTTCCAAAGTACAACTATAATCAACAAGCCATCTGCTGAGGTGTATGATTTTCTTGCCGATCTGCATAATCATCAGCAATTAATGGCAACAGATGATATTTCGGAATGGTCATCAACTACTGATAAGGCAAGTTTCAGCATCAGGGGCATGGTCACACTTTCTATCCAAACACAAGAGCTTATACCAAGCTCATTAGTACGCATTGTTGCAGTCGATAAACCACCATTCGACATTGAATTGAAATGGGAATTAACATCGGCTGAAAACGGCACAAAAGTGGCCTACACGATCACTGCCGCGTTGAATATGATGATGAAAATGGTTGCATCCGGCCCGCTCCAAAAGCTGGCCGATGAGGAAATAGCAAACCTAACAAAGCTGCTGAATTGAGGGGCGACAGCTAATTAAAAGGTGCGTTTACTACTTTTGTTCATCCCGTGCATAACTACCAAAACTCCGTTAATGATAATCAGGCTTAAAATTAATACTAACATAACTTTGAATTCTTCTCTGGTTAACTGTAGGTCTCTTAAATAATAACTAATTGGTATAAATCAAAGTTTGTACCAAACTTATAATTGGGGCTTTTTATAGGTTGTTTAACGGCTTACATACAAATTTGTTATATAAATGGCATTTTTATATGTGTGTATTTATCCACATATTAACATCCCAACAACCCGTTTCGTGTCGCCATTTCCACATCCGCCTACCGAATTCGAAGTTTTTAGCGTATTTTTGCAGAAAATTACACAGGGACAGCATGATCACGGTATCAAATCTATCTTTACGCTACGGCAAACGCACTTTATTTGAAGATGTAAACCTGAAATTCACACAGGGGAATTGTTATGGGATTATTGGGGCAAATGGTGCAGGAAAGTCTACATTTTTAAAAATACTGTCTGGCGAGGTTGATCAAACCAGCGGCACATATAGCTTCACTCCCGGCGAGCGTATGGCGGTACTAAATCAAAATCACTATGCTTTTGATGAATTCCCGGTAATTGAGACGGTGATGATGGGCCATAAGGAGATGTATGCCGTAATGAAAGAGAAGGACGCCATCTACCTGAAAGAAGATTTTACCGATGCCGATGGCGAACGCGCCGGCGAACTGGAAAACTTGTTTGCCGAGATGGATGGCTGGAACGCTGAAAGTAATGCCGCTACCCTACTAAGCAACCTCGGTATAAAAGAGGACCTGCATTACAAATTACTAAAAGAACTTGACGGTAACCAGAAAGTACGCGTGTTATTGGCGCAGGCGCTTTTCGGTAATCCCGATATATTGATCCTTGATGAGCCTACCAATGACCTGGACATCCATACCGTAGGCTGGCTGGAAGATTTCCTGGCAAGCTACGACGCTATTGTATTGGTTGTATCGCACGACAGGCACTTTCTTGATGCCGTTTGTACCCACATTGTGGATATTGACTTCGGTAAGATGACTATTTATACCGGTAACTATACATTCTGGTATCAATCGAGCCAGCTGGCATTGAAACAACGTGCTGAGCAGAATAAGAAATCGGAAGACAAGATCAAAGAATTGCAGGAATTCATCAGGCGGTTCAGCGCTAATGCCTCAAAGTCAAAACAGGCCACCAGTCGTAAAAAGGCTTTGGATAAGATCAACCTTGATGAGATCCAGCCTTCAAACCGTAAATATCCGGGTATTATATTCAACAACCTGGGCCGCGAAGCCGGCGACCAGATATTGCAGGTGGAGAACCTTTCTAAATCGCTTAACGGCGAAGTTTTATTTTCCAACATCAGCTTTACTGTAAACAAGGGTGACAAAATTGCTGTCATTTCGCAAAACAGTTTGGCTACTTCTGCCCTGTATGATATTCTTACCGGTCGCGACGCCGATTTTAAAGGCAGCTTTAAATGGGGAGTGACTATTAACATCGCCGATATTCCTATTGACAATGCCGAATACTTTAAAGGCAAAGATCTGAACCTGATCGACTGGCTGCGTGAATATTCACCCGGCGAAAAGGACGATCAGTTTATCCGCGGCTTTTTAGGCAGGATGCTATTCTCGGGTGAAGAAGTATTGAAAAAATCGACCGTTCTTTCGGGTGGTGAAAAAATGCGCTGCATGTTTAGCCGCATGATGCTGCAACAGGCCAACCTGTTAATATTTGACGAGCCAACTAACCACCTCGACCTGGAATCCATCACCGCATTAAACAACGGTTTGAAAGATTTCCGTGGCACTGTCCTCTTCACCTCGCGCGACCATGAGCTGGTTGAAACTGTGGCAACCCGTATTGTTGAATTAACACCTGGCGGTTACATTGACAAGCTGATGGATTACGACGAGTACATTAACAGCGAAGCAGTTGAAAAACAGCGCAGTGAACTATATGCTACGGCATAAAACTGATTGATATTTGTTTTGATTGTGTGATTTTTTAAATTTTCGGACTTTTCTGCATTGCAGGCTTTCCGACTTCGAAAAAAAATCCTTTTCTTTGCAACCCCAAACAAACGACTTGGTAGCTCAGCCGGTAGAGCAACTGACTCTTAATCAGTGGTCGAGAGTTCTCAATAACTTTTAGCTTTAAAAAGTACTTAAAACAGCCTTTTTACATTGGAATCAAGTAAAATGCTTGGAATAAAGATAAGAAAAATTCACCAGATAATCAAGCTTGATTTTGTTTAACTGACGCACTTAATGACGCAGTTTAGTGACGCATTTTCAGTTATAAATTCCTATTTTATCAAAGTCAAATACAGATTGCAATTCAGGAAGTTCATAATGCCATCTTTGAAGTCTATCTTGATTTAATTTTACTGCTTCCGAAACTTTTTCACGAAGCTCTTCTACTGTTTCAACGTTAAATAATAATTTCATGTTGTTAAAATGTCTAACAGAAACTAATTTATCAATCAAAGAAACATGATGTACGTGGTAGGCAGTAGTTTGAGGAAACCATTTCGACCAAAATGTACTAACAGTTTCCATACATGAAATATAATATAACAGTATGTCGTACTCCCGTAGTTTTTCAAATACATAATTGGAAATATCTGCTCTTTGTTTGATAAGGTCTGCCGTTAAATTAATTCTGTTCATCTGTAATCTATTATTACGCAATTCGTTTATTGATTCAGCAGCCTGATTAAAAATTCTATACGGTATTGGTATTGTGTTGCCGTCTTTTTCGTTATACACCAAAAAGGTATGCCTCAATAGTTGACTAAATTCTTTGTACTTATCTTTTTCAATCATTACTGCCATTGTATATAAAAACAATTCGTAATAAAATAATTTGAATTGGTCAGCTTTTATTGCCCCTTTAGTTAATCTTGGATATCCGGATGTGTCCTGATTAATAATGAATTCCACGAGTTTTTCAAAAAAACCTATAAATTTATTTAAATCGAAGTCGAATGAGTATGTGAATACCGTTTCAAGGAACTTTATAAAGTCATTTCTCAAATCTTTTAACCCTTCAAATTTTATTAAAAGTATTTCATCCATTGGTTTAGCTGCGGAAAATTCCGCATCTGTCAAGACAAATTCGCTTAGGGTCTTAATAAAAGAGCTGTAGTAATCATCAATGTATATCTGATAATTCTTTTTTTCATCTATTAAAGCCGATTTTATAGCTGCAATCTTGTGACTTGTAAATAAAAACGCTTGTTCTTCTTGTAAGATATAAGCCGGAGGCGAACCTAATGGTGGTTTCTTACTTGCTGGTCTTTCGTAAATATTTCTTAGTAATTTTTCATATTGTTCTTCAAATATATTTTCATTGCTTAAATCAATATATATCCTTGATTTTATAAATACTGGTACAAACTCTTTGCCATCAGAATCCCTTTCAAATATTACAGGAATGAACTTTTTTTGGTCGGCTTGATTATAGATATCTGTTGAAATTATTAAGCTTTCAGTACCAACGCCTCCTTCTCTGTTGTTGGCTTTATCGGTATAGTCTTTATTACAGATAATCAATACTCTATTGATATCCGTATCTGTAACCATTTGCTCCATAAATTGATATTTATCTTGCCCCTCTGATAGATTCCAGTCATCGAAAATAACATTAATGCCATCGCTACTGAGCCTTTCTGCCAATGATATAGCTTTTTGTTTGTTGACTATCGGTTTCCAACTGTAAGAGATAAATATTTTAGGCGTGTTTATCGAAGCTTCCATTACTAATATTATTAATAATTATAATAGTTTGTATTTACAAGAATGCGATTTGATTTTTAGCAATTAATATCGGTATATTCCTTAATTTCAAGAAGCTTATCAAAGCTAACCTATGGTGGCCATCAACAACGCTGATACTACCATCTGCGTAAAGATTTAAAATTATCGGGTAAACCTCATTTTTTGCTTCAATAAATTTCAGAAGTCGTATAATATCTTCTGGTTGCCGTCCAGTCCTCTCATCAAATAAATCATTATCAGGGTAGAGACTCTCAGCCAGCCATATTCTACCAATTAATGTTTGTACATCTATGTGACCAATCATGAAATCATCTATATTTATTGAACCTAAATCAGATTTTAATTTTGAGAAATCTATTTCGCTGACATTTTCAGTCCAATTAATACTGATATTTAAGTCCTTATCTTCAAGTCCTTTCTTAATACGTGGCAGGTTCTTTAATAATTCAATTTCTGCCATTGTATGTGTATTACCGTAGGCTACACGATAATAAAAATCATCATCAATTTCTGACATTTAATTCTATAATTACGTTTAGTTAACTATGTCATCAATAATAAAAGCCCCAAGATTTTCACTTGGGGCTTAATCAATTAGTTCAACTAAAACCGAGGTAAACTAAGCAGGTTATCCTTTAGTGTACTGTCAGGTCGGGTTTTAATGTACTCATGCCCAAGCGAACTTGTGGAATGAGTTACAGTAATGTTATACCCATCCCTAACTACGTGAAATTGATAATTCTGCTTTAACCAAGATACAATTTGTGCAACAATAGATTGAACCGTTGCGTTATCTTGGGTATTAACCCATTTAACATCCGTAATGTGTTCAACGGAAGTCCCACCCGAGGACATCCGGATATGTGTTATCTTATTCATATAATTAAATATATTTTTTGTTTTGCTATCAGATTCAAGTCGGTAGAGATAGCGTACAAACCGGATGAGTAAATGCAGTATTAAAGTTACTTTAAACACACTTGTTTGTTAAAGTAACTTTAATAACTTTGCATTAAATGAAACATAAAATCTGTTTGGTGGCAAACCGGCAGTAAATCACTCTCACCAAGTGATTTTTTGAATAGGTTGTTATTGACGTAACAACCTATTCTCTTTATGATGCCATCCCTCCTATATTAATGGTAAACATCCTATTGTGTAATTTCAATATCCTCATTTTTCTTTTTCTTTTTTGGCTTACGCATTTTTAACACATACATATCTCTTTCCTCATACAGCTGTTTTCGGATATCATAGATGATAGTGTAGTCCTTATAGTCAATCTCTAAATCTTCAAATAAATTACCAACGTTTAGGTAGTAATAATCACCAGCCTTAGATACCTTAGCCGTACCCTCCGAATTATCTTGCTCAATTAAATATATATTCTTTAGTGCCGTACCATTATCATCTGCAACTGCAACTCTGAAGAACTTCTTATTACTCAACTCCATAAAATCTATAGCCTCAACATTAAAACCAAGCCTACCAGATGCATGTACTGTAGCTTTTGGCTTAATTGGATTTGTGTCAATCTCTATAAATTTTAAATTTATCATAACTTTCAAATTCCTTGTATCAAAGGTAAGGAAATTAAAACCGGATATCCGAAAATTAATTTTCCACAAAATATTTGTATTGTCTGTGTAATAAAAATAGTTATCAACATTTTAAAATGTTAAATTCCATTTAAATACAAATAATTATGCAAATAATAACAATATAAAAAATATGGAATTTTAATCATGGTAAAAAATAGCACAATAAATTAGATAAGAAATGTACATAGAAGTGATGCATTTGGTGACGCACTTTGTACCTGACGCTTTTTAAAAACTTGGTTTACTTACTTTTCGTTTTTATTAGAAACTTTAAAAAAGCTTCATTTTATAGCTAAAAGATTAAAAAATTCCGCATATTTGCAACCCGTTTAAGACAGCCCGTCTTTACAACGACTTGGTAGCTCAGCCGGTAGAGCAACTGACTCTTAATCAGTGGGTCGAGAGTTCGAGCCTCTCCCAGGTCACTTGACGAGGCTGACGAGTTTTTTCTCGTTCAGCCTCGTTTTTTTATGTAGTAAATAATTGTTAATCTGTAACATACGGGCAACAACTTCGCTCAGCTTCGAGTTCAATGTTCAAGCCCATCAGATGTGTTTTTTTCCGGGTACATTGAACTCATAGAATTAAATTATCCATCTCTTCTATTGAAAAGTCCATTTAATTTTAATGATGCTAATAGTAGTTTTAAAAAACTTTTATTAACCTGATATTCCTGATCATGAAAAACGCCGCATTATTATTATTTGTATTATTTATCTTTTCATGCAAACAAAAAGCACAACCGGTTAAATTGTCTGGAAAATACATAGTTGTAGGGTTTAAGGTTAAAAACGACATGGAAAAAGATGGTCGCCGTTTAATTTCAGCGATCAACGGTATCGATTACGCTTTTAATTTTATCAATAGTAAATCGTTACAAATAAACCCAAAGCTGGGCATTACCTATTTTTCCGACTCGCTTTTTAAATACGAGATAACCGATAAAACACTTTATTTATTGGGTAAAAACGGGGAGCACTATATTCCTTACAGGCGCGACGGCAGCATATTGAATTTATATATCAACAAAAACGGTATAGACACCTTACAGATTGTCCCCGCAAAAACATCAGCACATTAAATCAGGCTGGTTTATAAAACGGATCCCTGAATTTGCCCGCTCCCGTGGGTATATAATTGTAAGCTGGGGCTTTTTAATGATAGTATCTTTCTATAAAATATCATCGTAATAATTAGTTGATATATCAACTAATTATTACCTTTGCATAATGAATAGCAAAGTTGACCATCCAATCCCCCCTTCGCTGGTAGCTCAAATTGGCGCCCTGTATCATAGAATGCATAAAGAATGTGATCAAATTTTCCGGGAGCACAACTTTCCGCTTCAGATGGATCAGATACCGGTTCTTATGGTGCTGTATTACTCAGGCGGTATGTCTCAAAAAGATGCCGGTACAGCCCTGGGGCGTGATAAAGCATCAATTAACAGAACAATATCAGTTTTACTCAAAAAAGGCCTGGTAAGAGTAATTCAGGATGTCTTTGATAAGCGAAAAACACGTGTAGAATTAACGGTAAGCGGCGAAAGCCTGGCAGTGCAGGCTGATGTTATTCTCGGAACATTTGACGCGGTGCTGTCTTCGGCGCTAACAGAAAAAGAAAGAAAAGAATTTAACAAAACAATGTGGAAATTAATGGAGGTAGTTACGCCCCACTAATGTAACAACTGATTTTATCGACGAAAAAACAATCAACAAAAATGAAAATGACCTTATTTTTGATGGGCATGCTATTGCCTGTATTTAGCTATTGCCAAAATGTTGACAGTGGTAGTATGCGCAGAAAACTCACTACTACAGCGCCACTGCTTGGCGGTGTCACCGTAACCAATATTGTGGCCCCGGTTGGCGCCAACGGAAATACATTTACTATACAACAGCCTGTTATAGATGTCGGTTTTCCTGTATATAAGGATTTTACAACACCCCACCCCTTTCTGATAAAAACGGGCATCCGGTACCAGGGCCTCTTTCTTTCAAACGAACCGTATATAGGCAGTAATGAATTTCAATCTATCACCATTCCCTTGTTGCTAAATTATTCGCTTCCCCGCTCCACCAGTATCTCTTTTGTAGGTTTGGCAACCATAGCCTCTGATCTTAAACAAAATATCAGCGCGGACGACATTCTCTATACTGTTGGTGTACGGATAGGCTTTCGACCAGGTAATTCTTTCAGGTACGGCATTACGCTTGCTTATATCAGCAACTACTCCGGCAAATTCCTGCTGCCGATACCAGATATCGACTGGACGATCAGCAACAAACTAAGCCTGACCGGCATTATACCTGCCAGGGCCTCATTAAAGTATAAGCTATCAGAAATACAGTCGCTGGGTATTACAGGATCACTCAACGGCAGCATGTACCGCCTGAACACGAATGCGAAAGGCCAATACATAAATTTGCAGCAAAACAGTGCGGGGTTCATTTATGACCTTAAACTTAGCCAGCGATGGAAATTGAACCTGATAGCAGGTCATACTTTTTCGCAAAGGCTGGAAACATTTAATATGGATCAAAAAGTACCATTTGACGGTTTTACTAAACTCAACGACCGGGTAGCCAACATCTTCTATCGGCAGAATTCATTCATATTTCAGGGTGGGTTTAGTTATGACTTTTAAAAAAATCAATAATTTAAGGCTACCCTGATGTAACTTCCCGAAAGTTCAACCATATTAAGGATTATTTTTTTTATTAAAGCCACAATTTTCTTACAATCATCAATAAAAGAGTTCGACATTGTACTTTTGGCACTAAAAGGAAAAGATCGTTTTAAACGAGATACTTTTTTATTTAAACATTTAACATTTGATTGTGCGCTATATAATACTCCTGTTTTTAGCAATATGGGCGACTGATTGCCTCGCAGCTACCGGTAAATGGGAAAGTAAAGTTACCGGTAATAGCATTGACTATACGCTAACCGAAGCCAAAGCACCGGTGAAGGATTTTGCCGGTAATTATGCAACAGTAGTTTACCTGGAAAAGCTAAACATTAAAAAAATCGGGCGAAACAGCAATGAGCAAGATGTAGCCTGGCTGTTAGCGCAGGGATATCGTGTTATCGAGCTCAATTATGCCGGCGATCAGCATGTTGTTTCACCAAACATTAATGCTGATATTATTGCTGTTAACCATTCCATTGCCGCCGGTAATTTTTGCGGGTGTAAAGATTGCTCGCATTATCAATCGTATGTATTGTTTGAAGGTTACCGCATAGCACGGAATGTGCCTTACTTTAAAGACGACCCGACGGTTTACAATACTCCCGCAGAATATACATCTGGCGACAGCCTGAATATGGATATCATTTACCCTGCGAATGCCGCTAAGGCTGTTCCGGTGATATTGTCATTTTCTTACAGCAACAGCTACGCTACTTACGATGCGGGCAAAAAGATGCTGACCGCAGAGAATAAAAACCAAAGATTAAAGCAGGAATATTCTTTGGCGTTATTTAACGATTCTTTTTTGGAGGGTGCGCCTGCTAACGGCATTGCCTGGGCCATTGCCGATCATCCGAAATATTGCCCCTGGGCGGACGGTAAACCTGTGAACGGACGGGCCGGCACCTATAAATCATACGAAACTAATCCTGATGCTGCGCGTAAAGTGAGGTCGGCAGTGCGTACGTTACGTAAAATGGGCAGCGAAATGGGGTTATCAGGCAAGATCGGGATCTTCGGGTTTTCCCGCGGTTCAACTGCCGGATCAATGGCCATTGGCGACAAAAAAGTACCTGATATTGAAAATACAGGTTTTAATATTGGCGTTTCCGACAAAGTACAAGCTGCAGCGCTTGGCCCGGGTGTGTTTGACTATACCCAAATATACAATACTATTGGTGACGGCGATGGAAACCTTGAAACCCGCTGTGTATGGGCCTGGGGCGAGTTAAGTAAAAACTATGCTAAATGGCAATCTATGGGGGCTGCTTACCTGGTGCAATCATCCGCTACGGCGCCGGTAATCTTCTTTTATAATACTGATGATGAGCATTATTACCAGGATCAGATAGCACATTTTAAAGCAAAATTAGATTCGCTGCATGTGCCAACCTCTACTCTTATTAATTATGGCAAAGGTCATGCAATCCCACAAACCAGCGCATCTTTAAATCAGCTTTATCAATTTTTCAGGCAATACCTCAAGCCGCCTGTAGTAAGCAAATGATATTGTCAGCTATGTAAGTTTTGGTCGCTCAACTATAAACGCGATACCCCCCTGAAGAACCGTATCGCGCCAAAAACGATGGCTCCCCAAAATATAAAGCCGATATGCGCTATAGTTAACATAATGCCGCCAACGCACCATAAAGCACCATATAACATATCCTTTTGAGCCCGGTTTACATTTGTCTTCCCAAATTCCCGTTCAAAACTGTCCGCAATATAGGTGGCGTTAGTTTCGTCCAGGCCACGCTCAATTAGCGTTGATTTAATTTCTTCAGTACTCATTCCTCTCTTGAAAAGCTGTGAGGCGAATCCATACATTTGCTTAATAAAAGCTTCCTGGTCGATCTGAGTTTCTTCCATTTTGAGGGTAAATAGGTTTATGATACCGGTTTAAATGTGAATACGATAAATATAATTATTAAAGACAAATTTTCAAAGCTATTCTCATTGTACACTTCTATGTAAAAATTCTAAAACTATTGGCCAAAAGAATTGGACTTAATTTGCAGCACAGCATTACCTTTGCGCCGATGACTTCTCCTTCGTTTAAATGGGTAGTGCTAACAACCAGCCTTGCGTTTGCTGTTGCACAGCTTGATGTTTCCATTGTTAACATTGCATTACCGCAGATTGCAACCGCTTACAATGCCCGCATCAGCACACTGCAATGGGTGATAGATGCTTATACCCTTGCTTATGCGGTGCTGATGTTATCAGCGGGAAATCTAAGCGACTTGCTCGATTCTAAGCGCGTTTTCCAATTGGGGATGATCATTTTTTGCATAGCTTCTGCAGGCTGTGGTTTGGCCCCTACTGCCACTATCCTGATCATATGCAGGGTGGTACAAGGCATCGGCGCCGCCACTATGATCCCCAGTTCGTTATCGCTGCTTAACCATGCGTTTGCCCACCAGCCGAAGGTGCGCACACGTGCAATTGGTTTGTGGACAGCAGCCGGAAGTGCGGCTATGGCGGCAGGGCCCACTATCGGTGGTTTGCTTATTGAATACATCAACTGGCGGTTTATTTTCTTTGTAAACATTCCTATCTGTATTGCCGGCTATTTATTCAGCTTTAAACTCCAGCCGGAGCATAAAACACATGGGCGGAAATTTGATTTTCCGGGCCAGCTAACCTGGATGCTTTCTGTTACCGCTTTGATCTCGGTGATTATAGAGGGCCCGCGGATCGGGTTTGATCATTTCCTGATCTGGGCAGGAATAGGAATATGTATTCTTGCTTTCGTTGTTTTTCTAATAATTGAAAAAAAAGCGCGGCACCCCATGATGCCCATGCATTTATTTAGCTCAAGATCATTCAACGCGTTATTGGTATTAGGGGCTGTGTTGAATTGCTCTTATTATGGTACAGTGTTTATTTTAAGCCTGTACCTGCAAAAAATACTGAATTACCATTCGCTGAAAGCAGGTTTCGCATTCCTGCCGCTTACTGTAGGGTTCGTAATTTCGAATGTATTCAGCAACAAGTTGATCAACAGCTTTGGTTTAAGAAAACCCATACTTTGGGGGCTTATCCTGTTTGCGATAGGTTTTGCAGGTTTATTTATCGCCAGGACAGATACACCTTACTGGCAGCTCTTCATCCCATTTCTCACCATTTCTATAGGTATGGGCATGGCAGTACCCGCTATGATCAATGGTATACTTTCCAGCGTCGACAAAAAGCTTTCAGGAACTGCCTCGGCTATATTGAATACTTCGAGGCAAACGGCGGGAGCAATTGGCGTGGCCATTTTCGGCGCCATGGCTGCAGGAAACAGCACCGCCATACTCAGCGGTATTTACAAGAGTGCTGTTGTATCAATTTTACTTGCTGTAGTGGCATTTATCCTGGTGGTGCGCGTAAAAACTATGGGGAAACAAGCGAATTAATACGATCAGGTGTTAATTTAACCTCGTAATTACATCGTAAATTCCCCTGATTCAAAGCAACCAGCCTATAAGCCTCTTTGGCATAAATTACATAACTGATCAAACATTAAGCTTTTTCATCTCAGACACAGCATGATCGACCGCGCGTGCGGTAAGCGCCATGTAGGTAAGCGATGGATTTTGACAGGCTGACGAGGTCATGCATGAACCATCGGTCACATACACATTTGTTGCATCCCAAACCTGGTTGTGCTTGTTAAGTACCGACGTTTTCGGATCATTACCCATGCGTGCCGTACCCATTTCATGTATGCCCGCGCCAAGGTAATAGCCATGATCATAAGTTTTCACATCCTTCAACCCGGCTACTTCCAGCATTTCCTGCGCATCGGCCATCATGTCAATACGCATTTTATGCTCGTTATCTTTTATTTCGGCATCAATTGCCAACACAGGCAGCCCCCATTTGTCTTTTTTGTTTTTATCGAGATACACGTGATTCTCGTGATATGGCAAGGTCTCGCC
>JABDAU010000001.1 GCA_013289045.1 Bacteroidota bacterium | reverse complement strand
TATCTTTAATGTTCATCTCCGGTAAGCCGCGTACTTCTATTGCACGCGCGGCGCCGTTGCAAACCACATTGTCTACATAAAAATCCCTGAATTGCGGCGTGGCCTCTGTAATAGGAACAGCCGTAGCATCTGCATCTGCGCCATCATCGCCGGGGGATTTGCCCATGTAGTACATATCGAATAAGATTGCATTCGTTAAGATATCGCGCATGCTGATGTTCTTGATGTAGATATTTTCCACCACACCTCCGCGACCGCGGGTAGTCTTAAATCTTAAGCCCACATCGGTACCAATAAAACTGCAATCCGAAACAAAAATATTCCGTGCCCCGCCCGACATTTCACTGCCAATGACAAACCCGCCATGCGCACGATAAACAATGTCATTCCGCACGATCATATTCTCGGTGGGCTTCCCACGCTTGCGGCCTTCTTCATCACGGCCGGATTTTACGCAGATACCGTCGTCGCCAGCATCAAACGTGCTGTTCTCCAGCAATACGTTTTTGCATGATTCTACATCGATGCCGTCGCCGTTTTGCGCGTTCCATGGGTTGCGCACGTGTACATCGTTCAAAGTTAAGTCTTCGCATAGCAATGTATGTAGGTCCCACGCAGGAGAGTTTTGAAAAGTAACGCCGTCCAGCAATACCTTTTTGCAGTTGGTAAGCACCAACAGATTAGGGCGGAAGAAATCTTTTTCGGATTGAAAATCATTCAATGTTTTGCCGGATTGGATAATGCCCGCATTCGGATCTTTTAGCCCGGTCACGTAGCTTTGAGAGGGGTACCAGGCTTTGCCATTTTCGCTTACCACACCACCGGAAGCTACCAGTTTATTCCATTCCTGTTCGGTCAGGCGTTCCTTGCCGATAGCACGCCAAACCTCGCCGTGGCCATCTATAATCCCTTCGCCGGTTATGGCTATGTTAACCAGGTCAGTCCCTGAAACAGGCGATTGGTTACGCACCGCTGGATGTCCTTCATAATTGCCTTCAACCAACGCATACTGGCTTTTATCATCTGTCAACTGCAATAATGCAGCCCTGCTGATATGTAAATTCACATTGCTTTTTAAAACCACCGGACCGGTTAGCCAAAAGCCCTGTGGTACCAATACTACGCCGCCGCCTTTTGCGCTGCAAGCGTCGATAGCCTTATTAATAGCTTTGGTATTGAGTGTGATACCATCAGCTTTTGCCCCGAAATTGAGAATGTTGAAGGTGTCTTTTTTGAAAACAGGCCGACTTACATGCGGCAAATGCTGCCACGAATATTGTTGCGCTGAAACAGACCAAACACTACAGGAAGATAGAACCGCAACCGCAGTAATTTTTTTTAAACTAAACATTTTCAGATAATTAGTATGGGTTGCAGCCTGGTGGTTCAAGCTGGCTATTTAACAAAAATATATGCCGGCGCATGAATAATGAAGTATATGGGTAACTAAAACCACGCAAACGTTTTAGTGGGTCTGAACTCGAATTTATGGAATTAAGGAATTAATAGAATTTGGATAATTCTTAAAATTCATAAATTCGAGTTCAGATAAATGCGTTAGGGATTGCAGCGGATACCGGCCTGAGCCTAATGCCTGTGCAGTATGAGCGGATAGCCCGGCCGCAGGCAACGCCCAAATCATCCAAACGTAAAGTAATTCTTAGCATTATTATAGCTGATATCCTGTACGATCTTACCAATCCATTCAATATCATTCGGCAGCTCGCCATTCTCCACATCTTCAGCAAACAAATTGCAAAGCAAACGCCTAAAATACTCATGGCGCGGGTACGACATAAAGCTTCGCGAATCGGTGAGCATGCCTACCAGTTTGCTCAATAAGCCCATGCTGGAGAGCGCGTTGATCTGGTTTGTCATGCCTTGTTTTTGGTCGAGGAACCACCAGGCCGAGCCGAATTGCATTTTGCCGCTAACACTACCGTCGTTAAAGTTGCCGGTCATGGTGGCGAACAGTTCATTATCGCATGGATTGAGGTTATAGACTATGGTTTTGGCGAGCTGATTGGTGTTATCCAGCTTATTGAGGAAACGGGACAATGCCTGCGCCTGTTTAAAATCGCCTATGGAATCATAACCGGTATCCGGACCGAGCTCGCGGTGGGCGCGGGTATTATTGTTGCGTAACGCACCTAAGTGGTATTGCTGCACCCAGCCTTTTTCATGATCCCAAATAGCAAACATGTACAACATGGCCGATTTGAATTTCAGCGATTCCAGCGGCAACAGGTGTTCCCCGGAGCGGATCTTATCAAAGATGGTTGAGATTTCGTCATTAGTATAATCTTCAGCATAGATCTGCTCCAGGCCGTGATCGGATACGCTGCAGCCGTTTTCGGCAAAGTAATCATGGCGTTTTTTAAGCGCATCGAGGTAATCATTAAAGCTGGTGATGGATAGATTGCTCACGGCTTCCAATTTGGCAATGTATTGATTCAATGCTTCAGTATCGTCGGCATTCATGGCTTTATCCGGGCGGAAAGCCGGGTATACTTTCACCTTCCAGCCGCTATTCTTTATTGCCTGGTGATGTTCAAGATTATCTATCGGATCATCCGTAGTGCAGATCACCTCCACGTTCATCTTTTCGATCATGCTTTGCACACTGTATTCAGGTGTTTGCAATTTGGCGTTGCATTCGGCATAAATATTTTTAGCCGTATCGTATGATAGCAGGTCATGTATACCAAAATAACGCTGAAGCTCCAGGTGTGTCCAATGATATAACGGGTTGCGCAGAGTATACGGAACAGTTACGGCCCATTTCTCAAACTTTTCAGCGTCCGTTCCGCTGCCGGTTATGTATTTTTCGTTAATGCCATAGGCCCGCATAGCGCGCCATTTGTAATGGTCGCCGCGCAGCCAGATATCGGTTAAATTACTAAAGTTGATATTGGCGGCTATCTGTGCCGGGTCGAGGTGGCAGTGATAATCTATAATAGGCATTCCCTTGGCAAAATCGTGGTACAAACGCTCTGCGGTTTTGCTTTGCAGCAGGAAATTCTCGTCTAAAAAAGGTTTCATAATGTAATGATGTGGCAGTATTGCAAATCAAAAGTAGGGCAGGCGACTTTGCGGCACAAGTTTAGCGCTGTTATTATTTACGAAAACGTTTTATAAGATTTTTCGGGAACAAATCTCAGGGGCGTTTGGTCGAGTCGCGCATAAAGATCTGGGCAGGCATCACCACGGTCTCAAATTCCTCCACCGGGCGACGGGCTTCTATTAATTGGATCAGCATCTCGGTGGCTTTCTTACCCATCTCAAAACCCGGCTGAAAAACCTGCGAAAGCGGCGGGTTCAGCACATCGGCCAGTTGCGTGTTAGTAAAGCCAAGCAAGGCAATGTCAGTGGGGATCTTTACATGCATTCTATGCAGCAATGCAAGGGTAGTAGTGGTCACCCTGTCGGTAGCGGTAAAAATCGCGTCGGGCTTGTCGGGCGCGTCCAGCAACTCGTTCAAAGCCTGCTGTACCTCATCCACATCCTTACCGCCCTGCGGGCAATATTTAATATAGTGCTCCTTTACCGGGATGCCATTTTCCTCAAGGGCCTGTTCGTAACCTTTTAACCGCTCGGCAGTAATAGATACGTTGATGGAGCTGGTAAGATGTGCGATATTCCGATAACCTGCTTTTATCAGATTAGTAGTCGCCTCATAAGCGCCACGGAAGTTATCGGCAATTATTTTATGGGTATTGATCTCATTGCTCACCCTGTCGAAAAATACGATTGGCAACCCCTGGTCGTGTAGCCTTTTAAGGTGACTGATGTCCTTTGTTTCGGTAGATAACGAGATCAGCAGGCCATCGATAGCGCGGATAGTGAGCAGATCGGTATTGGATAACTCCAATTCATACGACTCATGCGTCTGCGTCATGATGATGTTGTAGCCCTTGCTATAGGCAACCGATTCCACACCGTTGATCACCTGCGAAAAGAAATTGTTATCGATGGTGGGAATGATGATGCCCAGCGCCTTGCTGTTGCCTTGCTTCAGGCTGCGGGCCATTGGGTTGGGCTGATAGTTATGTTTTTTTGCGCATTCCAGCACCAGTTTTTTGGTTTTCTCGCTGATCTCGTAACTGTCTTTCAGTGCTTTAGACACAGCTGAGGCAGAAATACCCAACTCCCTTGCAATATCCTTAATGGTAATCGCCCCGAATTTCATTTGATGCTATAATTTATGATAAACCAATAATCGCGGACACATTGGCAAAGTCCGATTGGTAAACATATGAAATTTAATAGAAAAATGGATTGAATTTTAACCACAGGGGACACAGAGATAGAAAGAACGCAGAGAAATACAGAGATTTTTTTATTCTGTGTTCTCTCTTTTCGCACCCGCCCGGTCAAGTGTCCACACTTGACTGCATACGTTTTTAAGCGTCCACGCTTACTTTAGTTATACGCAAGTGTGGACACTTGCAATCATATTTCAGTCAAGTGTGGACACTTGACCGGGCGGTTTGCCGGGATGTGCTTGACTTACACCCCGCCAAATATCGAAAACCCGCCATCCACGCAGATCATCGCACCAGTTACAAATTTTGATGCGTCGCTTAGCAGCCAAACCAAAGCACCTTTTAACTCGTCGGGATTGCCAAAACGCTTAAATGGTGTTTGTTTTATCACCAGTTCTCCACGCGGGGTATAACCGCCTTCGGGTTTGGTAAGCAGGTTGCGGTTTTGCTCGGTAAGGAAAAAGCCCGGCGCGAGGGCATTCATTCTTATTTTATCACCATATCGGCTAGCCAGCTCAACAGCAAACCATTGGTTATAGCAATCAACAGCGGCCTTACCCATGTTGTAGCCCAGCACTTTGGTAATGGCGCGTTTGGAGTTCATGGAGGAGATATTCACAATACTGCCGCCGCCTGATTGCGCAATAGCTTCGCCAAATACCTGGGTAGGGATCAACGTTCCCCACAAGTTCAAATCCATCACCTTGCGCATGCCGGCGATGTTCATTTTAAATATATCATCGTCATTTTGCAATACGCCTTCCGGCATGTTGCCGCCTGCAGCATTCACCAGTCCGTCTACGCGGCCAAAAGCATCTAATATTTTTGCTTTAGCAGCCTGCAGAGCATCTTCATCCATCACATCGGCAACTAAAGCAACTGCCCTGCCGCCGTTTTTGTTGATGGCATCGGCACGCTCTTCGGCTACCGCCTGGTTACGGCCCAAAATGCCTACTGCGCCGCCGGCTTCCACTATGCCATCAATAAATGATTTACCTAAAATACCTGTGCCGCCGGTCACTACGATCACCTTTCCGGCCAATGAGAATTCGTTTTCCAATTTTATGTGCTTTAATATTTGCCTTTTACCTTTCGCCTCATACCTTTAACCTTACTTCAAATCCTTTATCGCAATCGCATCCATGTCGGTGTAATCCAGGTTCTCGCCTGCCATGCCCCATATAAAGCTATAGCTTGCGGTGCCGCTGCCTGCATGTATACTCCACGGCGGCGAAACTACCGCGTCGTAATTGTCCATGGTGATATGGCGTGTTTCGTCGCCTTCGCCCATGTAATGGAATATCTTCTGGCCTTCTGGCACGTCAAAATAAAAGTAAGCTTCCATACGCCTGTCGTGCACGTGCGGCGGCATGGTGTTCCATACGCTTCCGTTGTGCAAAATAGTTAGCCCCATTACCAGCTGGCAGCTTTTTACGCCTTCCAGGTGAATGTATTTATTGATAGTGCGATGATTAGCCGTTTCGCTTGAGCCCAGGGTTACCTTTACCGCATCGGCGTTAGTAAGCAGGGTAGTGGGATAAGTTACATGTGCAGGGCACGACAGCATATAAAACACAGCTGGGGAGTTCGAATCCTTGCTGGAAAACGTTACCGATTTTGTGCCTTTGCCAATATATAAGCAATCTAGTTTTTTCAGGTCGAATGATTTACCGTCAGCTGTAATCGCACCATCACCGCCAACGTTGATGATACCGATCTCGCGTCTTTCCAGGAAGTACTCCGCACGCAGGTTAGGGTAGTTCGGCAATTCCAGATGTTGGGTAACCGGGTTGGCAAAACCAACGATCATCCTGTCGTAAAGCGTATAGGTGCAGTTGATTTGATCTGGCTGAACCTGTTTATCGATCAGGAAGCGTTCGCGGATCTTGGCGGTCTGGTAACTTTTAAAATCGTCGGGATGTACAGCGTGGATTGTTCTCATAATGTTATTATTGCAATTTTACAAAGGTTTGCGCTACAATCGGAATTTATTATAGACTGATTTACTTAAACGTTAAAGTAAAAATTAAGTGATTGGTTACCTAATTTAAACGCTTACCTTGTATTATTGACATTGTAAACCAACCAGTATGAAAGTTTCGAATATAGTTAAAACAGCGGGTGTATTAGTAGCATTTGCGATGATAGGAAATAAAGCCGCGGCACAAACCGACTCAGCAAAAACGGCCGAAGAGTGGGTGAAAAGCCGCGCATGGGCGCATGGACTGAACATTAATGTTTACCCGGACATCAACGCGCTGGAATTTTATCGACAGTATAATAAGGCAAAAGATGTTTGGGATAAGGCATTCGCTTACCTGGCCGACAGTAAAAAACTCGACACCCTTAAGCCAGGTATGTACCCGATAGATGGCAAGGAAGCCTATGCCAGCATAACCGAAGGCCCGGAAAAAACTGAAGAAACAGCCAAATGGGAAGCGCATCGTAAATACATCGACTTGCAATACGTGATACGCGGCAAAGAAAGGATAGGTGTTGCCCCTGTAACCTCAGCCACCGTTACCAAACCTTACGACGAGGCAAAAGACAGCGGCAATTTTACTACCGATGGTAAGTATTACATCGCCACGCCTGAAGAGTTTTACCTGTTCTTCCCGTCAGAAGCGCATCGCCCTAATTTGCATGTTGAGGGGTTTGATATTGTGAAAAAGATGGTGATCAAAATAAAGGTTGTTGAGTAGTCAGAACTCGAATTAGAAGAAAGAATTCCCAGAATTCAATTAATTCTTTCAATTCCAAAAACTCGAGTTCAGACATCAACTACACTTCGATTACCTGCCGTTTGCGGGTTAATATTTTAATGATCGTCCAGGCAATAATATAAGCCAGGGCGCTAATGATGAACATAATGAGATAGGCAATTTTAGGATCGGAATGATAATGGGTATTGAGTATGCCGGATAATTTTTGGATAATTACACCGCCTAAACCACCCGCAAGGCCACCTATACCGATTACAGAACCGACAGCTTTTTTAGGGAACATATCTGAAACGGTGGTAAACAAATTTGCCGACCATGCCTGGTGTGCTGCTGCACCTATACAAATAACGGCTACAGCAAGGGTGGCGGCATAGTTACCAAATATTTCTTTATTGCCAAAGTATTGCGTGAGTAACAAAAACAACGGGCATAATGCAATTATAAGCATAGCATTCATCCTGGCTTTATAAACAGGCATACCGTTGTTGATCATTCTCCTGGATAAGTTACCACCCATGGTACTGCCTACTATGGATATGGTGTATACTATAAATGTTGGCCATTTGATCTCGTGCATATTCATGCCGAATTGCTTTTTCAGGTAATCGGGCAACCAGAATAGCAGGAACCACCAAACACCGTCTGTAAGAAATTTTCCCCAGAAAAACGCCCAGGTTTGCGGGTAACGGAGCAGCTTAGCCCATGAAACTTTTTCGCGAACGGTAACGTCTTCCGACGGAGCTACATGAGCAACAAGGTCGTCCTCATGTATATAATCAAGTTCTTCCTGGCTTACAAATTTGCATTTATGTGTAGGGTTATACAGTATAAACCAGAATATCAGCCATAAAAAACCTATCGAACCGGTTAAAATGTAGGCCAGTTTCCAGCCTTCTGCCTCGCCCCAGTGAATAAGGCACCATGGTACAAAAATAGCGGCTATCATAGCACCGATATTGGAGCCACTGTTAAAAATACCAGTAGCCAGCGCGCGTTCTTTTTTGGGGAACCATTCGGCAACTGTTTTTATAGATGCCGGAAAGTTACCGGCTTCGCCTACACCAAACAAGCTTCTTACAACAGCATGTACAGCAACCGAGCTTCCTGCAAATGCATTTAACACCCCAAAAACAGACCAGATAATTAGCGATAACGCTAAACCCACTTTAGTGCCGATCCTGTCGATCACCAAACCGGCTATAATACTTACGCCAGCGTAAAAAAAGGTGAAAAGCGCCGTTACATCGGAATATTGATTATCAGTCCATCCGAAACCGCCTTTAGCAATAGGTGTGCAGAAATAATCCTTCACGTAACCGATAACACTGCGGTCCATGTAGTTTATCGTGGTGGAAAAAAGCAGCAGCGAAGCCACAACCCACCTGTAATTTCCCACCTTATTGTCTGTCATGATCTCTTTGTAATAGGTTTATCGCGCTGCCTGCACCAGTTTTAATGCTTCCTGCGTATCCAAATATAACTGATTATACGAGCCTGATGATAATATATCCTTTGTGATCAGTTTGCTGCCCATACCTACAGCGCAAACCCCCGATTTAAACCAGCTCCGGATATTTTCCAACGTAAGCTCAACGCCACCTGTAGGCATAAAAAGCTGACCGGGAAAAAGTTCCTTAATAGCGCTTACAAAACCCGGCCCTAAAATATTAGCAGGAAAAAGCTTAATTAACGCAGCTTTATTTTCCTGCGCGAGGTGGATTTCGGTCGGCGTCATACAACCGGGGCACCATAGCATATTGTGCTGCTGGGCAATGCGCGCCACATCCGGGTTAACGATAGGCGCGATGATAAAATCAGCTCCGGCTGCAATAAAATCCTCTGCGTGCTGCACCGTTTTTATGGTGCCTATGCCTAATACCAGCTCGTGCATTTCATCCTGCTGGGCCTTCTTCAACACCTTGAAGTTCTCCAAAGCCGCGGCACCGCGATTGGTATATTCAATAACGCGAATACCTGCTTTGTACAGCGTGCGGGTAGTTTCGAGGCTTACTTCGGCGCTTTCGTTATAGAACAGCGGCAAAATGCCCTGGCTGATGATGTTGTCTAATATTTTGTAACCTGTGCTCATCTTTCGGTGTGGCTGTTTTTAATTTCCTCAACGGTGCGGTTGGTCGCATCGCCGTCAATAAATAATTTATCGAATGCTGCCTTTGTGGCAAATTGCAATGTTTCCGCAGGCGAATGCCCATTATAAAAACCATAGATCAACCCGGCCATAAAGCAATCGCCGCTGCCTACTTTGTTCACTATTTTGCCTGCGGTGTGGTCTTTGGTATTATAATGCTCGCCGCCGGTATATAAGGCCGTATAATAATTCATGCTGCCATCCTTATCAAATCTGAAAGTGTTGGCAACTACCTTGCACTTAGGATATTTCTCAGCGATATATTCAGAGGTTTTTACGGCAGCCTGTAAATAGTTATCTTTTTGATCGATTTCAACAATATTTTCCTCTACCGGTATTCCAAGCATAACATCCGATGCCCAGATATTGCCCATTACAACATCGCAGTGTTCAACCAAAGCAGGTATCACTTCGTGAGGCGCTTTGCCATATTTCCATAGTTTGGAGCGGTAATTCAGATCGATAGAGGTGATGATCCCTCTTTGAGACGCAGCGATCAGTGCCTCCTCGCATACATCAGCCACATTTTGGTTCAGGGCAGGGCAGATGGCACTCAGGTGCAGCCAGCTCACCTCTGCAAAAACTTTGTCCCAATCGATCATGCCCGGCTTTAAGTCGGCAAACGACGAGCCGGCACGGTCATATATCAGTGAGTCGTTCTTTATGTCTGCGCCTTTGGCTAAATAATACAATCCTATCCTGTTGCCATGGCGGTAAATATCGCCGGCATCTATGCCTTTCGCCTTTATATATTCTACAATTTCGTCAGTAAGATAGTTATCAGGCAACGCGGTGTAATAGCGCGCAGGTACATCCCAAAGCGCCAGCGCGGTAGCTACGTTCAGCTCAGCGCCGCCAACAAAAATAGGCACCTGGTTTTGCGCCAGCCATTCGCCGCTGCTATCCAGCCCCAGCCTGAACAAAAGTTCGCCGAAACATAATACCCGGCCGCTATCGCGCTTGTTTAGAGTTTGTTTATTCATTGGCAGTTCACAAAGGAAAGCATTTAAAGCGTGATTTTAAATGCCTTTCGTCGATGTCAAAAATAAGCGGGCAAAGGCTTTGTTTGGAAATTGTAAAGCTATTATTTACTTAATCGTTGAAGTAAACAAGATACTATCCAATCATGTGATTCGACGGTTAATATCGTATATTTCAAAATATTTTTATCCTGTTGGCAGGTTATAATGATATAAATGCTACCGATGCCAAAATAGTATAAGAAAGAGCCAAAAAAGTAAATATTTATACGCTTTTAAACCGCGTACTTTACCGACTGTGAAAACCAATTTATAAAACCATATTAGCTGTAAATTAATATGAGAAGTCTGAAAATTATGCTCTTTGCTGTTTCGGCTATGGCTTTATCCGGATGTATTATGGATGTTCCGAAATTCCCCCAAAAAGGCACTTTTGCTTACGATCTCGACTTTCTAAAGCAGCACGATAGTGTGCTGGTGTTGAAAAACAATGAAGGCAGCGGCCAGATCATCGTTTCGCCAAAATACCAGGCAAAGGTTTTTACTTCAACGGCGGAAGGAGACAACGGCAAAAGTTTCGGTTGGATCAATTACAAAACATTCGACCTGGAAACACCCGATGCGCACATGAACGCGTTTGGCGGTGAAGACAGATTATGGCTTGGGCCGGAGGGCAGCAAATTTGCTCTGTTCTTTAAGCCCGGCACCCAAATGGTGTTCGATAACTGGCATACACCAGCCGCAGTGGATAAAGAAAGCTGGAAACTCGATTCATCGACCACAAAAAAAGTGACGCTAAGTAAAACCACCCAAATGCAGAACTATGCAGGTACGGTAATGGATATTAAACTGAACCGCAGCATACAGATACTGGAAAATGCCGATATCCAACAAACACTCGGTATTACGATCGATACATCCGTTAAGGCGGTTGGCTATGCTACGGTAAACGGTATTATCAACGCCGGTAAACAGGCCTGGGATAAAAAAACCGGTGCGCCATGTTTATGGAATTTAGATATGTTCAATCCATCGCCGTCGGTTACCATCGTAATTCCTTATCAACAAAACACAACAGGCGAGGTTGCCACAACTGATTACTTCGGACAAATACCACCCGACCGTGTAAAATTCCAGAATGGTACCTTGTATTATAAAGCCGATGGCAAACAACGTGGCAAATTGGGCGTACCACCAAACAGGTTGAAACAGTACGCAGGTAGCTATGATGCTGCGAATAATGTACTCACCCTGATTACTTACAATTTCGATCCCAACGCCACATACCTGAACCAGGAATGGCGAACCGATAAAGACCCGTTTAAAGGTGACGCGGTAAATGCCTATAACGATGGCCCGCTGGCAACAGGCGGGCAGATGGGGCCATTTTATGAGATCGAAAGCGTATCACCAGCGGCATTCCTTAAGCCCGGCGAAACGCTTACGCATAAACACAGCGTGTTCCATTTTACAGGTAGCAAGGATGCGTTAAATGTTATCGCGACAAAAACTTTGGGTGTTGGATTAAACGTTATACAGACAGCTTTTAAATAATCTATATTAGCATACTAATTATATAACCACATGCCAAAAGATAAAAAGCTGTTTGCTGTAGCCCTGATTACCTCGCTGTTCTTCATATGGGGATTCGCGCTGAATCTTAATCCCATCCTTATCCCGCATCTGAAAAAGGCATTTCAGCTGACTACACGACAATCGTCATTAGTTGACGTTTCCGCCTATTTCGCTTATTTCCTGCTGCCTATACCTGCTGCCCAGTTTATGAAGCGTTTTGGGTATAAAGGGGGAATATTATTTGGACTGGTATTGGTTGCCATAGGTATGTTCCTGTTTTACCCTGCAGCGGGGGCGATGAATTACCCTTTTTTCCTTGTAGCATTATTTATTATGTTTAGTGGCTCGGCGTTTCTTGAAACTGCTGCTAACCCATACATCACAGTTTTAGGAGATCCTGCGGGAGCTACAACCCGCATTAACCTGGCACAATCATTTAATGGGTTAGCTGCTGTGTCTGCCGGATTCGTAGGACGCACTTTTATTCTTTCGGGTATTACTTTGTCCGACAAACAGGAAGCTGCTATGTCGCCAGATAAATTACACGCATATCTGACACATGAAGCATCATCTGTTCAAATGCCATTTTTGATTACCGGGCTTGGTGTTCTTATCGTAGCAATACTCATTTATTTTACTTCTCTTCCGCAGATAAAAGAAGAGGGTGAGGGTGAAGATGTTCACGAGCGTAAGCCTTTTTTTGAGCGAATGTTGAGCTTATTCTCTGAGAAAGAATTGATGGCAGGTGTTTTAGCACAATTTTTTTATGTGGGTGCACAAGCTTGCATTTGGGGCTTTTTTGTGCTATTTGCCGAAAAGGTTGCTAATATGGATGAAAAATCTGCTTCGTTTTTTCTTATCAGCGGCTCGGCATGTTTTATGGGAGGAAGATTTGTGGGTACATTGCTGATGAAAATCTTCAACCCCGTAAAACTACTCACTGTTTATGCCTTGCTGAATGTATTGCTTACTGTTTTGGCGGTTATTCTTCACGGTAATTTCCCTGTTTACGCACTGCTGGGCGTAGATTTCTTTATGTCGATCATGTTCCCGACCATCTTCTCATTGAGCATACGCGGATTAGGTAAAAAGACAAAAGAAGGCTCATCATTGGTGATTATGTCCATTGTTGGCGGTGCAGTATGCGCTTATGTTCTTGGAATAGTAGCAGATGTCAGCAACATCCAGATTGCTTACCTGGTACCGGCATTTTGTTTCCTTTATATATTCGTTTATGCTTTTAAACGGGTAAAAACTACTGAGCTGAAAGTCGCTGCGGCGCATTAAATATATCAATACAAATACTTATGGATTTAGGACTGAAAGATAAAGTGATCATCATAACGGGCGGTGCAAAGGGTATAGGCCTCGGTGTGGCAAAAGTGCTGGCAAATGAAGGCGCCGTCCCGGTTATCGTAGGCAGAAAGGCAGAAGATAACTTAAAGGCAATAGCTGAAATAGAAGCTGAAGGTGGCAAAGCAGCCCACGTGGTTGCCGAGCTTACCGAACCCGATGATTGCAAAAAGGCGGTTGATGGAGTGCTGGCTGAATTTGGTAAAATAGACGGCCTGGTAAACAACGCCGGTGTAAACGACGGGGTAGGATTGGAAAGTGGCGATTATGACCGTTTCATCGCATCGCTGCACAAGAATATGGTACATTATTACCTGATGGCGCACCACTCGCTGGACGCTTTGAAGGAATCAAAAGGCGTTATCCTCAACATTACTTCAAAAACTGCAGATACCGGCCAGGGTAATACTTCAGCTTACGCTGCATCAAACGGCGGCCGTAATGCGCTTACCCGCGAGTGGGCGGTTGAGCTGCTCAAATATGGCATCCGTGTAAATGCCATTGTGGTGGCCGAATGTTGGACGCCGCTTTACGAAAATTGGATAAAAACATTGCCAAACCCGGAAGAAAAGTTGCAGGAAATAGAATCAAATATTCCACTGGGCAATCGTATGACCACTGTAGAGGAAATAGCGAACATGACAGCCTTTCTGCTGTCTGGTCGTTCAAGTCACACTACCGGTCAGCTGATCTATGTGGACGGTGGTTATGTGCATTTGGATAGATCTTTGGCAAATGCATAAGCCTGTCTGAACGGCAAAGCCCTTATGAGCACCATTTAGAAAAATAAAATAGGCGAATAATCTCCCCGGTAGGAGAGACTTTTTGATAAAATTTACAAAATATATAAAGCCCTTCCTGCCGGGAAGGGTTTGGAAGGGGCTTATGCGCATCGATTCACATCAACATTTTTGGATATTCGATCCGGTTAGAGATAGCTGGATAGATGAAAGTATGGCCGCTATTCAGCGGGATTTTTTGCCTGCTGATCTTAAACCGATACTTGATAAACACCAGATTGACGGTTGTGTGGCTGTGCAGGCCGATCAATCAGATATCGAAACCAGGTTCCTTCTGCAACATGCTGCGAAAAATGATTTTATAAAAGCCATTGTCGGTTGGGTCGATCTGCGGGCCGGGAATATTGAAGAACAGCTTACGGATTACAGTCAGTTTGAAAAATTGAAAGGGTTTCGCCATGTGTTGCAGGGTGATCCTGACAGGGCATTGATGCTGAAACCGGCTTTCATGCACGGTATAAAAGAACTGGAAAGATATAATTTCACCTATGATATTCTTATTTTTCCTGACCAGCTGGTTTATGCCGAAGAGTTGGTCGGGGCATTTCCCAACCAAAAATTCGTGATCGATCATATCGCCAAACCCTATATTAAAAAGCAGGAGATTGCGGATTGGGAAAAGGATGTAGCAGCTATTGCCCAATATGAGAATGTTTGGTGCAAAGTGTCCGGAATGGTTACCGAAGCCGAATGGCAAAACTGGCAGGAAGCTGATTTTACACCTTATCTGGATGTCGTTTTTAAAGCCTTCGGTACAAAACGCCTGATGTTTGGCTCTGATTGGCCGGTTTGCAACGTGGCGGGTGGGTATGACAGGATGATCAGTATTGTTGAAAATTATACATCAAAACTTTCTGTTGACGAGTATACTGATTTCTGGGGAAATAATGCTGTAGAATTTTATAACATTTAGTAAGTCGCCTGCTATTAATTTACGAAGTTTCCAAAACGTCGTAAATTTAAAAATTGTGAGATTTTGCGTAATGAAATGGAGGCTTTCTCTCTTAAAGAAGAGAAACAATACCCGGCTTTATGCTAAGATGCTACAATAATTGGCTAACAAAATCAATATAACGATCTTTTTATAAGCGAATTTAGTAGTGCCAATTTACGCTTAAATTCTATTAGCATGCTGTTTAAAAAGATCTCGTTTTCTCTTGTCTTGTTGTTCGTTTTTGCAGTATCCAAAGCACAGGATATTTCCGATTACAACGTAGTTTGGAACAGTCAAAGCAAAAACTCATCCGAGTCCATGCCGCTTGGCGGTGGTGACATAGGCTGCAATGTTTGGGTGGAGAATAACGACCTGATCTTCTATATCGCGCGCAGCGGAACATTCGATGAAAACAATTCCCTGCTGAAATTGGGTCGCGTACGAATCAGCTTGTCAACCAATCCCTTTAAAAGTAATTTCAGGCAGGAACTGAAATTGAAAGAAGGCTATATTGAAATAAAAGGTGACAACAATACGGTTGTGAAGCTTTGGGTGGAAGTTTTCAAGCCCGTTATCCACTTAGAAATTACCAGCGGACAAAAATTCATAGCCAAAGCTATTTTCGAAGACTGGCGCACTGCCGATCGCTCCCTTTCGCCGGATGAGCGCCATCAATCTTACAGTTTTAACCTCACCACGCCGGAAAAAATGCCGCTATTTACGCGGAAAGATACTATCGACCCGCATCACTCAGATATTATCTGGTATCACAAAGATCGTGACGATGAGATGGTGATCGATAAAGAAGCCATCCAGCAACATCTGAGCTCGGTAAAGGAGCAACTTTGGAACCCGCTAAAGAGCCTGATTTTCGGCGGTGAGATGGTTGCGAATGGAATGGCATTCACAGGTACTATCGACAGTACCTATATTACTACCAAATATCGGGGTTGGGTGTATCAAAATACGAGCCCGGTTATCCATCAAAACATCGATATCGTACTGCATACAGCACACACCCCAACAAATGCAGGTTGGATAAAAGGCTTGCAGCAGGAAGTGGTTCAATCTCCGGGCAATAGTCAGAAATGGGCGAAGAATACACAATGGTGGGCGCAATATTGGAGTCATAGCCACATCTACATTAACACAGCTAAAGACCACACTACCGATAAAGGCTGGGAGATCGGCCGCAATTATAATGTGTTCCGCTACCAGCTAGCTTGTAATGCCTTTGGCGAATTTCCAACCAAGTTCAATGGAGGCCTGTTTACTTTTGATGCCGATTTTGTAAAAGGAGAATACAAAGGCGGCAAAGTTACACCTGATTTTCGTCGCTGGGGCGGTGGCAGCTTTACCGCGCAGAACCAGCGTTTGGTTTACTGGCCGATGCTCAAAAGCGGCGATTTTAGTATGATGAAGCCGCAGTTTGAGTTCTACCGTCGCTCGTTAGGCAATGCCGAGCTGCGCACCAAAGTTTATTGGGGACATGATGGCGCCTCGTTCACCGAGCAGGTGGAAAACTTCGGTCTGCCTGCCGGGCATACTTACGAAAAGCTTTGGGGAAATACTACGCTCAGGCCGCGCTCGGATTCTTCCAGTATGCGTACACTGGTCAACCTGAAAGGTGAGAAAAAGACTTTCCTTGATTATGGCGATCTGACCAATATCTATGTGATCGACCATTATGACGGTGAACTGGAATTTTCAAAAATGATGCTGGATTACCAGTTGTTCACCGGAGCCGATATCAGCCAATACCTGCCATTTATTGAAAGCAGTATCAGATTTCATGACGAGCATTTTCAGTACTGGTCGCAAAAGCTGAACGGTTACCCGCTGGATGCTAATGGCAAACTGATCATGTATCCCGGCACCGGGCTCGAAACTTATAAAAGCGCTACCAACGCAACATCTACTATAGCGGCGATGAAGTCGGTTTTGGAAGAGATGCTAGCCTTGCCTGCAAAGTATGGTACTGCCAAACAGCGTGCTTATTGGAAAGCCGTTTTAAATCGCCTGCCCGAAATCGCCACCCGCCAGCTCAACGGTTTTAAGGTCATCTCGCCGGCGCAATCGTGGGGTGCGTTGAATAATATCGAACTACCACAATTGTACCCTGTTTTCCCGTACGGATTGTATGGCGTTGGTTTGCCTGACCTGCAATTAGCTATCGATACCTGGCACCATGGCGCAGATAAAAAGGGACAGTACGGGATAGTTAGCTGGCACCAGGACCCTATATTCGCAGCACGCCTGGGATTGACGGGGGAGGCGAAAGACCTGGTGACAAAAAAGCTTTCAAATTCAACATTTCGCTATTTTACCTTTTGGGGCCCGGGCCTCGATTGGGCGCCTGACCATAACTGGGGCGGCAGCGGCATGATCGCTTTGCAGGAAATGGCGATGCAAACAGTTGGCAAAAAAATATACCTGATGCCTGCCTGGCCAAAAGATTGGGATGCGGATATAAAACTGCATGCACCATACAACACCACTGTTGAAGCGACCATAAAAAATGGTAAATTAGCAAAACTTAAAGTCACCCCGCTTAGCCGGGCAAAAGACGTTGTCGTGATGCCTGTGCAAGAGTGATATTGACGATTTTGAGAAGAATATATTCCTAATACATGAAGGTTGGTTTATTTATACCGTGTTATGTCGATCAGTTTTATCCTAACGCGGCCATAGCCACGTTACAGTTGTTGGAGAAGTTGGGTGTGGAAGTTGGCTATCCGCTTAATCAAACCTGTTGCGGCCAGCCTATGGCCAATTCAGGCTATGAACACCTGGCCGGCGGTTGTAATGAGTTATTCGCGGATAACTTTAGAGATTTTGACTACATTGTGTGCCCATCCGGTAGCTGCACATTGCATATTAAGCATCACCTGCACACCAAAGACGAAGCGGAAGCTGCGCAAATCAGGCACCGTGTTTATGAACTGACAGAATTTCTTACTGATATACTAAAAGTTGAAAAGCTGGAAGCCAGTTTCCCGCATAAAGTTGGCCTGCACCAAAGCTGTCACGGGCAGCGTGGCCTGCATACATCGCAAATGACAGAACTGGTTGCTGAAGATTTTTCCAAACCACGTAAGTTGCTTAACATGGTAAAGGGCCTTGAAATAATGCCTTTAAGCCGACCAGATGAATGTTGTGGTTTTGGCGGTACGTTTTGCGTGGCAGAAGAAGCCGTATCATCAAAAATGGGAGAGGACAGGGTGGCCGATCATCTTGAACACGGCGTAGAATATATTACCGCCGGCGATCTTTCATGCCTGATGCATATGGAAGGTATTCTGCACCGCCAGGGAAGTAAAGTTGGGGTGATACACATTGCCGAAATTTTAAACGCAAACGGGAATTAAGCAAATGAAAGATCACGCGGAACTGGCAGAGATTTTCAATAAAGACGAGCAGCGTGTCGATTGGCATGACGAAACCCTGTGGTGGATAAGGGCCAAGCGCGATATAGCCGTACACAAACTTCCCGAATGGGAAGAGTTACGCGAAGCCGCTTCGCAGATCAAGGTCAATGTGCTCTCTAATCTCTCGCAATACTTAAAGCAGTTTGAAAAAAATGCGCAAGCAAACGGCATTGTGGTACACTGGGCGAAAGATGCCGGGGAGCACAATCGCATTGTTCACCTGCTGCTAAAAGAGCAAGGTATCGACAAAATGGTGAAGAGCAAATCCATGCTCACCGAAGAATGCCATCTTAACGAATACCTGAAAGCGCAGGGTATCAATGTCATCGACTCTGACCTGGGCGAACGCATTGTACAATTGGCTGAAGAAATGCCAAGTCATATCGTATTGCCCTGCATTCACAAAAAGAAAGAGGAAATAGGCGAACTGTTCCATCAGCATCTTGGTACACCCGCAGGCAATGCCGATCCGCAATTTTTGACTGAGACTGCACGTCAGCACTTGCGCGATACCTTCCTCACGCGCAGAGCTGCACTAACAGGAGTAAACTTCGCGATAGCAGAAACCGGGGAGTTTGTGGTATGCACCAACGAAGGTAATGCCGATATGGGTGCGCACCTGTCAGATATTCACATCGCCAGTATGGGTATTGAAAAACTCATCCCGGAACGGAAACATTTGGGGATATTCCTGCGACTGCTTACCCGCAGCGCTACCGGTCAGCCCATCACCACCTATTCAAGCCACTTTAAAAAGCCACGAGAAGGCCAGCAAATGCATATTATCCTGGTTGATAATGGGAGATCAGTACAGTTGGGCAGGGAAGATTTCCGCAATTCGTTGAAATGTATCCGGTGCGGGGCCTGTATGAATACCTGTCCGGTTTATCGCCGCAGCGGCGGGCATAGCTATCATTATGCTATATCGGGACCGATCGGGTCTATCCTCGCGCCAAACCTCGATATGGAAAAGTATGCCGATTTGCCTTTTGCATCAACACTATGCGGATCATGCAGTAACGTTTGCCCGGTAAAGATTGATATACATGACCAGCTGTATAAATGGCGGCAGGTGCTGGTACAAAAAGGGTATTCGCCCAAAACGAAAACGGCCAGCATGAAGGCAATGGCCTGGGTACTGGAATCGCCCGGGAGGTACAGGGCAGCGGGTAAAGCGGCACGGGTAACTATGAAGCTGGCGCCATTTGCGGTGAACAATAAGCTCAATCCATGGTACAAACACCGTGATATGCCGGCAGTGCCAAAGCAGTCGTTCAACGAATGGTATCAAACCAATCGAAAAGATAAAATATAAATATGTTTAGCAGCAGAGATGAAATTTTAGCAGCGGTAGAACGTAACCAACCGTCTTTTACAGAGTTGCCGGATATTACTGCTTTTAAGGGCGATAGCAACAAATCAGTTGACCGTTTTACTGAAATTCTTAGCGCTATCGGCGGCAAAGTCATCCCGGTAAAATCAATAGATGAAATCCGTAATCACGTTGCAAAAAACATGCAGCAAGGTGGCCGCAATATTACTACAGTGCCATTACTGGGCGACATAATGGAGCATGTTTATAGAAAGGATTCCAACCCGCATTCATTACAGGATGTAGATAATGCCGTCATCGAAGCACACTTTGGTGTGGCTGAAAATGGTGCGGTATGGGTTACCGAAGAGATATTAATGCTGCGTGTATTGCCCTTTATTTGCCAGCATCTGGCTGTGATCGTAAATGCAAATGATATTGTACCAACCATGCATGAGGCGTATGAGCGTATCGGCAATACCAATTACGATTTCGGTACTTTTATCGCAGGCCCATCTAAAACAGCAGATATTGAGCAGTCATTAGTTTTAGGCGCACATGGTCCGCGCAGTATGACAATATTTTTGATGAGCTAATTATAATGTGCTTTACTGTACGCTATAATCCCAGTCATCAGTACGGAAGGACGATACCGGTAAACCATCTGTGCCAAACAGATCGCCAACAACAAAATCTTTAAAAGCATAGCGTACTGCTACCGGCTCTTTCACCTGTTCGCTGCTTACCACAACCGTGCTGCCGTTAATAACGGCCCTTGCCGGGTAAAAATGCTTGTCAGCGCCGGAGATCTCAAACGTGGTAATATCTTTCAAAAAGGAAGTTAGCCCGTTATAGGAATTCTTGAACTTTACAGTTATTGCGCTTCCTTTCACCGAAAACGAATCGTATTGCGGGCTTTGATAACCAAAACCTTCCATGCCATAGGTCTTCGCTAATGCGAGATAAGCTAAACGCTGCCCAACCTGTTCTTTATGTGGCGGATGGATGGTAGATTGTTCGCCGATATCTAATGTTACTGCCATGCCTGAATTAGGGATCTTATCTTCATCCAGTCGCTGCGTTTCCCTTAAAAATGCCGAATTGTATTTGCCGCCTTTGTTATATGGTGGTAGCTGCGCGTAGTCATAAGGCGCAATTTGCACATAATAGAAGGGGAAATTACCGATGCCCCATTTGGCGCGCAGGTCTTTTACAAACGTGGTAAAAAGCGAATCATATTGTGCAGGAAACTCATAGTTTGACTCGCCCTGATACCAGATAGCGCCTTTAATACCATAGCCGATAACACCATGCAGCATGGCATTGTACAGGGTTGTAGGCGTGCGGCTCACTTCTTTTATCGAATCTGTTGGGCCAGGAATTTTGATTTCCGGAAAGGGCTTTAACACATTAGCATCCATCCAAGCCTGTACGGATGAGCCGGCATAAGCGCAGCAGATCAACCCTACCGGAACATTCAGCATCTTATTCAGCAATCTGCCATAATAATAGCCTACAGCGCTGAATTTAGCGACGCTTGCGGGTGATGCTTCCTGCCATTGACTTGGTTTGATGTCGGTTTGCAAAGTTGTCCTTGAGCCACGTGGCACATTAAATAAGCGTATGTTTTTATTAGCCGATTCCAGTATCGCCTCATTAGAGTTCAATATCGGCTGACTTTTATAACCTTTTACCGGGATCTCCATGTTCGATTGCCCGGCGCATAACCATACTTCGCCGATCAGCACATTTTTCAGTGTCACCGGCTTGCCATCGTTTACAGTTAATTCATAAGGCCCGCCTGCAACAGGCGTGGCAACTTTCAGCATGAACTTACCATCGGCGTCCGCTATAGCTTTATATACTTTCTTATCCCATGATGTTTGTATGCTGATGCTTGTTCCAGCCTTATCCCATCCCCATACGGGTACGGAAGATTGCTGTTGCAGCACCATGTTGTCGGTAAATAGACCGGCGAGCTTTACCTGGGCGCTTGTAGTGAGCGAAAAGGCTGATATACACAAAATTGTTACAAAAAGACGGACTCCTGATTTCATTTTAATATCGGTTTTATTGGCGTTTTACAGTGCCGAAGCTTGGATTAGAACCATCTTCGATATGCTTTACACCAAATGTATAGCATCTTTTTATGTGTTTTAGCTGATGGGATAAGATTGTACAATCATTGGATAATCCGTTTCAATCAAACGGGTAAAAAGCGGGTAATTTTACTTTATATCAAACCAATTAAACTTAAAAATCAAATGAAAAAGAGATACATCGTTTTGGCATGTTTTGCTGCAATGTCGGTTTCCTTAAAATCATTCGCGCAAACAGATAATAAAGCAGCGGCCAGTACGCAGCCCGCTAAAAAAGACAAGAATGATCCTTCTGTAAGAGCAGATCAATTTGTAAGTGTGCTTAACTTAACCGATACTGTGAAGGCAGGACGTGTAAAAGCCGTAATTGCTGCCCATATGGCTGCAGTACGCGACTGGCACAATAGCCATCCTGGTACATTGGTGCCGGAAGGTATCGATCCGATCAATGGCAAGGTTTTCAGTGCATTGCAGCGCCAATTCATTATTGATTCTACTATCCCAAAAACAGTGCATGAAGCATTGATGGCCGGTTTACGTAAAGATTTGACGGAAGACCAGGTAAATGCGATCCTTGATAAATATACCATCGGCAAATACCAGTTTACGTTTAACGGTTACAAATCAATCGTTCCCGACATGACGCAGGCAGACCAGGATTTTATCACCAAGGAGTTGGCACAGGCGCGTGAAGAGTCGGTAGATTATAAGGATGTGAAGAACGAAATGTCGAATATATTTAAGATCCATAAAACTCGTATTGAAGATTATTTTTATGGCAGCGGCCGTAACTGGAAAACCATGTACAAAACGTATGTTGACAAAGTTTTGGCTGCAAAAAAAGCCGGCGACAAAACTGCTGCACCGGCTGAGAACTAACCAAATAAAAATTATAGAAAAATCAAATTATTGTATGATGCGGGGCTGAAAAGTATTTCAGCTCGATAATATCTGAAGGTAAAGTTTTGTTGTTCCATGAGTGGTGAATAGCTATCGCAGTCCCGACTGCGGTAGCTTGTGCCATTGAAGCGGCAAATACCTCCAGTTGGGGGAAAGCCGCCGCCAGCAGGTTCATATAAACGGCATTCTTGCCAAATCCACCGTCTACAAAAATCCTTTTCACATTCGGGCTCAATATTCTTGACGTTGAAAAGAGCTGCTGCTCCATAATGTCTATAATGAGCTGATGATAAGCCTCTGTATAGTTCTCAAACACATGCAGATTCCTTGAAGCAAACGCCGATTGCTGTAATGAAACAGGCTGGCGGGATTCGTCCTTTTTTAGCTTTTGGACAACATCGGCATCATATTCAATATGTTTGAAAACGGATGTGTTGATATCGAAATGCGATGCGATCTTTTTAGTTTGGATCTCATGTTCATTCCCCGCAAAAAGCCTTGAAGCTTTTACAGGAGAACCTTTGTATTGCATATAGCACAAGCAATCGTTCTCAAGGTCATCTTCCGTTACTGCGGAGGTATTAAATGGATTGAGGCTGATACACCATGTACCTGTACTGATGAGCACAAACGGCTCGGTAAAATTCACCAGATAGGGGATAAGTGCAGCAGAACTGTCGTGCAGACCAACACCAACCAGTTTTCCGTTAGCCGCATCATTGCCCTGCAATACGCCGTCAGACGGTACAATCGGCGCAAGCTTTTCCGCAATGCCTTCCTGGTAAACCCAGGTGTGATAATCGTTCTTTTCAAAGTCCCACAAGCCTGTGTGGCAGCCAATACTGGTAATATCGGTATAAGGCTTACCGGTAAGCAGGTAGCTCATATACTGCGGCAGATGCAGGCTGTATTTTATTTTTGCAAAGAGTTCCGGCTTCTGATATTTCAACCGGTAAAGTTGCATCCCGGAATTGAGGTTACCCAATACCGGCGATGATGTTTCCTTCGCCCACAAACCTTCGCCGCCATAAGTTTTATAGAACTGTTCGCATAATTCTTTCGGAAACTCTTTCAGGTAATTATACAGCGGCGCAACAGGTTTGCCATCCTCGCCTAAATGCACAAAGCTTGCGCCGTAGGTGGAAAAGTTAATGGCGCGAATCTCGTATTCGGCCATCCGGAACACTTCGCGCAACGAATCAAAAACGGATAACTCAAGGCTGTCCAGGTTTTCACATGGATCGCCGTCCTCATCAACCGTCTCGATAAATTTTGCCGCTTTTTCGTATACAATGCGGTAATGCTCATCAAAAAGGAAAAGCTTTTTATTGGTTTTACCTACGTCAAATATGGCAATTACAGGTATGCTCATGGTATTATAAAACTCAGGTTCAGGACAGACTATAGTCCTGTTGCAACTGTGTTAGTTCCTCTTTCCTTTATCAAATTATCCCTAACCTGTAATTTCCTATAAGCATCAACCGGGCTTAAAGCGCCGCCATTACGGAAACCGGCTTCAGCTACCAACGGACGTACATCTGTACGATAGGCCTGCTGCAGGATCTCCTGGGCAAGAACCACATCGTTATGTTGCTGTGCGGCTTGCAATGCGGCCTTGTCAACTAATAATGCCTGTGCATAGGCGATCTTGATCGCCTGTACAGATTGTAGCAGATCCTCAATAGGGTCTTTTACGTTGTGCGATGCATCGATCATCCAGCCGATAGAAGTAGCATGGTTCATGCCGCGTGCGTCCATGCCTTCAACCAGTTCGTTAAAGATCAGGAACAGCTGGTATGGATTGATGCTGCCAACGGTCAGGTCGTCGTCGCCGTATTTAGAGTCATTGAAATGGAAACCGGCCAATTTGCCTTCCATTAATAATAAAGAGACGATCTGCTCGATATTAGCGCCTTGTAGATGATGGCCTAAATCTACCAATGTGCTTGCTTTTGATCCTAATTTGGAAGCTAAAAGGTATGATTGGCCCCAATCGCCAATTGTGGTCGAATAGAAGTTTGGTTCATACGGTTTGTATTCCACCCAAACCTTCCAATCGTCAGGCAATGCGGCGTAGATCTCCTGTAAGCTTTCCAAGGTGTTCTGGAAGGCTGTACGGAAGTTCAATTGACCAGGAAAGTTTGACCCATCAGACAGCCAAACTGACAATGCTTTTGAATCCAGTTGCTGGCCGTACTTTATTACTTCAATATTGTGCTCGACTGCTTGTTTACGAACAGCTTTGTCCACATGATGCAACGAGCCGAATTTGTAACTCAGCTTCTGATCTTTCTGATCCTGGAAAGTGTTGGAATTCACCGCATCGAAATGCAAGCCTAACTGCGCAGCCAGCGCTTTTATCGAAGCCGCATTTTCAGGAATATCCCATGGAATATGCAGGGAGATGGAATTGCTCGATTTATTCAGCGCATGGATAACGCCTACGTCTTCAATCTTCTCTTCCAGGCTCCCCGGTTCGCCTGCGCCCGAAAAACGGCCGAAACGCGTACCGCCGGTACCCAAAGCCCAGCTTGGAATGGCAACGTTAAACGCCATCAGCTTTTTCATCACATCGTCAAGCTGCGCCACATCGGCAGCAACAAACTCGAACTGGTTTTTATGTTTATTGAGCGACTGTTGGTTCAGTTCGTCAACTTTATATTTTTCTATCTGCATAATGGTTCATAGTTAATGGTTCATAGATCATGGTAGGAAGTTCACAGTCAATAGTTCATAGTTCGTAGGCAGTCTACCACCCATGAACTATGAACCATGATCTATGAACTAACGAACGAACGCCGCTGCAACGCCGCCATCCACGTTGATCACGTTTCCGGTTGATTTGTTTAGCAGGCCGCCCGTGATGGCGAAACATGCGTTGGCGATATCAATCGGCAGGATCACTTCGTTCAACAAGGTACGTTTTGCGTAATAAGCAGGCAATTCTGCTACTGTTATGCCATAAGCCTTGGCACGGCCTTCGGCCCATCCGCCAGCCCAGATATTACTGTCGCTGATCACAGCGTCAGGATTCACCGCATTTACGCGGATGCTGTCAGCGCCAAGCTCGGCAGCATTCAGTCGGGTAAGGTGCAGTTGTGCTGCTTTAGCGCTACCGTAACCTGCATTGTTCGGGCCGCTTACCAGTGCGTTTTTGCTTACGATGTTGATTACGTCGCCACCGATAGCCTGTTTCTTCATCACGGCAACGGTAGCCTGGGTTACCAGGAACTGGCCTTTTACCAATACATTGTATAACAAGTCCCAGTCTTTTTCAGTATGATCGGCAATAGTTTTGGAGATCGACAAACCGGCATTATTCACTACCAGATCGACACCGCCAAAGGCCAGTATTGCGGTAGCAATAGCTTCCTGTATCTGTGCGCCATTGGTCACGTCAAGTTGAGCAGTAGCGTAAGAATCTTTGCCAAACGATGCTTTAAATTCGTCGCCTGCGCCTTCCAAGCGCTCCAGGTTCATGTCGTTCAGGATCACAACAGCGCCTTCTTCAACAAATTTTTTGGCGATAGCTTTACCGATACCACCTGCGCTGCCGGTGATCAATGCAATACGGCCCGATAAAGCTTTTGGCTTAGGCATGCGCGATAATTTCGCTTCTTCCAGCAACCAGTATTCAATATCAAATGCTTCCTGGCGCGGCAGAGAAGTGTATTCAGAAACCGCTTCAGCGCCCTTCATTACGTTGATGGCGTTGATATAAAATTCAGCGGCAACGCGTGCGGTTTGCTTGTCTTTTGCAAAAGTGAACATCCCTACGCCCGGGTACAAAATAACAACAGGATTGGCATCGCGGATAGCGGGGCTGTTCGGGTGTTTGCAGGTGTTATAATAATCCTCGTACATTTTGCGATAAGCCTCAAATGCAGGGGTTAACCTGGCTTTTATCGCTTCTACATCGCTCAGATCTTCACCGGCTTCCAACTCTAATACCAACGGACTGATCTTGGTGCGCAGGAAGTGGTCGGGGCAACTGGTGCCCATTGGTGCGAGACGCTCAAGGTCGTTTGAATTAGTATATTCCAATACCCGTGCATCGTCAGTAAAATGACCGATCATGCGAACATTTGATGAGCAGAAACCGCGCAGGATAGGGGCTAAAGCAACCGCTTGTTTTTTACGGTCGGCCTCAGGCAGGCTTTCTATTTTCTGTCCGCCGAAAATCGGGCCTTTTTTGCCATAGTTTTTTTCAAGGTAATCGGCACATTTTTCAATTACTTCGAGGGTGTTGATGTAGCTGTCATAAGCGGTATCGCCCCAGGTAAACAAACCGTGCGAACCGAGGAAAATACCGCGGATATTTGGGCTTGCGTCCAAACACGCTTTCAGCTGCAAACCAAGGTCGAAACCAGGGCGCTGCCAGTCAACCCAGCCTAAAGTGCCTTCAAAAAGTTCTTCAACTATCTTTTTGCCATCCTTTGCTGCCGCGATTGCGATAGCCGCATCAGGGTGCAGGTGGTCGATATGTTTAAATGGCAGGAAACCATGCAAAGGCGTATCGATAGACGGCGCTTTTGAATTCAGATCGAATATGCTGTGGTTGAAAAGTTCCACCATCTCATCTTCGAATTCGATGCCCCGGTAAACATTCTTCAAACTACGCAGGCGGTCGACATACAAAGCTGCCAGGCCACTTTTTTTCAGTGTGCCGATATCGCCACCTGAACCTTTTATCCACATTACTTCTACTTCCTTGCCTGTTAATGGGTCTTTGTCTATGACTTTGCAGGAAGTATTGCCGCCGCCATAATTGGTGAGGCGTAGATCAGCGCCCAGCAGGTTTGAGCGGTATATTAAAAGGGCTACCTGATCGTCGCCTAATTCGGTGGCTTTGGTATCGTCCCATAGGTAGCTTACGTGTTTAAAATGTGTTGTTGTAACAGACATATTTATTGAATTGTTGTATTATCGGATTAATGAATTATTGATGTTAGTGATTTGTGATCAGTAATGTTAATGCTTGTTTTCGCTTTTGCTTGTTCATCGGCTTTTATCGAATTACCGTGGCCAACTATCAATACCGAAATAATAATGACCGCGATACCTGCTACAACCGTAATAAGCGCCTTTGTGCTTACGCCTTTCCATTCCTTTAAAACGAGCCCCCAGGCATTAGCGACCAGGATAATGAAGGCCATGTGCAGTATCCACGAGCTGGCGCCATTGCCCAGCCTGCTTTCGCCCATCCCATAAAAAAAGAACTGAAGGAACCAGGTTGTACCGGCCAATGCTGCGAAAATGTAGTTCTTTAATAAAGGTGTTTTTTTGTCGGTATAATCGCCAAAAGTTTTGTTTCGTGCGTTCAGTATCATGCACCAGATAAAGTTAGTGGTTAAGCCGCCCCAAAGTATGATGATATAAACCACATTGTTCTGATATAGGAAGTGTCCCTGCCCGGGATGATTTGCCATCCATACGGTATCGGCAACGTCAGCCATATGTTTACCTGCCTCCAAACCAAAATTGAAACAGGCGCTTAGTATGCCCGAAACAATTGCAACAAATATACCCAACCCAAAACGGTAGTCTTTGTTATCGGCTACATCGGCCTGGCCGGCTTCCAACTCTTTCTCCTTCATCATACCCGCCCTGCCGCATATAATAATACCGACGATACATACTGCGATGCCGATCAACACAAACTGGCCCCAGTGCGAAGTGAACAGATCGGTAATGGTGTCCTTACCAGCTTGCGGGAAAAAGTTATAATATACTGACGGTATCAGCGAACCGAATACCGCGCACAAACCCAATATGATAGTACTGCCTAAGGATACACCCAAATAGCGTACGCCCAAGCCATAAGTGAGGCCGCCAATGCCCCAAAGCAGTCCAAACAAATAGGTATAAAAAAGTATCCCGCCATTTGTTGCGGCAATGATCTCGGTAAAATGCGGTATAGTCAGCCAGGCTGCCAGCGGCGGCACGATGAGCCAGGAGAACAATCCGCCCACAATCCAGTAGCTTTCCCATGCCCAGCCTTTTACCTTTTTGTAGGGGATGTAGAAGCTTCCTGAGGCGAACCCGCCGATGAAGTGAAATATGACACCAAATATTACTTGCATTCTCTATTTGTTTATAATGGTGCTACAATAATAGGCAGGATAGCGGTATAAACTGTCCTTCACTGTCCTGCAATTTATATTCAACCTTTCACCTTTCCACTTAAACGTTGTAGGTAAATTCTCAATTTTATCTTTACTTAGCCTTTTATTTGCGCCAGTGCAGTCAGCTAACCGTTGAAATGAAGAATTATCTAAAGATTATAAACCTGGATGAATATTCCATTACCCCTAAGTACTTACAGATCAGCAATGCTTTCTTAAAAGGGATTGAGGAAGGAAAAGTTCAGAAAGATGATGTGTTGCCTTCAATTAACGACCTGAGCACGGCGCTTGACGTTTCGCGCAATACAATAGAACGCGCTTATAAGGAGCTGAAAAAGTTCAGGGTACTGGCTTCGGTTACCGGTAAGGGCTATTTTATTACCAATACGCATTTCGACCAGCAGGTGAAAGTGCTGTTGCTTTTCAATAAGCTGAGCAGCCATAAAAAGATCATTTACGACGCCTTTGCCAAAACGCTCGGCAACCAGGCCGCGATAGATTTTTACATCTATAATAACGATTTTCATGTTTTTCGTAAGCTGCTTACCGAAAAAATGGATCAGTATGAAAAAATCGCTATCATCCCGCATTTTATCGACAGCGCCGAAAACGTAACGCAGGCTATCGACGAAGTATCAAAAGAAAAACTGGTATTGGTTGATAAACTATTGGAGGATGTATCAGGCGAATTTGCCGCCGTTTATGAGGATTTTGAACAGGATATTTTTTACGCACTGGAGCAATTACTTGATGTATTAAAGAAGTATCATACCATCAAGATCATTTTTCCAGAGAATAGCTATTACTCAAAAAGCATACTCGTCGGCTTTCAAAATTTTTGCAATAAATATGGTTTTGTACATGCTATTGTAGCCGATATGGGTAGTGAGGTATTACAAAAAGGAACCACCTACATCAACCTGATGGAAGACGACCTGGTTACGCTTGTGGAAAAGATAGTTTCAGGACCGATGAAAATAGGGGAAGATATTGGCGTGATATCCTATAACGAAACACCAATAAAAAAGATCATACTCAACGGCATCACTACTATATCAACCGATTTTGAGATGATGGGCAGCGTGGCTGCAGAACTTATCCTCGGTCATTCAAAAGAGCACAGGCGCATTCCTTTCAGCGTTATACGGCGTGCATCTGTATAAACACCCATTTATTGTTATATAAACAATTAATAAGTGTTATAGCATTGCGTATTTATTTCAATTTTTTTTAGGTTTGTCTTCATGCACAAATATTCCAAGCAAAGCCGGCTGCTATTGGCTGTAGATTGTATTGTTTTTGGTTTCGATGGTGAGACGTTAAAGCTATTGCTTATCCGTAGGGATTTTGAGCCTGAAAAAGGTAATTGGAGCCTTATGGGTGGTTTTGTGCAGGACAAGGAAAGCCTCGACCAGGCGGCAAACCGCATCCTGAAACAGCTTACCGGGCTGGAAGGCGTGTATCTTGAACAATTATTCACTTATGGTGATCCGGACCGCGACCCGATGGAACGCACCGTATCAGTTGCCTATTTTGCGCTGCTGGATATTAACCAGTATCAGAACCAGTTAAGCACTGATTACCATGCAGAATGGTTCCCATTAAAAAAAACGCCTAAGCTAATCTTCGACCACCAGGAAATGGTTGAGCAGGCTAAAAAACGCATCCGTTATAAAGCCGCATTGCACCCGATCTTATTTGAGTTATTGCCCTCGAAATTTACCATTCCGCAACTGCAAACGCTGTATGAGGCGGTTTTTAACGCCACTATCGATAAGCGAAATTTTAGCCGTCGCATACTCGCTACAGGCCTTTTGGTAAAATTGGCAGAGAAAGACAAAGCCGGTTCAAAACGCGGTGCATTCTATTACAGGCTTAACCGCGAGAACTACTACGCCGCCTTCCAGGCATTCATGAATTTTATTCCAAATCCAGACCAACTGCGGTAATTCCTTAAACTGAAAATAATTTCGGTAAAACATTTTGAGTTCTGAAATAATAATTGTTATTTCGACAATCATTATAAACTTATGTATTCTGATTCTTTGGTAATAGGTCTGGACTATGGTTCGGATTCAGTACGTGCGGTACTTGTCGACGCGGCAAACGGCAAACAGATTGCCTCGTCAGTTTTTAATTATCCCCGCTGGCAACAGGGTTTGTATTGCGATGCAGCACAAAACCGCTTTCGCCAACACCCGCTCGATTATATAGAGGGGCTGGAGTATACCATCAAAAGCTGCATCAGTCAGGTCGAGGGTGCGGATGTAGCCAAATCGATAAAAGCCATAGCAGTCGACACTACCGGTTCTACGCCTGTTGCCGTAAACAAGCAGGGCACCCCACTGGCGCTTTTAAAAGAATTTGAGCAGGAGCCGGATGCGATGTTCGTACTGTGGAAAGACCATACTTCGGTAAAAGAAGCTGCAGAAATAAACGAGCATGCTAAAAAGTTCGATATCAACTACCTCCAATATGTTGGCGGCATCTATTCATCAGAATGGTTTTGGGCCAAACTGCTGCGCACACTGCGGGTAAATGAAAAAGTTAGAGATGCCTGCTACTCGTGGGTGGAGCATTGCGATTGGATACCTTTCCTGCTTACAGGCGGTAAAAATGTGCACGAAATGCTTCGCGGAAGATGCTCGGCTGGCCATAAAGGGCTTTGGTCCGAAGAATACGGCGGCCTGCCTCCTGAAGAATTCTTCTCTTCGCTTGATCCGCTATTGAGCGGTTTCAGGGAGCGATTGTACAAAGATACTTATACATCCGACCAGTCTGCCGGCACGTTGAGTGCCGAATGGGCTGAAAAATTAGGTTTAAGTACGGATGTAGTGGTTAGCGTTGGCGCTTTTGATGCGCACATGGGCGCTGTTGGAGGACAGATAGAACCTTACCACCTGAGCAAGGTGATGGGTACTTCAACCTGCGATATTTTAGTTGCGCCCAATGCGGATATGCAAGGTAAACTGGTAAAAGGTATCTGCGGTCAGGTGGATGGCTCGGTCATCCCCGGTATGGCTGGCTTGGAAGCAGGACAGTCTGCTTTTGGCGATACTTATGCCTGGTTCAAAAAGCTCATAGCGTGGCCATTGCAGGAATTACTTCCGCAAACCAAACTGATCGATGCGGAAACCGCCGAAAAGCTGAAAGAAGAAATATCCGACAAAATTATAGTTGAACTAAGCCGTCAGGCTGATCTGTTACCGTTGGACGAAAATGCTGAAGTGGCTGTAGACTGGCTGAACGGCCGTCGTACACCGGATGCCAACCAATTATTAAAAGGTGGCATTACCGGGTTAAGCCTTGGTAGTGATGCGCCGCGGGTTTTCCGCGCATTGGCCGAAAGTACCTGTTTTGGCGCAAAAACAATTGTCGACAGGTTTATTAGTGAAGGTGTGCTGGTTGAAGGTATTATCGGCATCGGCGGCGTAGCGAAGAAATCTGCCTACATCATGCAAATGATGGCCGATATATTGGAGATGCCTATTCGCATTCATCCATTTGAGCATACCTGTGCTTTAGGCGCGGCAATGTTTGCGGCTACAACGGCCGGCATTTATCCAAAAGTTGAGGATGCCATGACCGCGATGGGCGGCGATTTTGAAAAAACCTATTATCCAAACACTGACCGTGCTGCACTATATGCCATCCGCTACGCAAAATACAAGCAACTGGCGGCTTATGTGGAAGAACATACCGAAAGCATGGAATAAAAACTAAAGCAAATGAGTAAATACGAACATATTAAAGAAGCTGCTTACCTGGCAAATATGCAGTTGCCAAAGCTGGATCTGGTGCTGTTCACTTTTGGCAATGTGAGCGAGGTGGACAGGAGCCAGGGCGTTTTCGCCATAAAACCAAGCGGTGTGCCTTATGAAAACCTTTCGCCGAACGATATGGTGGTGGTTGATTTTGAAAATAACATTGTAGAAGGGACGTTGCGGCCATCGTCAGACACCAAAACCCATGCAGTGCTTTACAAGGAATGTGAAGGGATAGGCGGGATTTGCCATACACACTCTACTTACGCAACAGCCTGGGCGCAATCGCATCGCGATATCCCGATCTACGGTACCACGCATGCAGATTACAATATTGTCGATATTCCCTGCGCAGCGCCGATGAGCGATGAAATGATAAAAGGCCATTATGAGCACCAAACCGGCTACCAGATATTGAATTGTCTGCGCGAACGCGGCATCAATTATAAAGAGTTGGAGATGATACTGGTGGGAAATCATGCGCCGTTTACCTGGGGCAAAAACGCCGACAAAGCGGTACACAACAGCGCGGTACTGGAAACTATTGCAAAGCTGGCTTTCCTAACTGAGCAAATCAACCCGCATGTACAGCGATTGAAGGAGTCGCTGCAAAGAAAACATCACGAGCGTAAGCACGGGCCGGATTCATACTACGGCCAGTGATAGGCTAGCTAAAAGGTGAGAAAAGATATAAACGACTAAAAAATACATTCAATGATAGATCTGAAAAAATTCGAGGTTTGGTTTGTTACCGGCAGCCAGGACCTTTACGGCGAAGATACTTTAAAACAGGTTGCCGAACATTCGCAACAAATTGTTCGCTCATTTAACGAGGCCGCGCAGATACCGGTACAGGTGGTGTTTAAGCCAACTGTAAAATCGACGGAAGAAATTCGCAGTGTGATGCAGGATGCTAATTCAGCTAAAAACTGTATCGGCATCATTGCGTGGATGCATACCTTTTCGCCTGCCAAAATGTGGATCGGTGGGCTGAGTATTATGCAAAAACCTTTACTGCAATTGCACACCCAGTTTAACCGTGATATCCCATGGGAAACCATCGACATGGATTTCATGAACCTTAACCAAAGCGCCCACGGCGACCGCGAGTTTGGATTTATCCTCTCGCGAATGCGCAAAAACCGCAAGGTAGTTGTTGGCCATTGGCAGGATCCGGAAGTGCTGTCGCAAATCGGCGGCTGGACTCGTGTAACAGCAGGCTGGGCTGATTGGCAGGGTGCACGTTTTGTACGTTTTGGCGATAACATGCGCTTTGTTGCGGTTACCGATGGTGATAAAGTGGAAGCTGAAAAACAGTTTGGCTTCTCGGTAAACACCTATGGCGTCGGCGACCTGGTAAAAGTGATCAATGGCTTTAGTGATGCTGAGGTTGATAAGCTTACCGCCGAATATGAAGAGAAATATGCAGTAGTAGATCCACTGCGTAAAGGCGGTGCGCAATATAGCTCACTGCGTGATGCGGCTAAGATAGAATTAGGCATAGAAGCTTTCCTGAAAGACGGTAATTTCAAAGGCTACAGTGATACTTTCGAAGACCTGCATGGTATGACGCAACTCCCGGGTATTGCCTCACAGCGTTTGATGGGCAAAGGTTACGGTTTTGCCGGTGAAGGCGATTGGAAGACCGCTGCACTGGTACGCGCCATGAAGGTTATGGGGAGTGGACTTAAAGGCGGCAACGCTTTTATGGAAGATTACACCTATCATTTCGATCCTTCAAACCCGCTGGTTTTGGGCTCGCACATGCTAGAAGTTGACGAATCATTGGCTGATGGAAAGGCAAAATGCGAGATCCATCCGCTGGGGATCGGCGGTAAAGCAGATCCGGTACGTTTGGTATTTAACGTGGCCGGCGGCCACGCTTTGAACGCCTCAATCGTAGATATGGGTAATCGTTTTCGCCTAATAGTGAACACGGTAGAGGCTGTTGCGCCTGAGCACGACCTACCTAAACTACCTGTAGCGCGTGTGTTATGGAAACCTTATCCGGATATGAAAACCGGTTGCGCCGCATGGATACTGGCAGGTGGTGCACATCATACCTGCTATAGTCAAAATTTATTTGCAGAAAATATGGAAGATTTTGCAGATATTGCGGGTATCGAGTATATCCTAATAGACCAGGACACCAAAATTCGTGAATTGAAAAATGAACTGCGTTGGAATGACGCGGCTTTCAAATAAAGGCTCTTTATTTTTAATTTTAAATCCAGGGCGTCAGCGAGATATCGCAGGCGCCTTTTTTTATGTCTGAACTCGAATTGGAAGAATTTTATGAATGATCAGAATGCAGAAATTGAATTCTATAAATTCTTTTAATTCCTTAAAATTCGAGTTCAGACAATTGCAGCTTGCCAGCCGGCGTAGTATTGATCTGCTTTGGATTTGTATTGGTTTGAAGCAACTATCTGTTTCTGTCCAAACAAGCCTTTTATCTCATTCAAATCTTTAAAAATCCCTGCCTTTAACCCAGCCAGCAACGCAGCGCCTAAAGCGGAAATGTCTGCGATATTATTAGTGACGATCCGGCAATCCATCTGCCCGGCTAAAAATTCCAGTACAAATTTATTGGCTGTCATGCCGCCATGGACCATTAGCTCATTCAACTGCAAGTTGGAGTCGGCCTGCATGGCGATAACCACATCCTTTATTTGATAGGCGATAGATTCCAGTGCTGCCCGTACGACATGATTTTTGTTGCAATCGAAGGTTAATCCACTGATACTCGCTTTCCTGGCCATATCCCAATGTGGGGCACCCAAACCGCTAAACGCAGGTATAAGGTAAACACCATTGTTGTCTTCGACAGCAGTCGCCATGGCTTCGGTTTGTCGGGCATCGCTGATAATGCCGAGCTCATTTTTCAGCCATTCAATGGTTGCTCCGCAGGTTACGATCACGCCCTCGAAGGCATAGTGCGTCTCCTGTTCGGTACTCCAGCAAATGGTAGTCACCATGCCGTTGCCGGATGCTTTAGGTTGGCTGCCGATGTTCATTAGTATAGAACAACCGGTGCCCATTGTTGCCTTGGCAATGCCTTCGCTGTAACAGCCCTCGCCAAAAGCGGCGGCATGCGAGTCGCCGATCATGGCGGTAATAGAGATCGTTTCGCTTAAAATGCCATCCAGATCCGTATCGCCATAATAAGCTGATGATGGTTTTAATCCAGGCAGATTAATATTCGCCAGGCCGAATTTTTCCAGCAATTCTTTGTCCCATTGCAACGTATGCAGGTTAAAGAACAGCGTACGTGAGGCGTTGGTATAATCTGTTAAATATTGCCTGCCATTGGTTAGTTTATACAGTAACCAGGTATCGATATTGCCGAAATATGCTTTGCCGGCATCGATAGCGTGTTTTATTTCAGGCTTATTCCGGTAAAGCCAGATTAGCTTGGTGCCTGAAAAATAAGGATCGATGATTAAACCGGTTTTGGCGGTTATTTCTGCTTCAATGCCTGATGCTTTTAACTCCCGGCAAACTTCAACCGAACGCTTACATTGCCAAACCACCGCATTATGTAAGGGCTTGCCATTCTCATCCCAAATTACAAAAGTCTCGCGCTGGTTAGATATGCCGAGGGTGAGGATATCATTTGTATCACCACCGTTTTGTTTAAATTGATCGATACAGCCCTGTGCAGAAGCTAAAACATTGGCGAATATTTCCCCGGGGTCTTGTTCTACAAAGCCGCCTTCATGATAGTAGGTTTTAAGCGGTTCCGAATAGCGGGCAACCACCTGCGCTTTGTTGTCAAAAATGATGGTTTTGGTGCTGCTGGTGCCCTGGTCAATTGCCAGGATGTATCGGTTACTCATCTGCTACTCGTTTTTTGAATTGGCTTTATCGATCATCACTGCAAGTAAGATCACCGCACCCTTAACCACCTGCTGCCAGAAAGGCGAAACGTTCATCAGCACCAGTCCGTTGTTCAGCACACCAATGATCACCGCACCAAGCACTGTACCCATGATGGTCCCGCGACCGCCCGAAAGCGACGTGCCGCCGATCACCACTGCGGCAATAGAGTCCAGCTCATAACTGATACCTGCATTCGGCTGAGCTGAATCCAGTCGAGAGGTCACCAAAATGCCGCCAATCGCCGCCAGCAATCCTGCAATGGCATAAACGGTCAACTTGACTTTATTGATGTTGATACCCGATAGCTTCGATGCACTTTCATTGCCGCCGATGGCGTAGATATAACGCCCCAGGACCGTTTTTTTAGTGATGACAACCGCAATTATCACCACTATGCCCGAGATCCATACAGGCAACGGAATGCCTAAAAACCAGCCTGTTCCGATATAATCGAAACTGTCGCCAAGATTTGAAATGGGAAAACCTTTAGTCCATAACATGGTTAAGCCACGGGCAATGGTCAACATGGCTAAAGTTGCCACGAAAGGCGGTACTTTAAACCGCGTGATCGTCCAGCCATTAAACAGGCCGAGTAATGAACCTACGATCAATCCCACCAATATCGCGCCCAAAAGCGTAAAACCGATATATAAATTGCTTGATTGAATAGGGATGCCATTCTTTAGCAAGCCGGCTGTAATTGCGCCGCATAGGGCCAATACAGAACCCACTGAAAGGTCGATGCCGGCAATGAGGATCACCAGTGTCATGCCTACGGAAATGCAGATATTTACCGAGATCTGCCGCATTACGTTCCAGGTATTATCTACCGTGAGGAATTTATCAGAGACGATGCTGAGCACAATGCAAAGCAACACAAGCGCGATGAGCGATTGAAATTTTACCAGTGATGTGCGATAATTTGCCAAATCCATTCGTTATAAGTTAAATAGCGCCGGGAATAGCCGCTTTCAGTATATTATCTTCAGTTGCGTCGCTTATGTTCATTTCGGCCCTGATGGCGCCATCGGCCATCACGAGTACGCGGTCGGATATGGCCAGTATCTCCGGCAATTCCGACGATACCATAATGATGCCCATGCCTTCCGCCGCCAGTTCGATGATCAGTTTGTAAATTTCATTTTTAGCATTGATGTCGATACCACGGGTAGGCTCGTCCAGCATCAATACCTTTGGTTTGGTAGCAAGGCACTTGGCTAATACCACCTTTTGCTGGTTGCCGCCGCTCAGATTTTTTACCGTTTGCCCGGCTGATGAGCATTTGATCTTCAGCGCGTTTACATATTTTTCGGCCAGTTTTTGCTCTTTGCCTTTATCCAGCACGCCCAGGCTTTTAGTCTCCTGCAGGTTACTCAGGCTGATGTTGTTCTTGATATCCATATTCAGCACCAGGCCGTGTTTCTTCCGGTCTTCCGGTACCAACACAATACCTGAATTGATAGCTTCGGTAGCCGAACGTATATTCAACTCCGTATTTTCGATGCTGATCTTGCCCGTCATCAAACCCGGATGCACACCCAGTAATGTTTCCATCAGTTCCGTACGGCCTGCGCCCATCAACCCGAAAATACCCAGCACTTCGCCGCTATATAGGTCAAACGATATGTTATCAAGTGTCTTTTTATTTTTGTCGCCTGCTTTGACGAGGCATACGTCTTTTACACTCAGCAGTAGTTTTTTAGCAACTTGCCCTTGCCCTTCACCTTTGCGGGCGATATTGATCTCGCGACCAACCATCTTATGGATGAGCTGATCCTGCGTCATACCCGCCATGCTGCCGTTTTCTATCTTCCGGCCATCACGCATCACTACGTAATCGTCGGCTATTTTAAACAGCTCGTTGAGCTTGTGGGAAATATAAACGATTGCTTTATTTTCACTTTTCAACTCAGCAATGATCCCGAATAATACCTCAACCTCGCTTTCGGTAATAGCGGAAGTAGGTTCGTCCATAATGATCATTTCGGCATCGCAAAGTAAGGCTTTGGCAATTTCAACCACCTGTTGCTGGCCAACACGCAGATCGGCAACCAGGCTATCCGGATCGACGTTAAGTCGCAATTTTATCAGCAACTCCGTGGTTTTTGCCCGCATCGCTTTGCGATTAAGCATTCCGAAAGCATTGGTGATCTCCCGGCCTAAAAACAGGTTTTCAGTTATGCTGAGATAGGGGACGAGGTTCAATTCCTGGTGTATGATGGCTATACCCGCATTCTGCGCATCGATAGGGTTTTTGAACTTTACGGTTTCACCTTTAAAAACGATCCGGCCTTCGTATTCGTCATACACGCCCGAAAGTATTTTCATCAGGGTTGATTTTCCCGCGCCGTTCTCACCAAGGATGGCAGTAACACGCCCGGCCAGCAGTTCCATGCTCACATTCTCCAGCGCCACAACGCCTGAAAATTTTTTGCCTATGTTTTCTGCTACCAACATGCCGGTTACCTTTTAATTTTCAGGTAAAAAGGAATTACCTCAACGCTATCGGTATTCAGATGCTGGCGGTTCAACTCAAAAGCCCCAGCGTATTCTATCTGGTCGCCTTTCTTTACCGAACTTTTAAACGGCGGCAATACTTTGCTACGAATGATCTTGTTGAGCTCGGATGAAACATTATTCAGATCGCCCGAATTGGTGAAATCGTTAATGTTGATTATACCCGGTGCATCGCGTAGTGCATTGCCAAATACATATTCGGTAGCGATGCGGATGTTTTGATGTGCAGGAGTAGTGATATACACATCGGCTTCGTCTAAACCGGTAATTATGCCGCTGCCTTTGGTTATAAAATAGCGGATGTTACCAATATCCATTGCGTGCGAAAACTTATCGAATGTAGCTGATGGATTAGTCTTGATAAGGTTAAGGAGGGTATCGGTCGACGGCATTTTGCCTATAGATGGTATTAGTTTTTGGTCGAGGTAATTTTGGGCGTACTCGGTTGCGTTGAAGCTTTTGTTGGCTGCATTTACATCGCTCAGCTTTTTAAAATACACCGAATTATAAGCCAGCAACAGGCATATAATTGTGACAACCGCATATTTTACCAGTTTCTTTGCCATGCCTGATTATTTTTTGCCAAATGCTATATAATCGCCAATGTTATTGTTGGTCACCAGTTCCGCAGCGACCTGTATCTTTCGCGGGAAATCACGTTTGCCTTTAAAATATTCGTCGGCGTAGTTTGCGGCTGTTTGCGCCATCACTTTTGGGAACTGCATGCAGGTAGCGGAAATCTTTTTGTCCTTAATAGCTTCGATCACATCAGATGCGCCATCAAAACCAAACACTTTCACGTGCTCCGCTTTGCCTGCACCAACCAATGCCTGGTAAGCACCGCTGGCCATAGCATCGTTGCCGCAAAATACCGCGTCGATGTCCGGGTGCGCCTGCAGGATAGACTCCATTACTTCCATGGCTTTATTGCGATCGAAATCAGCGCTTTGCTGCGCTACCATTTTCAAACCGGGATAATAATCCACCAAACTGTGAAATCCTTTGGAGCGGTTCCATGTATTATTGTCGGCCACAATGCCGAGGATCTCTACATAATTGCCTTTTTTGTGAAGCGTTTGAACGAAGTATTTGGCGAGATCAACACAACCAGAATAGCTGTCGGACAAGATCTGCGACGTAGCCGCATTGGGTGAGTTCACTTCCCTGTCCATACAAAAAACAGGTACACCGGCTTTTTTCGCTTTCACTACGTTTGCTACTGATCCGTTGGCATCTGTAGGATTAAACAAAATAGCGTTATAGCCCGATGCAATGGCGTTATCGAAGTTATCGCTCTCCAAAGCGGTGTTGTTTTGAGAATCGAAGATCTTGGCATCATAACCCAAACTTTCAGCCTGTGCGGCAGCTGTTTGTGCGAGAAAAACGAACCAGGGATTGTTTAGGGTAGAAACGATCACCGCCATTTTTTTGCGCGAGCCGCCGTTGCGATCCTTACACGCAGTGATCGTCAATAGCAACAGGAAAATTATGCCCAGGCGTTTCATCCCTATGGTGGTTTAATAATCGGTTATATGGTTTTCAGCATCCCGGTCACCGCAGCAGAGATACCCTCTGCCGATATGCCGTAATGGTTCAATATCTCAACCTGCGAGCCGGTAACGGTATATTCATCCGGTATGCCCATTATCTTAAATGGTTTACTGTAGCCGTGCTGTATTAATAAAGAAGCGCACGCTTCACCCAGGCCGCCATTCACGCTGTGTTCTTCAACAGTTACGATGGCCCCTGTTTTTTCGGCTAAGGCTAGCACCAGTTCATTATCCAGCGGCTTGATGGTATGCATGCTCACTACAGTTGCTTCAATACCGTTCTCTGCCAGCAATTCAGCGGCTTTCAATGCCGGGTAAACAGTTTCGCCGTTGGCGATGATGGCAATATCTGCACCCTCGCGTATTACGCGGCCTTTGCCTAATTCAAATTTGTTATTTGGGTCTTCCGTTAGCAATGGCATCGGTTTTTTGCCGAAGCGCAGGTAGACCGGCTTGTTATATTTTACGGCGAATTTTACCGCCTCGCTGGTTTCATAATTATCAGCAGGAACTATGATACTGATATTGTTGATGGCGCGTAGCACTGCAAAATCATGCAGGCTGTGATGCGTTGTTCCCAAAGCGCCGTAACTCACACCAGCGCTTATGCCCACCAACCTTACCGGGTTATCAGAATACGCCACATCATTTTTGATCTGCTCCAAAGCCCTTGCTGTTAAAAAGCAGGCAGGGGATACGGCAAACGATTTTTTACCTGCCGAGGCCAGCCCGGCAGCAACGCCAACCAGATTCTGCTCGGCAATGCCGATCTCCACGATCTGCGCAGGCAATTCCTGTCCGTAAGTAACCAATTTACCCGATCCGCGTGAATCGCTGGTTATGGCTACGATGTTCCTGTCGGCCTTTGCCAGTTCAAGCAAAGTGGCCGCGAATACGTCCTGGTTTGGTTTGCCGTTGGCGGCGCCGGTTTCTGTAACTGCTCCCACAATTAATTCAATACAAGGTTATCCAATTCGTTAATGGCGGTTTCATATTGTTCCTTGTCGGGGACGCCATGGTGCCATTTTACACTATTTTCCATAAAGCTTACGCCTTTGCCTTTGATCGTATGAGCGATCACGAGGTTAGGCTTGCCCGGTTCGAAAGGCATGCTTTCAAAAACTTCTTTCAACGCTTTTACATCATTGCCATCAACATGCTTTACTGCCCAGCCAAAACTTTCAAACTTTTCATCCAGCGGATCGGTATTGCATACGTCAGCTGTTGGGCCGGTTATTTGCAGGGTGTTTTTATCTACAATGGCGCAAAGGTTATCCAGCTTATAATGTGAAGCTGTCAATGCGGCCTCCCAGTTAGAGCCTTCCGGCAATTCACCATCACCCATCAGCGTATAAACTTTAAAATCTTTTTTATCCAGCTTTGCGGCAATGGCTGTGCCCACAGCTATCGGCAAACCATGCCCCAATGCCCCGGTATTTTGCTCAACGCCATGTACTTTTTTAGTCGGGTGACCTATGTAATGCGATTTATATTTGCAAAGCGTATTCAGGTCGTCCTCCGGGAAAAAGCCTTTATCAGCTAATACCACAAACAAAGCTTCCACGCAATGACCTTTGCTCTGGATGTACCTGTCCCTGTCGGGCGAAGTGAAATTTTCCGGACCGACATTCATCACCTCGTTATACAACACGTTCAGCACATCAATGCACGACAAGCTGCCGCCCGTATGCCCGGCCTTTGCGCCGACAATGTATTTCAGTATCTTTTTGCGATAGGTTACCGACTTTTCTTTCAATTCTTTTTCAGTCATCGCCATAAATTTTAATGGTGGTAAACTTCCCAGTCCATGTAATTGCCCAATGCTTCTTTCAATACAGCGGCAGATTTAGAGGCGTTCATTACCACGTGGTGTTCAAAGCCGTTGCGGCAAACGTATTGCATCAGGCCCTGCAGGTCGGGTATTTGCGCAACGGCGCGGTTACCGAAAGTGTTCAGTGCATCGTCGGTCAGCTCGCCTTCACCGATGTAAACTTTAATGATTCCTTTAGGGTCGTCGGTGCTGATACGTCCGTAAGTCAACGGCGATGCAGGCGTGCGGCCGTCCAGTGCGCCGTAAGTATTTTCAACGCCAACGGTTGTGCCGAGGATAGGGGCGTTGCTGATCTCGATATCCGGCAGGAATGATTTTGCCCAGTTACCACAGTGGAACAGCACGCATTTATTCTCGTCGTCGGCATAGTTATTATTCCAATCTACCAGCGCACTTGGTGAACCGGAGGCCAGCTGCATGGCATACATGGTAAGCGTACCGGTAACATCCACCTCGCACGCGCTTGGCAGCATGTTTTCGCTCATTATGCTCATGCTGGTACACACGTTGCAGCCGAAATTCTGCTGAAGCGATGTCCAGCATTGTATGGCCGTTGCATCCAGTGCGTGGTCTTCCATAAACTGGTTGAGTACCACGTCGAGTTTGGCGATCTGGATCAGCGCCTCATCCGGCGTTTTTCCTTTTGGCGCGTAGGCTAATATTTTATCGAGATGCGCTTTAACGGCGGCATCATCTTTTGTGAGTTTGTTGGCGTTGCCGAGGATTTCAGATAGATCGACTGTCGTTACTGATATACCGTTACGCTGTAGTATCTTCTCGCTGTAGCGGACTGTATTGAAAGCGCCCGGCCTGGCGCCGACTGCGCCGATACGTACTTTGCGCAGGCCTTTTACCACACGGCAAACGGCCAGGAAGTTTTTTAGCTCGCCTTCAAATTCCGGTTGTGATGGATGGATCACGTGGGCGGCTGTCAGTGTATATTTTATACCGAATTGATACAGGTTATTGCAAACTGATATCTTGCCGCACCATGAATCACGGCGACGGGCAACATCGAGTTTATTCAGATCGTCAGGGTAAGCCTGGATCAACACAGGGACTTTCAGGCCTGATAATTGAATGGTTTCGGCTACGCCTTTTTCATCGCCGAAGTTTGGCAGGATAACCAGTATGCCGCTTATCTCGTCCTGGTGTTTCCTGAACAGTTCAGCGCAACGCTGCGCATCTTTAAAAGTTTCTACGCCGCCAAGTTTCGACTGGCTTTCATCCAGCATGATGGGGTTGAGGTTTAGCTTATCGAACAGTGCGAGGATATCCGCCCGTGCTTCAGATACCAGCCTGTCGGGGAAAAAATCGCGATTGCCTATGATAACGCCTAAACTTACCTTGTTATTCATTTGGGTATATATTGCTTATTATGGTTTATACAGAAGGATAATTAAGCGGGATGAAGCCCCGGCGTAACTATCATGTTATGAACCAAAACTATCGCAATAAGCAGGCTTTTTGTAATGATAGGTTATCATGATATTATAATATATTATCATGGATAACTGATGTGAATTAGAAAAGTGTGGAAATATTCATAATAACGGAGGGTGAGTAGTTGATTGGGTTGATTAAGTGAGTAGTTGGTTAGGACATGTTTTTTTAACTACTCACTTAATCAACCGCTCACTTAATTAACCAATTCCTTTAACTACTGACTCAATCAACCACTCACCTAATCAACTTCTTTCTTAGTTTCGCGCCAGCCACTGTAAAGCAATTTTTTGCTGATATTGGGTTTAGGGAAGAAAAGGCTGGCGATATATCCCACTACGATTACCACCAAATGGCTATAAACGCCTAGCATCAGTTTATTTTGCTTAAAGTTATAAATACCCAGGTCAAGCAATATGTATTTTTCTTTACCAATACCAATTTTTGTTGAAGTAAGAAATGCCCAGGCGGTGAACAATATGCAGGCGATAATGCCAATAGTTACCCCTTGTTTATTCGCCCGCGAGCTGAATAAGCCCAGCAAAAATATCCCAGCAATACCACCTGAAAAGATCGCATAAAGCGTAAACACGATATCTAAAACGCCACCTTCGCCGGCTGTGAGATACAAAGCAGCTATGAGCAATGAGGCTATTCCCGCGAATAATACGATCCATCTGCCAACGCGCAAGCTTGCCGCATCTGAAGCATGCGGATAAAAGCGTTTGTAATAATCCTGCACACCGACAGCCGCCAGGCAATTGAGGTCGGCGCCCAAACTACATACACCTGCCGAAACCAGCGAAGCGATGATTAAACCAACAACTCCCGTAGGCAAATTACTGACAATAAAGTGCGGGAATATGGCATCAGCACGAATGCCTGCCGGCAATGGATTTTGCCTGTAATAAACAAAAAGGGCAGTGCCGATAAACATGAACAATGCCCAAACGGGCACCAATAAAAACACACCCATCAACGACGCACGGATGGCAGACTTGTCGGTCTTAGCGGTAAGGTAACGCTGTACAATGGTTTGGTCTGTACCATACTTTTGTACGCCATAAAATAGGCCATTCAGCGCCATTACGATAAAAGTAAGCTTGGTAAGGTTCAAAGTATAAGGCCCAAAACCTGTGTGATGGTTTGCTTTTGCGATATGCCAAACCTCGGCGGGACCGCCTTTTACGCTATATAGGATAAATACCAGACAGGCGACACCGCATCCGAAAAGCATAAAGCCCTGTATCACATCAAGCCAGATCACCGCCTCAATGCCACCAAGCAATGCAAGAATAATGATGACTACGCCAATGATGGCAATGATCACCAGCGTATTTACCCCCGTCATATTTGAAAGTGCCAGCGCCAGCAGGAAGAACACCGTACCCATTTTTGAAAAATGCGTGAGCACAAAGCCGAGCGAGCTGTAATATCGTGCAAACAGGCCGAAGCGCTTTTCGAAGTATTCATAAGTGCTCAGCCCGATCACCCTGCGATACAGCGGCACGATGAACCAGATCATGGAGATCAGCACGATGGGCACCATCAGCCCCTGCACCAATAATATCCAATTGGAAGTATAACCTTCACCGGGGTAGGCAAGGAAGGTTACACTACTGATGAGTGTGGAGAGGATAGAAAAACCGATGGCCCATGAAGGGATCTTACCATTGGCTGCGAAGTATTCCTGTGTTGAGTTTTGTTTGCGCGCAAAACGCAGCCCGAAGTACACCGTCATCAGCAAAAATGCGGCGATAATTAGATAGTCGGGAATTTGCAGGTGCGCGCTGCCCATAGTTTCGGTAGTGGTTTATTAAAACGTCCAGGTATTTGCCGGCCAGTCGTAGCTGCCGGGTTTAAGCGTTAAAAGCAGGTCGCTGTTTGCGACATTCATCTTAATAACGCCCGCACCGGGTTCGCTGACAGGGAAAAACCTGTTAAAATTCAATTGGTTTATAATTGCGGCGGCAGTTGATCCGCCTTCTATCAAAAGCTCTTTTATTAGTGTTTTTTGTAAAACCACGGCAACTACCATGGCCTTTTTCTCCCGAAGATCAGCAGCAGTGACCTTGCTGTTGGCCGTCATGGATTCATCAATGGCAATAATAGCTTTTTTATTTCTTTCCAATAAAGATACGATCTCATCCGCCCAGGTTTCAAAACCCGTTTCGGTAGCGTACGAGATGATATGATAAGGCATGTAGCTTACCGGGCCTGCCTCCGTTTTTATCTGCTTTATTTTCGAGCGGCTTTTATCATGCGTGGTTCCGCAAACGAATAACGCGGGTTCCTGTAAAGGTTCGTCGCTGTTTTGATTTGCGTTTTGTAACTGCCTGTCTTCCAGTAAGGCAATGAACAAACCTGCACCTCCTGCCAGAAGCGTATCATCATTTGCTTTTTTTATCCAGGCTGAAAGTTCATGATGTGTTGCTGTTTCACCAACAATAATGCCTGTTGAGGGTAATTCTTCACCGTGTGTAAGTACCGTAATGTCACTTTCATCAACCCTCAACATTTCATGCGGATGAGGGCCTTTTACCGGGAACTCCGGATCATGCATGAAAGGCGTTTCGTGTATCAAACGATCGTTTACATAATACTTGCCGCCGGTTAACTTACGACCGAAACCAGGATTGGCAGGAACCAACAATGCTTTGCTTTTGCCCAATATTTGTAAATGCAGGTTAAGCTCGGGAATGATATGCCCGCGCATTACCGAATCAATTTTCTTAAAAATTACGGATGGATTGATGTCGCGGATCGCTTCTGAAACTGCCTTTGTTATTTCCAACGCCTGTTTTTCGGGCATTGAGCGAGTGTCAGTAGAAATAATAAGCAGATCGGCTGACGAAGTCTTAGGGATATGCGTAACGATCTCAGCCTTCAAACCATACCGAAGCCCAATGCCGCCGATTTCGGCAGCGCCGGTGAGATCGTCAGCAATAACTACGATCATTAAACGATAATTTGCTTCCGGTACCTGCTCAGCTGCACTGCCGATTCAATAGCCAGGATCATAGCATCAGGGCTGGCAATGCCTTTGCCTGCGATCTCAAACGTCGTACCATGGTCGACAGAAGTACGTATGATCGGCAAGCCCAGTGTAATATTCACACCCTTAACGCTCGACATTTGCTGTTTCTCAGCATCCCACTTGAAGCCTGCAAGCTTAAATGGAATATGCCCCTGGTCGTGGTACATGGCTACTACACCGCCATAAGCCCCGGTTGCGGCTTTTGCAAACAGGGTATCCGGCGGGATCGGGCCTTCAACATTATAGCCTCTTGCCAGTGCTTCTTCCACTGCAGGTAATATTTCAAATTCGTCTTCGGTGCCGAACAATCCGCTATCGCCGGCATGCGGGTTTAAGCCTGCCACACCGATCTTCAGGTTGGTTTCGCCAAGGCTGATCAAGCCATTGTAAAGCAGTTCAATTACTTCCAGTATGCGTTCCTTTTTCACCAGGTCGCATGCCTGGCGCAGCGATACGTGAGTTGATACGTGGATCACCTTCAGGTTATCCTCAACCAGCAGCATGGCATATTTTTTTATGCCTGTAAAGTGCGCGTAGATTTCGGTATGCCCGGCGAAATGGTGCCCGGCTTCGTTGATGGATTTTTTATTGATAGGCCCGGTAACGGTAGCATCTATCTCGCCCATCATGGCCAGCTCGATTACTTTCTTTACCGATTGGAAAGCTGCATCGCCAGCCATTGCAGACACCTGTCCGAACACCAGCTTATTTAATTTGACATTATGCAGATCGTAAACATCGATCACTCCGTACTGAAATTTAGCATCGGATACTTTTTGGATAGGATTGATGTTTGCTTTCAGGCGCAGCTTTTTAATGATGTCTTTAAATACATCAGCATCGCCAACCAACAAGGGTGCGCAGATCTCATAAATATCCTTGTCAAGCAGGGCTTTTACCGCTATTTCGGGGCCTATACTTGCAGGGTCGCCCATGGTTATCCCAACAACAGGTTTATCAAACATTTGCATCACTCCTTACCAGTAAATTATTCTTTTCAATAACGTGTTTCAAATTCTTTATCACTTTTTGTTTTTCTTCGTCGTGCATAGGGTACAGCGGTGGCATTACATATTCTTCACAGATCCCCAACTCATGCATGCACACTTTTAATGCCCAGAGCGATTCGCCCAGTAACTTTCCTTTTTGATAAACATCGCCCAAATGGTCGGAGATCTTTTGCAGGCGGTGTGCCAGTTCATGGTCGCCGGCCTTAACTGCCGTATACAATTCAGAATATAACTGTGGATTGATGTTTCCGGTGCTTGGGATCAGCCCATCGCTGCCATTGATCAAGGCATCTGCTGATTTTGGCGCCCAACCCAGGAAATGACAAAAGTCTGCGCGGCTGCCCCATAATTCAAGCGACTCTTTCAATCTTTCCTCGCTGCGTTCCGAATCTTTTGTGCCAATGAATCTTTCGTTATGGCTTAATTTTTCGATCACTTCCAGCGGTATCGACATGCGGGTTGTGGTAGGAATGTTATAGATGATGATCGGCCCAGGAACCTGTAATGCCAATTGCTCAAAATAGGTAAGCATCTGGCTTTCCGAAAGCACATAATATGATGGCAGGGTAGCTGCAACAGCATCCGCTCCGCAATCAAACACAGTATTCGCCAGCTTTACTGATTCCTCGAAGCAATTGGCCGAAATACCCACATATAGCCTGTCTCCAGGGTGCTTCAGTTTGCAGGCTGTTAAAACGTAATCTTGTTTAAGCTTAAAAGGTAGCGACGCTGATTCGCCTGTGGTGCCATTGATAAAGGGCATCACGTTGTGTTTATGAAAAATCGCGAACATCCGCTCCAGCGCGCGATGATCGAGCTTAAAATCTTTCGTAAGCGGTGTAACAGCCGGAACGACAATGCCGTTGAATTTCTGTTTATTGGTCATAAGCTGTTAATACGCTTCGTTATAAATGTTTATAGCATCCTCTTCGGAGATATGCCTGGGGTTGTTTTTTAATAATCGCTGTATCTTCAGGGCATCCTTGGCCATCGCCGGGATCGCATCCTGCGGGATGTTCACTTCGCGCAACATAGCGGGTATGCCGCAATCGGCTATCAGCTCACGCACTTTTTCAATGCCTTTTTTTGCTGTTGCCAAATCATCGGACTCCCTTGTGCAGCCTAATGCTATGGCTACATCCGCATAGCGTGCAGGTGCGGCTTCCATGTTAAATTCCATCACAAACGGCAATAACAGCGCGTTTGATAAACCATGAGCCAGATGAAAGGTGCTTCCTAATGGGTAGGAAAGCGCATGTACGCCCGCCGTATTTACCGGACCGAGGCAAAAGCCCCCTAACAGACTGCCCATGGCAACCTGGCTGCGGGCATATTCATTTTTGCCATTCTTTACTGCTTTCACCAGGTTGGCTGCGATCAGTCGCATACCTTCAAAGGCATACATATCTATAAATGGTTGTGCGAACTTGTTGGTATAAGCCTCGAGGCAATGTGTTAAAGCATCGAGCCCTGTGGCTGCGGTAATTGCAGGCGGGAGGCTGATGGTAAGCAACGGATCGACATAAACAATATCGGGCACCAAATATGGGCTGATAATACCTTTCTTTTGGTTGTCTGCATCATCCACCAAAATTGCGTTTGGCGAAACTTCGCTGCCCGTGCCGGATGTTGCGGGTACACAAACCAGCTTTACATTGCGGCCCTTTAACAAGCCCGAACCCACTATCTCGACAAGTGGCTGGTCATTATCTACCTGTGCGGCAATAAGCTTGGCAATATCCAATACACTGCCGCCGCCAATACCGATCACTACGTCAGGGTTGGCTATTTTGGCATCCTGTAAAAGTTCGTCGAAATCTGCAAATGTCGGCTCCTGTATAATGCTGGTGTCCAGTGTTACTGCAATTCCGCTTGCGATAAGTTGTTTGATAAAATCGTCCAGTCGCTCCAGTAGCGGGTCAATGGTTACGATGAATGCGCGCTTACATTTTGTCGCAGCAATTTCTGCCGGTAACGATTGCAGTGAACCATTGCCGAATACCAGCTTCCCGGGGAAATTTACAGACAAAAGTGGGGTAGAAGTTAGCGTCATGCGTTACTCAAAAATCAAAAATTTCAGCTTAAACATACTTGAACATCACCGGATGAAGCTTGCTATGATTTATGCCGTAATAATATTTGTATTTAGATTTATTGTAACAAAAGTATTGTGATACCCCTCAGTCTTGTTGTATTAAATAAGCAAGTAATTGTATGATATTATCATCAGTATATTTTAATTAATAATTATCTCAATCATACTGCAATTTGCCTGTTATATTTTTTTATCCCACATATATAATATGCTGCTTTCAATAATGGCTGATATTTAGCTTTATACGCCTCTTTTATAATTGATTACGATAACGATTAAGTAAATATTTGCGCTGATATGCTTGTTATGGACGAACCGGCAGGATACTTTTGTGTTAAGTCAAGATATTATAATCATCGTGTAAGACCATGACGGTGATATGATCATAAGCATTTATATTTATTGGATATTGTTTAAAAAGATAGCATATGTCGGCAGTTAAAACATTAGGGCAATTTATTATTGAGAGACAAGTAGACTTTCCCTTTGCGAAAGGTGAATTGTCGCGTTTACTGCGGGACCTCGGTATCGCGGCCAAAATCGTGAACCGGGAGATCAACAAAGCCGGGCTGGTTGATATACTCGGTGAAGCCGGTACAACCAACGTGCAAGGCGAGGGACAGAAGAAACTTGACGTGTATGCCAATGAGCAATTTATTGCTGCGCTGAAATGTGGCGGCGAGTGCTGCATCGTGGTTTCGGAAGAGAACGATGAACATATTTATATCGATTCGGAAATATCAAAGGACGCAAAGTATATTGTGGCTATCGATCCGCTTGACGGTTCATCGAACATTGATGTGAACGTTGGCGTGGGAACTATTTTCTCTATTTATCGCCGTAAATCAATCGTCGGTAAAGCTACTATTGAAGATGTGCTGCAAAACGGTTCAGAGCAAGTTGCCGCTGGATATATTATCTATGGCTCATCAACCATGCTGGTTTACACCACCGGCAAAGGGGTTAATGGCTTTACGCTTGATCCGTCAATTGGTGAATTTTGCCTTTCGCACCCGGACATGAAGATCCCTAAAGATGGGGTGATTTATTCTATCAATGAAGGCTATTACAGCCATTTCCCTGATGGTGTAAAAAAATATATCAAATACTGCCAGGTGGAGGACGAAGCGACCAACAGGCCGTATACTTCGCGGTACACCGGCTCAATGGTTGCCGACCTGCACCGCAATATGATAAAGGGCGGTATATTTATTTATCCCCGTACGGCAGGTTCGAGAAAAGGAAAGCTGCGTTTGGTTTATGAATGTAACCCAATGGCTTACATTATCGAACAGGCAGGAGGGATGGCATCAGATGGTTATGGCCGAATCCTGGACCTGGAAGTAACCGAATTGCACCAGCGCTCGCCCATCTTTATCGGTTCGGAAAATATGGTATTGAAAGCTAAAGAATTTATGGCCGCTTTTTCGCCCCAGAATACGATAAAAACCTTTGAGGGTATGGTTAAGATACAATAGTGAGTGTTGTATATTATAGTCAGTTTAACAAAAAGCCCGGCTGCATTTGCAGACCGGGTTTAATTTTTATGCCTAATTGATAGCGATGGGTTTCAAACCCATCGCTATTTTTATAAGACTTATTTATAACCAACCGGTGTAACTGTATCCACAGGCACCAGGCTGTTCAGGTAAACTTCTATATTGGTGTAACCACCGCTATTTTTAGCAATTTTGCTGGCATCATTAGGATCATTTGGATTAAGGCCATGTTTGATCTCATAAGCATCCGGCATGCCATCGTGGTCGGTGTCTTTATAAGGCACGCCTTTGTATTCAGGATAGCCGCCAACCTGGTTGATATCGGTGATGATACCTTTTTTGTACGATGAATCCGGCAAACGGTGTTTAACCCATTGCTTGCCGTTGCTGTTTTCAAAACCCGGAACGTAATATATTTTACCTGTTTTCACTTCCTCAACAATATGTTGATCGAACGAATCGCGTACAGGTAAGGTACAGCCAACATTTTTCAACACCCAGTCATGCGCTGCCTGTGTAGGGATAATAGTCACCGGCGCATGCGGGAATGGTTTGTTTACACGGATACTATCAGTGTAACGACCGGCATCGGGCATCTCACCAATTTGCACACCGCCGTCCCAGTTATCCTTGGTTACTTTTTCATTGCCTTCCATAATGTTCCCGCTAACATATACACGGCCATACCAGCCCTTTGTACCCGGCGAACGGCCCGGTTCCGGCTTAATAATTCTATGACCAACAGGTTTTGCCATATCGGTAATAGGGCCCGGTTTGTAATAGTTGTTGATGAAGTTGAACAGCGAGCGGTCGTCGCCGCCGTCAGCACTGCGGTCCCACCAGTTAAAGATCACGTTGTTGAAGAAGCCAAAATCGCCGAACATACCTACAGAAGGGTTACGGCTGATGTTATCGGCCCAAAGATCGCGCATAAAGGTGCTGTTCAAACCGCCCAGCGTACTGCCGAAAGCGTGATTGTAAGTATCCAGCCCTTTAGCATATATGCAGTTTTGCATCGTAATATTTACAGTTGGCAACTTATCGCCTGTTTTTAAGCCGTCATGATAGTACACGTGGCGATACATCGACATTACCTCATCGCAACCCCAGCTACCCGAAACGTGGTCGATCATAATATTGCCTATCGGGTTACCACCAAATGCATCGTCGCGACGGGTTACATCGGTTGAACCTCTGCGGAAACGCACAAACCTTACGATCACATCATGCGTATCCACCCAAACAGATTCGCCGGCAAAACAAATACCATCGCCGGGAGCGCTCTGGCCTTCAATAGTAATATATGGCGCGCGGATGCTCACCGGTTTACTGAGGTGGATAATACCCGCAACGTTGAACACTACTATACGCGCACCCCCCTGCTCGCATGCATCGCGGAAACTGCCCGGGCCGAAATCATTCAGATTGGTAACTTCTATTACCCTGCCGCCACGGCCGCCAAATGTGTACATGCCGCCGCCTTCAGCGCCCGGAAATGCCGGGATCCTGGCCTGCGGAAGATCCGATGGTTTGGCTGCCCATGGAATATATGGCTTACCCTCTTTTTTGTTTTCGATCATCGCGATAGCAAATACAGAATCAGAGCGTTTTTGCTCAACTTTCTCGGCCGAATCTGATTTTGCCTGCATGGCGGGCGGTACGCGCGGGTATTGTGCACTTGCCTTTTGATATGCACAAATAGTACAAATAAGAGCGATCAGTCCAATAAGGTTTTTTTTCATTTTAGTATGTATAAATGGTTTTTAAACTGATAGATCCGGGTGGTAGATTTGTATCTAATTCGTTACAAATCAAGTATATCCGGGATATTATCAGTTTTCAAAGATGCATAGGCGACAGAGCCATTTTGTGTATGATTTTTTCTGTCTTTTGTAGGATATTAGCGTATATGACCCGGATGCTTGGAGATTAGGGATAAATACCTATAAATTTACCCTGTATTATTATAAACCGCACCATATTTACTTCATGAACACACTGGTATGCAATACTCCTGGCAGTTTTGAGTACAAAATTGCCGATAAACCGGAACTGTTAAAAGATACGGCCATCATCAAAATCAGGCGCATTGGCATTTGCGGCACCGATCTGCATGCCTACCGCGGAACACAGCCGTATTTTAGCTATCCGCGCATCCTTGGACATGAACTGGCAGGCGAATTAATGGAGTTTGATAACGCCCCGGGATTCTCCGTTGGCGAAGCCGTTACCTTTATTCCGTATTTTAATTGCGGAACCTGCATAGCTTGCCGCTCAGAAAAACCGAACTGCTGCAGCAGCATACAGGTTTGCGGTGTACATATTGACGGCGGCATGGTGGAGTATCTGCGTGTGCCGACATATTCCTTAGTTCATGGTGAAGGCTTAAGCTATGATGAACTGGCACTGATAGAACCTTTAGCCATTGGTGCACATGGTGTACGGCGTGCAGATGTTAAAAAAGACGAATTTGTAGTGGTGATAGGCGCCGGCCCGATAGGTTTAGGCACGATAGAATTTGCAAGAATAGCCGGCGGTAAAGTGATAGTAATAGATGTAAGCGACGGGCGTTTACAATTCTGTCAAGATAATTTAAAGATAGAACACACTATTAATCCTGCTAAGGAAAACGCTGTTGAAAAAGTAAGGGAGATCACCAATGGCGACATGGCCAGTGTGGTGATCGACGCAACCGGCAATCTGAACGCGATAAATGGCGGCATCAACTACCTGGCGCACGGCGGGCGTTATGTGTTGATCGGTTTACAGAAAGAGGCGTTTAGCTTTAGTCACCCCGAGTTTCATAAACGGGAATCGACATTAATGAGCAGTCGTAATGCGACCCGTGATGATTTTGAATACGTGATCGATTGTATGAAGAAAGGACTGGTGAATGCGAAGAATTACATTACGCATCAAACTTCATTCGATAAAATAAAAGATGAATTTGAGGGCTGGCTCGACCCGGTAAATGGTGTGATAAAGGCAATGGTTAAAGTAGATTGAGTATGAAGATCAGGATAATTATACCGGCATTACTGCTATGCGCCATTGTGCAATTAAGCAATGCGCAAAAAGCTGTGCTTACCACTGTAAAGCTGAAAACCTATGTCGATTATTTCAATTCGATCGATACTGAGACTATCAAGAATTATGTACCCAACGCCGGCGCCTATAAATGGATGGCTGATAATGTGCCGTTATTTGAATGCCCGGACTCGGCCATCGAAAAGATCTATTATTACCGCTGGTGGACATTCAGGAAGCACCTGGTGAAAACGCCTGATGGCTATGTGTTTACAGAATTTATTACCAACGTAGCCTGGGCCGGGGAGTACAATACGGTAAGCAGTGCCATCGGTCACCAGGTAAACGAAGGCCGCTGGTTGCATGATCCTGAATATATTAAGGGTTACATCAACTTTTGGTTATTTGATGATCCTAAACAAGCCAAACCGCACCTGCATAATTTCAGCAGTTGGCTGCAGGATGCCGTATATGGATTTTACGAGGTTAATCCGGACAAAGCTTTCATACAAAAAGTACTCCCCGCGTTAAATAACGATTACACTCAATGGGAAACAGAAAAACAGTTGCCTAATAAACTTTTCTGGCAATTTGATGTACGCGATGCGATGGAAGAATCCATCAGCGGAGGCCGCAAGGTGAAGAATATGCGCCTGCCTTTAAATAGCTACATGTATGGCAATGCTGTTGCGCTTAATAAAATGGCCACGCTTGTGGGTGACGATACTTTGCAGCAAAAATATCAGCTAAAGGCCACTCAACTTAAAAAGCTGGTACAGGACAGCCTTTGGGATGATAGCGCGAAGTTCTTCGAAGTAAAACATCCCGATGGCAAATTTGCCGGTGCCCGTGAGGAGCTGGGTTTCATCCCGTGGTATTTTAACTTACCGGATGATAACGCGAAATATGCCGAACAATGGGAGCAACTGACCGACCCAAAAGGCTTTAACGCACCTTGGGGCATTACAACTGCCGAAAGAAGACACCCCTTATTCCGTACCCATGGTAACGGGCATAGTTGTGAATGGGATGGCGCAGTTTGGCCGTTCGCTACTACCCAAACACTTAAAGGCTTAGCCAACCTGCTCACCAATTACAAAAACCACGACGGTATGTCGGCGAAAGTCTGGTACGATGAATTCCACAAATATGCCATGTCGCACATCAGGCACGGCATACCTTATTTAGGCGAATACCAGGATGAAAAAACAGGTTTCTGGTTGAAAGGCGACAACTCACCGCGCAGCAGCTATTACAATCACTCAGGTTTTTGCGACCTGGTGATCAACGACCTGGTAGGCTTAAAACCGCGGATTGATAACATATTGGAAGTTTTCCCGCTGGTGCCACAAGGCCAATGGGCATGGTTCTGCTTGGATAAAGTGACCTATCATGGCCATAATTTGACTATATTTTGGGATAAAACAGGCACAAAATACCATCATGGTTCAGGCTTCTTTATTTACTCGGATGGTAAGCAGATATATCATGATAATCAGCTTGTTAAGGTAAATGTGCCACTTATATAAGTGTAGCAAAGTGTAGCATTTCCGTAGCATCTGCATGTGTAAAGCGTAGCATTATGTAGCGTTGTGTAGCAGCGCTGCTTTAAAGATAACATCGTACAATCAATTGAAAAATATTGGCAGGATTTATCCATAAGGTAAAGATAGATTTGGTTGTTACTGTAATCAGTAAGCCTAAGTTCAATTATAAGCGATAATCAATACTTGCAAATCTTTTCATGAACGTGCTGTGTAAACCGGTATTCCTAAAATTTAGCTTCCTGCTATGTTTTTGTTTTGTTGTTTCTCAAACCTGTATGGCTTTTAAAATCAAACCATCCGGCAAGATCAACATCGTCATTTCTTCCACTGCCCATGCCCGGATCAAATACGGCGCTGAAAAGCTTGTGCAGGAATTAAACATGAATGGCTACGCGGCTACGATCATTCATCCACCAGGAAAAACCACAGGCGCCAACATTTGGGTTGGTTTACTTTCTGATCCTATCATAAAAAAGCAGCTCACCGCAAATCATATTCACCTCAGCAAAACTCCCGGAAAGGAGGGTTTTGCAATCAATTCAGCTCAAAGTGGCATCATCATAGCCGGTTATGACAATTCCGGGGCGCTTTATGGCTGCCTGGAACTCGCTGATCAATTAAAAGAAAAGCACTCGCTTCCCGCAAATATCAACATAACCGATCAACCCGAAATGGTGATGCGCGGCACCTGTATCGGCGTGCAGAAACCCGCACTGTTGCCCGGCCGCAGCACCTATGAATATCCTTATACACCAGAAAATTTCCCATGGTTTTATGATAAGGCGCTGTGGATCAAATATCTCGATTCACTTGCCGAAAATCGTTATAACTCTTTGTACCTGTGGAATGGCCACCCGTTTGCATCGCTGGTAAAAGTGAAGGAATATCCTTATGCGCTCGAAGTTAGCGAAGAGACTTATCAAAAGAACGTGGAAATGTACAATTTCCTTACTCGCGAGGCCGACAAACGCGGCATCTGGATCATCCAGGGATTCTACAATATTATCGTATCCAAGCCTTTTGCCGAGTATAATCACCTCAAAACGCAGGACCGTAACCGCCACATCGTACCCATTATTGCCGATTACACCCGCAAATCTATCGCCGAATTTGTAAAGCAATACCCAAATGTCGGCCTGATGCTTACGTTGGGCGAAGCCATGGAAGGCGAAGGGCAGGACGATATCGATTGGTTCACCAAAACTATTATCCCCGGAGTAAAGGATGGCTTGCAGGCGCTTGGCCGCACGGATGAGCCGCCAATCATTCTGCGCTCGCATGATACCAATGCGCCGGAGGATATGAAATATGCGCTGCCGCTTTATAAAAACCTGTACACCATGACCAAATACAACGGCGAGGCGCTAACCACCTACACACCGCGCGGCCCCTGGGCACAGTTGCACCGTACCTTGGCCGAGATTGGCACGGTAGAAATTGAAAATGTGCACATCCTCGCCAACCTCGAACCTTTCCGCTACGGCTCGGATGATTTTATACAGAAATGTGTACAGGCTATGCACACCGCTGATGAATCGAACGGTTTGCACCTGTATCCGCAGGCTTCCTATTGGGATTGGCCATATACCGCCGATAAAACACAGCCCCGCGAGCTGGAAATGGATCGCGACTGGATCTGGTACAAGGAATGGGCCCGCTATGCCTGGAATTGCCACCGCGACAGGGAAAATGAAGTGAAATATTGGTCGGAAGAATTGGCTAATAAATATGGCTGTACCCCGCAACAGGGAAGAGATATCCTGGAAGCTTATGAGCAATCAGGCGAAGTATCGCCAAAGATCCTGCGTCGTTTCGGCATCACCGATGGCAACCGCCAAACCATGACGCTGGGTATGCTGATGAACCAATTGGTCGACCCTGAAAAATATGGCGCTATCGCTTTGCTGTATAATTCCGAAGCGCCTGAAGGCGAAACCATAACCGAGTACGCCGCCAAGGAATGGAACCATCAGCCGCACATCGGTGAAACGCCAATAAAGGTGATCGATGATATTATTGAAGAAGGCCAAAAGGCTGTTCAATCCATTGATAAGGCACAAGGCAATATCACGAAAGATAAAGAAGAATTCGATCGTCTCCGTAATGATATGAATTGTTACAACGTGATGGCGAATTGCTATGCGCATAAAGTAAATGCGGCGTTGCTGGTGCTGCGCTATAAATATTCGAACAATATAGCCGACCTGGACAAAGCCGTTCCCGAACTGCAAACCAGTTTAGATTACTATAAAAAGCTGGTCGACCTGACCAAAGACACCTACCTGTATGCCAACAGCATGCAAACCAAACAGCGCAAGATTCCTGTCGGTGGCAACGATGGCAAAAATAAAACATGGGCCGAATTGCTGCATATCTATCAAAACGAGGTAACAAATTTCAAGAAGAATATCGATTCGCTGAAATCGCCGCAGGCAGTAGCCAAACAGGCTGAAAAGATCCATCTTACTGATGCAGCGGTACAAATAAGCGGACAGCAACTTTATAAACTCGCTGCCAATAACAATGTGTACACCGACTCGGCAGGCGCGATCAAAAAAGTCGCCCCCGAACTTGATGGTTTGCAGGGAATTAAACTCAGCAAATCGTCGCAGGAAAAGGATGGCACAACCATCAGCTTCACCAACACAAAACCTGTAAAAGTTTTGGTGGGATATTTCGTCAGTAAACAGCCTCAATATTTACAAGAACCGCAGCTCGAGAACGATGCCAGCGCCAACGACTATGGCCAGGCCGATGTGAAGATCGCCAATGCCATACAGGTTGACGGATTGCCGCCGGTTAACGTGCACACGTTTTCATTTAAACCCGGCAGCAATACGCTTACATTAGGCAAAGGCGCTTGTTTAATTTTAGGTTTTGTTGATGACGATGCCCGTGTTCCGGTTTATGATGCCGGTTTAAGCAACGAAGGCAACATCAGGGATATGCGCTGGCTTTTTAATTGATGGCGATGGAAGGCGAAGCAAGATTATTTGAAAGATTGAAAAGAAGCGCCGGCCAGTGCGATTCCCTCCCTTGGGAGGGGGAAGGGAGGGGTTTATGCCCGGATTCTCAAAAGATGGGTTTTGTGCGATATGCGGCATTTTTTTTTGATCCCCTCTCGAGAGGGGGTGCGCAGGGAAGTGTGGCAGCAGGGGTGTGTTTGATAAAGCGATCATTTGCCTGGCTTATAAACACACCCCCGCGTTTGCGCTCAAGGCTTGCACACCCCCTCTCGAGAGGGGATCAAAATGCGAATTTGATATATGAAACTGTATTTACATTACTTAAACGTTTCCTCTTATCGGGTATTTTTGCACTTGCAATAGTGTTAGGAATCCATCAACCCACCTCCGCTCAAACCATCCGCCAGGAAATATCACTCAACAGCAACTGGCTAACGATTAAAGACGAAAAAGACAGCGCCGCATACACTGGCTTCGAAAAACTCACCTTCAACGATAAAAGCTGGCTGCAAGTTGACGTTCCACATAACTGGGACAACTACTACGGTTACCGCCGCCTTAAACATGGCAACCTGCACGGTTATGCCTGGTATCGCAGGTCATTCAACATCGCTCAAAAAAGCACAACAAAAAGATATTTCTTATACTTCGAAGGCGTAGGTTCATATGCCACGGTCTGGCTCAATGGCGTAAAGATCGGCTACCATGTTGGCGGTCGAACCACTTTTACCATCGACGCTACAAAAGCCATCAAAACAGGTGCAAATTTGCTTTGCGTACGCGCCGATCATCCTGCATTTATCAAGGATCTGCCCTGGGTTTGCGGCGGCTGCTCGGACGATCCCGGTTTTTCAGAAGGCTCGCAGCCGATGGGGATTTTCAGACCTGTACATCTGATCGTTACCAATCCCGTGAGGATACAACCTTTTGGCGTTCATATCTGGAATGATACCACGGTTTCCGAAAGATCGGCGACGCTGAACCTCGAAACGGAAGTAAAGAATAATGATAGCAAGCCATGCTCGGTAACGATAGTAAACGAACTGTTCGATGCAAAAGGAAAAGTAGTCGCGCAAACAAAATCACAAGCTAATTTAGGTGCGAATGCTGAGATTGTGGCCAAGCAGGAGATTTCAAACATAAGCCATGTGCATTTATGGTCGTTAACCGATCCGTACTTGTACACTGTTTCAACACAAGTCATCATCAACGGAAAAATAGTTGATAAAACAAAAACACCTTACGGTATCCGCTGGATCAGCTGGCCGATAGGCAGAAATAATGGAGATGGCCGTTTTTACTTGAACGGTAAACCGGTTTTCATCAATGGCATAGCCGAATATGAGCATTTAATGGGCAACAGCCAGGCCTTTAGCAATGCAGAGATCAGGGCGAGGGTAATGCAATTACGCGCTGCAGGTTTCAATGCTTTCCGCGATGCGCACCAGCCGCATAATCTCGAATATCAAAAATATTGGGATCAGCTCGGCATACTTTGGTGGCCGCAGTATACGGCGCACATCTGGTATGATACGCCGCAATTCAGGGAGAATTTTAAAGCTTTATTGAGGGATTGGATCAAAGAGCGCCGCAACAGTCCGTCAGTTATCCTGTGGGGATTGCAAAACGAAAGCCGCCTGCCGGAAGATTTTGCCAAGGAATGCTCGGACATCATCCGCAGTCTCGACCCGACTGCTTCATCGCAACGTAAGATCACTACCTGCAATGGTGGCAGAGGTACGGATTGGGACGTGCCGCAAAACTGGTCGGGTACCTATGGCGGCGACCCGCTGAAATATGGCGGCGACCTGCAAAAGGAATTATTGGTTGGTGAGTATGGCGGCTGGCGCAGTCTCGACTTGCATACCAGCGGCTCGTTCCTGCAAACCAGCATTTTAAGCGAAGACCGGATGACGCAGTTGCTGGAAGAAAAAGTGCATTTGGCGGATTCGGTAAAGAACAGCGTTGCCGGGCAATTTGCATGGCTGCTGTATTCGCACGAAAATCCCGGTCGTACGCAGGGCGGCGAGGGGCAGCGTGAGCTCGACCGTGTTGGTCCGGTAAATTATAAGGGACTTTTCACCGTTTGGGGACAACCAACGGATGCCTTTTATATGTACCGCGCCAATTATGCTGATAAGATAAAAGAGCCGATGGTGTACATCGTGTCGCATACCTGGCCAAACCGGTGGTTAAAAGCGGGCAAAAAAGACAGCATCACCGTTTATTCCAATTGCGATTCGGTGGAATTGGATCCGTTTGGCACCATAAAAACAAGGAAAGGTGTAGGCACACATTTTCAATGGGATAATGTGGATGTTAAAACCAATATATTATACGCCAAAGGTTATGTAAACGGCAAAATTGTAGCGCAGGATTATATTGTGCTTAACAATTTACCGGCTGCACCGCGGCCTCCTATGATCATCAAAAATGAAGCGCTACTGAAACCTATCGCAGGCTATAATTACTTATACCGGGTGAATTGCGGCGGTTCGGATTATACCGATAAGCAAGGGCACTTATGGATGGCAGATGTACATAAAACAAGCGGAAAAACCTGGGGTTCATTATCATGGACGGATGATTTCCCCGGTATGCCGGCTTTTTTCGCCAGCCAGCAGCGCAGTTTCGATGAGATCAGATCAACCGACGACCAGCAACTATTTCAAACCTATCGTTTCGGTACAAATAAGCTGAAATATCAATTCCCGGTACCGGACGGCGATTACAAAGTAGAGCTATACTTTACCGAACCATGGTATGGTATTGGCGGCGGCATGGATTGCACAGGCTGGCGCCTGTTTGATGTGGCGGTGAATGGCAAAACAGCGATAAAAGACCTTGATATCTGGAAAGAAGCAGGCACTGATAATGCATTGAAAAAAACTATAAACGTACACGTCACTGGTGGTCAGCTGGAAATCTCATTCCCGCACGTAGCAGCAGGTGAGGCAATCATTTCAGCCATCGCGATCAGCACAACTGATAAAAAAGCCGTTGCTGCGCAGCCTTCGGAGAATTCGATAAAAGATTTAAGAACTACAGGCAACAATTGGAAAATAGAATCATGGATGGATATCGGGCAAAAAGCTTATACCGATGCTGATGTGCTGTTCAATGATCTGCCGCCTGTTTTATATGGGGCTGATTGGATAAAGCCGCCCCATCATTTGTCTGCACAAGATGAAGGCGGCAGTTTTGTAGTTCCCGTTGCTGCTGATGTGTTTATAGGGATTAATGCTAAAGAAGCAGATCGCCCTGCCTGGTTAAAAGAATATCAGCCGACCGGGTTAACCATACAAACCAACGAAAACAGTGGTACGCTGTTGCCGTTATACAAAAAACGTTTTACAGCAAATCAAACCGTTAATATGGGCGCATCGGCAAATGGCAATGGTTACATCGTGGCAGTTTTGCCGGTCACTACGCTTGAGCCTGCAACCGATCTGAAACGAAGTGTGAACTATGGTGTTGCCAATGCTATTTTGCAGGGTAATGGTGTTGCGCTGGATACGGTAGGCAATAAAAAAGTAGTTCGTTTTACAGCAAATACAGGTGGCGTTGCTAGTTTTACGGCTGCTCCCGGTGTAGCGGATACCTACACTTTCCGGTTCAAATATTTAAATAGCAGCGAAAAAACGCTTTCTGCCAAACTCCAGTTACAAGATCCGAATGGTGTGATCCTTAAAACGGAAACATTAAGCTTTAAACCTGTGCTGAAAGGGAAATCGGGCACCATAAACATTACAACCAATGGCAACATCAACGCCGGGAATTATAAATTGATCTTGACGGCAACGGATGCTAATGGATTGATATTAACCGGGTTTGAAATGCAATAAATGAATTAAAAATCGATGAAAAAGATATTCGCCTGCTTGTTGTTGATTTTACCGGTGCAGCTGTTTGCACAGAGTTTGCAGGTTACTGATCTGCAATGCGAATACGCCAGCAACCCGGCAGGAGTTGAAGCTGCATCGCCAAAATTAAGTTGGAAGCTAAAGGCGAATGGGCATGATGTAATGCAAACTTCGTATCACATCCTGGTTGCAGATAATCAGTCTGATCTGGATAAGAACAGTGGCAATCTCTGGGATTCAAAAAAGATCACTTCTTCCGCCTCCATTCAAATCACCTACAAAGGCAAACCGCTCGAATCTGCCAAAACTTATTACTGGAAAGTGATGGTTTGGGATAACCATACCCGCGTTTCGCAATGGAGCAGTGCAGCGCAATGGCAAATGGGCCTGTTAAACTCTACCAACTGGCAGGGCGCTAAATGGATAGCCTACGCGCAAATGCCCGATAGCATGCGCATGGTGCCATTCCCCGGTAACCGCGGGCCGAAAGGCTTGCCGCCGGTAAACGATGTGCTGCCATTGCTGCGCAAAACATTTACGATCAGCAAAAAAGTTAAAAAAGCCACACTTTACATCTGCGGTCTGGGTCATTTCGATATGAGCCTGAACGGAGCAAAGGTCGGCGATCACTTCCTCGACCCGGGATGGGTGCAATATGATAAACAAGCATTGTATGTGCCGTTTGATATCACCCCAAAACTTCAGCAAGGCCAAAATACCATCGGCGTAATGCTGGGCAATGGCTTTTACTTTATCCCCCGCGATAAACGCTACCGCAAAATGACCGGCGCTTACGGCTATCCAAAAATGATCTGCCGCCTGTTAATTGAATATACCGACGGCACAACAGGCGGCCTCGTAAGCGACGAAAGCTGGAAAACTGCACCCGGCCCGGTAATATTTACCAGCATTTACGGGGGCGAAGATTACAATGCCAACCTGGAGCAGCCGGGATGGAACACCAATAACTTTAACGATGCACAATGGCAAAATGCAGTGATCGTAAAAGGCCCGCCGCAATTGGATGCACAGGCCGCCGATCCCTTGAAAGTGATGCAGGAATTTACACCCGTAAGCAAAAAGCAAATCTCGCCGGCGGAATGGGTTTACGATCTGGGTCAGAATGCTTCAGGTATACCTGAAATCACCGTTCAGGGCAAAAAAGGCGATACCGTACGCATTACTCCTGCAGAAATACTTCATCCCGACGGCACTGCTAATCAAAACGGCTCAGGTAAGCCACATTATTATAATTACATTTTAAAGGGCGGCCGTCCCGAAACCTGGCATCCGCAATTCACCTATTACGGGTTCAGGTATTTACAGGTTGATGGTGGTATCCCTCAAGGTGAAACAAATGCGGGCAATCTGCCTGTAATTTTAAATATCAAAGGCCTTCATACACGCAATGCTGCGGATAGCGTGGGCAGTTTCGAGTGCTCATCTGAACTGTTCAATCGTGTTTACAAACTGATCAACTGGTCTATCAAAAGCAACCTCGCCAGCTTGTTTACTGATTGCCCGCATCGCGAAAAGCTGGGCTGGCTGGAAGAAGCGCACCTGGTGGGCAACTCGCTGCATTACAATTTTGATACGCATCGTTTGGCGTTGAAATGCATTAACGATATGCGCTACGCGCAAACCCCCGAAGGTTTGATACCCGAGATAGCGCCTGAGTTCACCAAATTCGGCGATCCTTTCCGCGATTCGCCGGAGTGGGGGAGCAATGCCATTATCCTGCCGTGGTATGTTTATCAATGGTATGGCGATAAGGAGGTTTTGGCGGACAACTATGATATGATGACGCGCTACCTTGCTTATCTCGGTACAAAAGCAAACGCCAATATCCTCACACAAGGCCTTGGCGACTGGTACGACCTTGGCCCGAAAGCACCGGGTTTTTCGCAACTGACGCCTAAGGGACTAACCGCTACTGCATTTTATTATTACGACCTGCGCATAGCGGTGCGTATCGCCCGTCTGTTAGGTAAAACGTCTGATGCCGAAGCCTATGAAAAGCTGTCTGCAGGCGTGAAGCAGGCTTACAACAAGATGTTCTTCAACCAGCAAACGGGGCAATACGGCACCGGCAGTCAAACATCCAACGCCATTTCCGTTTATATGGGTTTAGCTGGACCGCTTAACAAACAGGCAGTTACTGATAATATCGTAAAAGACCTCCGCGATCATAACAATGCGCTTACCTCCGGTGATATCGGGTTTAAATACCTGTTAAAATCACTGGAAGATGGCGGGCGCTCTGATGTGATCTTCGATATGAACAGCCGTACGGATGTACCGGGTTATGGCTACCAGGTAACGCATGGCGCAACTTCGCTTACCGAATCCTGGGCGATGGGCGGCGCTTCGCAAGACCATTTTATGCTGGGCGAACTGATGGAATGGTTTTATGAAGGGTTGGCCGGCATCAGGCAGGCCACGGGTGGTGTCGCTTTCAACAAGATCGAGATCAAACCGGAATTGGTTGGCGATATTACATTTGCTAAAGCAAGCTATAACTCGCCGTATGGTGTGATCGTTAGCGACTGGAAAAAAGCCAACGGCAAATTTGAATTAACTGTTCAAATCCCCGCGAATACTACCGCAACCATCTGCCTGCCGTCAAAAAAAGGTTCTAAAGTTACTGAGGATGGAAAATCAGTTTCAGCTGTGAATTATACAGATGGCAGGGCACTCATCAAAACAGGTTCAGGTATTTATCATTTTGTTTCAATCTATTAAATATCGATATGAAGTTTAAAAATATACTATCGGCTATCCTCCTGACAATCACATTAATCGGGTCGGCATTTGCACAATCGGATGTAAATAAAGTGCCCGATAACGTGATGCAGGATGTTTATAACCAGGTGAAAACGCCTTATAAATATGGGATGGTGATCGTCCCCGAAGACAATTCTAAAAAGGTGGATTGCCCGACCGTTTTCCGCAAAAGCGGTAAGTGGTTTATGAGTTATTTGGTTTTCAATGGCCGGGGATATGAAACATGGCTGGCAAAAAGCGATGACCTGTTGCATTGGTCGACAGAAGGCCATATGCTGTCATTCTCCGATACTACCGATTGGGACAATAACCAGAAAGCGGGTTATGTAGGGCTGGAAGACTTGAAATGGGGCGGCTCATACGAGCTGCAGAAATACGATGGCAAATACTGGATGTCGTACTTCGGCGGGCACGAGCGTGGTTATGAAAAGGGTAAACTGGCTATTAGCCTTGCCTATACAAGTGATGATCCGTCAAAACCGCATGAATGGAAACGATTAGGCCATTATGTGTTGTCGCCGGAGGATTCAACCGTTAGCTGGTGGGATAACCATATTCAATATAAGGAAACTGTCATCTGGGATAAATCAAAACTCACCGGGCATCCCTTCCTGATGTATTACAATGCCAATGGCGATAGTGTGGATAAAAAGCGCGGCGCCGAGCGTATCGGTCTGGCAACTTCCGACGATATGGTGCATTGGACACGCTACGGCAAAGATCCGGTGCTAAACCATGGCCCCGGTATCACCGGCGACCCATGGATCCAGAAAATAGGCAATGTTTACGTAATGTTTTACTTCGGAGCTTTCTGGAAAACTGGTCCGGGTGGTGTATTTAACCGCTTTGCCTGCTCCTACGACCTGGTGCATTGGACGGATTGGAATGGCGAAAAGCTCATTCAGTCGTCAGAGCCATTTGATAACGAATTTGCGCATAAATCATGCGTCATCTACTGGAAAGGTACGGTTTACCATTTCTATTGCGCGGTTGATAAATCACAGCAACGTGGCATCGCGGTAGCAACATCAAAAGACATAGGCAAAAGCAGCGTGAATTTTGTAGCGCCGCCGGTTAAGAAAAAATAGAGAGATGATGCGGCGAATTGTAACCATATTTCTTTTTAGCACCTGCATCTGTTTGCATGCGTCCGCGCAGCGCATAGTCAATTTCGATGATAACTGGCGCTTTATGCTGGGCGATGACAGCCTTGCCAAAAATCCCGGTTATAATGATACGAAATGGCGTAAGCTTGATCTTCCGCACGACTGGAGCATAGAAGGTAATTTCAGCGAAAAAAACACAACCACACAAGCTGAAGGCGGTTTACCCGCAGGTATTGGCTGGTACCGGAAAACGTTTACACTAGCCTATGATACCAAATTGCAAAAAGAGGTATTTATTAATTTTGATGGCGTTTATCACAACAGCGAGGTTTGGATAAATGGTCATTATCTGGGCAAACGGCCTAATGGGTATGTGTCCTTCAGCTATTATCTTACGCCTTACCTCAACTTCAATGCAAAAAATACGATAACTGTGAGGGTTGATAACTCAGACCAGCCAAACTCCCGCTGGTATAGCGGTTCGGGCATTTACCGCAATGTGTGGCTGAGTTATGAATTTCCGGTTCATTTAAAAAAATGGGGCACGTTTATCACTACGCCAACTGTCACCGATAAAGCTGCAACAGTACACATCAGCACTTCGGTTGAAAACGCTCCTGAACCGATCCCATTAGAGATCACGATATTGGATGAAGCAAGAAATATTGTAGCCAAAGATACTTCATCAATAAAAGGGTCGGCTGATCGTGAGCTCATCATAAAGAACCCGGAGTTGTGGTCAGTTGATCATCCGCACCTGTACTCTGTCATAGTGCAATTATTGGCAGGTGGCAAGACCTTGTACAGTGAAACTTATAAGATTGGCATTCGTTCATTTCAGTTCGACGCGCAAAAAGGCTTTTTCCTTAACGGCAAAAGCATGAAGATAAAAGGCGTTTGCCTGCATCATGACGAAGGCGCTCTGGGTGCTGCAGTAAATACCCGCGCGATCGAAAGGCAACTGCAATTATTAAAAGATATGGGCTGCAATGCCATCCGTACTTCGCACAACCCGCCCGCCCCTGAATTTTTAGACCTGTGTGATAAGATGGGTTTACTGGTACTAGACGAGGCGTTTGATATGTGGGCGAAGAAGAAAAGCAAGCACGATTACCATGAAGATTGGGCGCAATGGCACGTCCGCGACCTGCAGGATCAAATATTGCGCGACCGTAACCATCCATCTGTATTTATGTGGAGCGTTGGCAACGAAATAAGGGAACAGTTTGACACAACAGGCATTTCGATAACGAAGGAATTGGTCGGCATTGTAAAGAATATCGATAACACCCGCTCGGTAACATCAGCTTTAAGTGAAGCCGATCCGAAAAAGAATTTCATCTATCAATCAGGCGCGCTGGATGTCATTGGCTTCAATTACCATCCCGAAGCCTGGCCCGATTTTCCGAAAAACTATCCCGGCCAGAAATTTATCGCCACCGAAACCACCTCAGCCTATGAAACACGCGGTTTTTACGAGCAGCCAACCGATTCAACCCGTCATTGGCCTACAAGTGCAAAGGCGCCATTCAAAGGCAACCCGGAATTTGCCATAACAGCTTATGATAACGTGGTCGCCTACTGGGGTGCAACCCATGAGGATACCTGGAAAGTGATTAAAAAGTATGATTTTCTTTCGGGATTGTTTGTCTGGACGGGTTTCGATTACATCGGCGAACCTACGCCATATCCATGGCCCGCACGCAGCTCGTATTTCGGGATCATTGACCTTGCCGGGTTTCCCAAAGACATATACTACATGTACCAAAGCGAGTGGACGAACAAACCTGTTCTGCACCTATTGCCGCATTGGAACTGGAAACCGGGACAAATAATTGACGTTTGGGCATACTACAGCCAGGCTGATGAGGTGGAATTGTTTCTCAATGGCCGCTCGCTTGGCGTTAAGCGTAAAACTGGCGATAGCCTGCACGTAAACTGGAAAGTGAAGTATGAGCCGGGAACTTTAAAAGCGATTTCGCGCCGGAATGGAAAAATTGTATTGATAAAAGAAATACATACTGCCGGCCCGGCCGCGAAAGTTGTAATGGTAGCAGACAGGCGGGTTATAAAAGCGGATGGTAAGGACTTATCATACTTCACCGTTAAAATAACAGATAAGGACGGCAATATTGTACCGGATGCCGATAACCTTGTATATTTTAAAATAACCGGCCCCGGTAAAATTGCCGGGGTAGACAATGGCTCGCAATCAGATCTGGAGTCCTTCAAGGCAAACTGTAGGAAAGCTTTTCATGGGATGTGCCTGGTGATCGTTCAATCGGATAAGAAGCCTGGAAGCATTAATATTGAAGCTTCATCAGTTGGGTTAGCGAGCGCAAAATCTCTTGCCAAATCAGAATAATTAATTAGTGTTATTTTTACACTTAAATAGACATGATATTACAATAACAGGCAAATATTTCATAAGAAAAAAATGAGGCCTGTAATAGCTTTGTTATTTTATTTTAAGAATATAAACCTGCGGTAATCAGCATTTCATATTACTTACATTTCAGATAGATGGGGCGGCAGCTGCACATAATCGATATCGGCGTTATAATATTATACCTGTGCGCAATGCTGCTGGTTGGTTTTTATTTTTCCAGGAAGAATAAAAGCGCCAGGCAATTTACCAGTGGTCTGGGCCGTATTCCCGGCTGGGCGATTGGTATGTCAATTTATGCAACTTTTTTAAGCAGTAATACATTTTTAGGCGTTCCGGGGAAAACGTTTGGCAGCGACTGGAATGTGTATGTTTTTAGCTTGTCGATGCCGCTGGCTGCCTGGGTTGCCAACAAGTATTTTGTACCATTTTACCGTAACACCGGCGAAATATCCGCCTATACCCATTTCGAGAAACGTTTTGGCGCATGGGCGCGGACATTTACCGTAGTTTGTTTCCTGCTTACGCAGATCGCGCGAATGGGATCTATATTCTTTGGCATCGCACTTGTGCTGCAGGCGCTTACCGGGTTTGATATGAAAACCATCATGATCGTGATTGGGCTTTGTATCATCGTTTATACGGTTATGGGTGGCATCGAGGCAGTTATATGGACGGAAGTTGCACAGGCTATCATAAAAACACTGGGCGCTTTGCTCATACTTTACCTTGTTATTATAAATATGCCCGGGGGGATAAAACAGATCGTAGATATTAGTACCAGTCAGCATAAATTGTCGCTTGGCAGCTTTTCTGCAAATTTTACCCAGCCTACATTTTGGGTGATATTGCTGTACGGGTTTTTTATTAACCTCAATAATTTCGGCGTCGATCAAAACTATGTACAACGTTATCATGCGGCCTCGTCTGAGCCACAGGCACGGAAATCAGTATGGATCTGCGTGGCCATGTACATGCCGGCGTCGCTGCTATTTTGCATCATCGGCACCAGTTTGTTTGCTTATTATTCGGTACATCCGGCGCTGATAAACGACATTAAACAACAGGTAGCAATGGAACGGCTCGGCCATGGCGCTCCTTTGGCGCAGATCAATGCTGCGGCAACTGCCTTAAAACCTGCCGATTACGGCGATAAAGTTATGCCGAATTTCATGGTAGCCAATATCCCGGTAGGCGTAACCGGCCTCATCGTTTCCGCCATACTTGCGGCAGCCATGAGCACTATCAGCTCGGGTATGAATGCATCTGCTACGGTTTTCTCTGTGGACATCTACAAAAGATACTTTAAGCCCGGCATTAATGACAAACAAATGCTGCGCCTGCTGCATATTGCCACGGTGATATTTGGTGTAGGAGGGATGGCCGCGGCCATTTCAATTATTGGTGTGAAGAGTGTACTGGATGTGTGGTGGCAGCTTTCGGGCATTTTCGCGGGAGGTATGTTAGGGCTGTTCTTGCTGGCGCTGATCAGCCGGCAAACTAAAAACCACGAGGCGATAATTGCAGCGTGTATTGGTTCGCTGGTGATTCTGTGGCTGACGTTTCCTTCAATTATCCCGCAGCAATACAGTGCATTACGCAACACGCTGAATACGAACATGACCATCGTGATCGGTACTTTAACCATCCTTTTAACAGGAATTATACTAACAAAGATCAAAGAGTTTTTCAAGCAACGCGCTGTTGCATAAATGAATATGAATATGAATGCGACGAAAAAAGGCTTTATCCCTGTAATGCTAACACCATTTAAAAACAACGGCGATATCGACTATGATGGCTTAACAAACCTCACCGAACTCTACCTTAACGCGGGCGCCGCCGGGCTTTTTGCCAATTGCCTATCAAGCGAAATGTATGAGCTGGAAGATGAAGAGCGCCTGCAACTTATAAAACATGTAATAAAGATCGCAGGAACAGCCATTCCCGTAGTAGCTACCGGAACTTTCGGCGGGCCGGTTAGCAAGCAGGCTGATTTTATAAAGCGCGTACGCGATACCGGTGCAGATGCCGTGATACTGATCACCAGCTTATTGGCTGATCAAGACGAGAGTGATGAGGTATTTGAAGGGCGTGTATTCGATCTCTTTAGCCAGACCGAAGACATCCCACTAGGCTTTTATGAATGTCCTGAACCTTATAAAAGATTGCTCAAACCCGAGCAATTGATAAAATTTGCGAAAACCGGCAGGATAATATATCATAAGGATACCTGCCTGGATATAAACCAAGTGCGGGAAAAGCTAAAGGCTGAAGAAGTAAACCCCGAATTTGGCTTGTATGACGCCTATATGGGACATGCTGTTGAATCGCTAAAAGCAGGTTCGGCAGGATTATCCTGCATCCAGGGCAATTTTTTCCCTGAGCTAATTGTTTGGTTGTGTGATCATTATGCTGATGAAGCATTGACACAGGAAGTAAACGAGGTGCAGAAGTTTTTGATAGATAACATGGGCGTAATGCACAGCGTTTACCCGATCATTGCTAAATATTGGCTTACCAAGCGTGGTTTGGACATTTCAACTATCACCAGGCGAAACGTAGGCGTGTTTAAACCTTCAGTACGTACCCAGATTGATGATTTGTACGGGAATTATACGAAGCTCAAAAGCGATATTGGTATCGGTTCTTATTTGTAATCAGCAGGTTGCGCTTTTGCATAGCCGCGTTTGTATTCTAGCGGCGTCATGTTGGTGACCTTTTTAAAATGCCGGTAGAAATTGGAGATGTTGTTGAATCCGCATTCAAAACAGATCACTTCCGTCGGCATTTTGTCTTCGATTAAAAAGCGGCAGGCATGGCTTATCCGTATCTCCGTTAAAAAATCCGAATAAGTTTTCTTTGTCATCAGCTTAAAGTAGCGGCAGAATGAGGTTACGCTAAGGTTGGCTATCGATGCTATCTCCTGTAATGTAATTTCTTTTTTATACTTGGCAAGCGTGTAAGAGCACACTTTGTTGAGACGTATGGTATCCGATTCGTTCGACTCATGGAACTCATTGTGCGACAAGGTTATCGGGTCGAAATCTTCATTTTCGGCCAATACCTTTAATATAGATAATAATACTATGATACGATCGAGATTAGTGGCATTCACTGCCGAACGCATCAGCTTTGCCAGTTGGTCTTTTGCCTGTCCGTTTACTATAATGCCGCTCTTCGCCCGCTCAAAAAGTTTGTTTAGCATATATGCCTCGGGTAGGTTCAGCATGTAGCGGCCGAGGCAGTCAGGCAAAAAATGTATAACAATTACCTCTACATTTAACCCCGAATCCGGTTTAAAATATTCCTCTTTACAACGCCAGCAATGAGGGAGTTTCTCACCGAGTAACAAAATTTCGCCAGCCGAAAAGTTGCTGATATTATCACCGATGAACCGCACACCTTCGCCTTTTATAACATAATGCAGCTCAAGCTCAGGGTGATAATGCCATATTCCTCTGAATGTAGGCAATATGTCGTGCCTGATACTGAATGAGTTACGTGGCTGTACAGGTACTTTTAAGAAATGCGGTTTCATGTATGTTAAACTACTTTTAAACGTATAATTGGTACGGACGAAGCAGGAATAGCGCTTGGTCCGCTTAAAGGGCACAAATGCAGGTTGCTATACTATCCTGTATATAAAGTCAAATGTATACACTTCTGCAGAGAGTTGCAATAATTTGTCATGATAAAATCATACAATAAGTTGATAAATACGGGTAGTAATAGCGAATGGCTATAATCCATATTTGTTATGTAAATAGTTTTATAGTATTAATAACTATTCTACGCATATAAACCAGTAACTAAATATATAATTCACAACAAGGTTAGCTCAGCTTTCGATTGGCAGGCCTAATGATTGTTGAAAATACACTTAAAATAACGCTCAATTTTGCGCATTTAAAGTGGACTAAATTATCGATGATGACTATAAAAAAATATATCCTGGCAGTTGCCCTGTTCCTTTCGGCAACAGCCGTATCATTTGCACAAAATAGCAATACAGCAGCCGATCAGGATAACTACACGCAGGTAATTACCAAGAGGTCTGAGAAAATTGTTTCTTCACTTGGCCTAACCGATTCTGTAAAATTTAAGAAGGTTGAAGGGATTGTCGTTGATCAATACCGTACATTGGGCATCATTCACGATACCCGTAACGCAAAAGCAAAAGATATCAAAGCGCAAGCCGGTGACGACAAAGCTAAAGCGACAGCCCAAACAGCAGCACTTGACAGCGCAACCGGTCTTCAACTGAACCAGGCGCACGCCGCCTATCTTGCAAAACTATCCGCAGAGCTTTCCCCTGAGCAAATTGATAAAGTAAAAGACGCCATGACCTATAATATACTTGGCGTAACTTATGGTGCTTACCTTGACGAATTACCAACCCTTACCGATGCGCAGAAAGCACAGATAAAAGCCTGGCTGGTTGAAGCACGTGAGCTCGCTATTGATGCCGAGTCGTCGGAGAAAAAACATGCGGTGTTTGGTAAATACAAAGGCCGTATAAACAACTACCTGTCAAAACAGGGGTACGATATGAAAAAGGCTGAGGACGACTGGCAGCAACGTATAAAAGCACGGCAGCAGCAAAAAACTAATGGATAAATAAAAAAAAGAAAAACCAATAATTAACCATACATCAATTTTATTTAACTTAAATTTTTATGAGAAAAATTTACCTCATTCTTTCAGTACTATTGCTGCTCTGCAATGTACTAAAGGCCCAGGACCAGGATCGTACGGTTTCAGGTAATGTTGTGGATGAAAAAGACTTACCTATGCCTGGCGTTACCGTGCAGGTTAAAGGCAGCAAAGCTTCTGCAGCAACTGATGCCAACGGTAAGTACTCCATCAGGGTAACAAACCTGCAAAACGTTGTAATAGGCGTTTCATTCGTGGGATACTCTTATCAGGAGAAAACTTTGCGGGTTGGTGAGATGAACGCCGATTTTAAATTGGCGCCAACTAACAACAACCTTGATGAAGTAGTAGTAGTAGGTTACGGTGAGCAAAAGAAGGCCACTTTAACCGGTTCGGTAGCTACAATAAACCCTAAGGATGTGCAGGACATACCAGGCCTTAACTTTCTTGGAACTTTGAGCGGCCAAACTGTTAACCTGAGCATTGTTGAAAACAACCGTCCCGGCCAGGCAACCGGTAGTGTGACTATACGTAACCCTACATCATTCTCAACAGTTGCCCAAACCCCATTGTTCATTATAGATGACCAGGTACGCACGCAAGCAGATTTCGACCTGCTGGACGCAAGTGAAATTGAGAATGTCTCTATTCTAAAGGATGCTGAAGCCGCTATTTACGGTGTATCAGGTGGCGCCGGCGCGATTTTAGTACGTACTAAAAAAGGCAGGATAGGTGCGCCTAAAATTAGTTTCAGCACACAATTTGGTACTGCAAGCGCTGTAAAGCTGCCGCAATACCTTACAGGTATACAAATGGCTAACTGGAGCAATGCGGTAACCTATATGAGTGTTGCATATCCTAACGGTGTACCATCAGGAAACGTGATAGATACAGGCGGTTATGTAAACGGTAACAAACTCAACAAAAATACAAACTGGTATACGCCGGATGAGTTGGCTTACATTGCCAACCCGGCAAATAACCAAAATTGGCTTAAAGATTACTTTCACGCAGCTGATGTTGAGCATGAAAACCTCACTGTACAAGGCGGTAACGATAAAACAACATATTTTATAGCAGGCGATTTTACCAACCAAAACGCAAACTTTTCAGGGCTTGAAAACTACAAATGGGGTGTACGCGCCAGTGTGGAAACAAAACCCGCAAAAGGTTTAACAGTAGGTTTAAACCTCGATTTCAATTATTCGTTCGATAAGGAATTCTGGATGAAATATTCAGGAGAGAATCTTAACAACGACGTTATATTATTAGGCGAGCACTTACCATGGGTGCCATATTCAATAAACGGTAACCCCGTTTATTTGCAAAACTATCAAAGTAATGGCGCCTCGCAGGACAATATCAATTTCCCGCTTTTCCAAAACTCTGATAACTTTGAGCAGCATCCGGATTATATTACCAACCTTTTGGCCCATGTAGACTATGAAATTCCATGGGTTAAAGGCTTGTCATTCGGCCTGTCTTTTGACAATAACATCAATTCATCATTCCCTACACAGTACGGAACTGCATTTAACTATTATACATACACCTTTACAGGCGAAAACTCTCATATACCAGGCGGTACTATAAAAGGTAATCCGATTTCAATTCAAAATGGTAATGATATAACTTTTAACCCCGATTTGATAAAGACATACCAGATAGATGCAAAGATCAACTATCAGCATAGTTTTGGTAAAAATAACATCAGTGCAATTGCATTGTACGAGGAAAGAGGTGGCAGTGGCGATGGAGTTACAACAAGTGAACAGAGCCCAATCGTAGGCGCTTTACCTAACTATAACTTTGCAACAGGCGTTCAGGCCACAAACCAGGCCAACAGCCAGGTTTATGAAACTGCTGTTCAGTCTTTTGTAGAGCGTGTGAATTACGATTATAACGGCACTTACCTTGCGCAGATATCAGCCCGCGAGGACGGTACCACATTTTTTGCACCAGGCAGAAGATGGGGCACCTTTGGCCAGTTATCATTGGGCTATGTGATTTCTAACCAGGACTTTTTCAAAAAAGCTGCGCCATGGGTAGACCAATTAAAGGTAAGGGCAAGCTTTGGCTTATTGGGCGCTAATAACGTAAATCCAAGTGCGTATGGATATTTCCAACAGTACAACGTAAAAACAGGAAGCAGCGGCGGCGCTGTATTTAATGAAGGCGAGCGCGGAAATGGTATTGCACCAACAGCACTGCCAAATCCTTATGCTACCTGGGATCATAAATTTGAAACCGACTACGGTATAGATGCGGCATTTCTGAAAAGCCGTTTAAGCGTAACACTCGATTATTTCTGGACACATGGCTATGATATGCTTGCACAAACATCGGCCGCAGTTCCATTCCTTGTAGGTAATACAGCACCGGTAGAAAACTTTGCCAGTGCAAACAACTTCGGTACAGAAGTTACCATTACCTGGAGAGATCATATCAACGAGGATTGGGGATATAACGTTACAGCATTTTATGGCTGGAGCGATGATAAAAACATCAGGGAACCTCAAACTGCAGGTTTAGCAGGCACCTTTGAAGACCGCACAGGTAAATCTGACGACGGTGGTTTATTAGGACTGGAAAGCTTAGGCGTTATCCGTAACCAGGACCAGGCAAACCAGATCATTGCACAAAGGGCTGCAGCTGCAGGTGGTGCAGGTAATGTAAAAATATTAGGTTTAACACCTGCACCGGGCATGTTAAACTATGTTGATGAGAACGGTGACGGTGTTATTACTAATGATATTAATGACCAACGATACCTGTCGAAAAAAGCAAGCAATCACAACAGTGCAGGCTTAAATTTCGGGTTTAGCTATAAATCAGTAAGCCTTAACGTGGTTTCAGGTCTTTCATGGGGCGGTTTATCAAACATCCCGGGTGCCGATTTAACCGGCTATACTACAGGTAAGGACGATTTGGACGAAAACAGGCTTGCAATTTGGAATGAAGGCTACTGGACACCCCAAACGCCTAATGCAAAACTACCTGCACCATATTATACAGGCGATTATAACGTAGTAAGCAGTTTTTGGGAAATCAGCAGCTTTAGCTGGAATATCTCACAAGTTAACCTGTCCTATTCTTTACCTGCAAGATGGATAAAACATGTGGGCCTTGCAAATGCACGTCTATTTGGGCAATGCACAAATGCGCTCAGCTTATACAATCCATATCCTGAAGGTTACAGGGCAGCAGGTTCACCAACCAACGCATACCCTCAGCTGAGGACAATTACATTCGGTTTAAATGCAGGTTTTTAATTATTAAGACAATGAAAAAATTATATTACATAGCATTAGCAGGCCTGTTGTTGTCAACAGTGCTTTATTCAAGTTGCAAAAAGGTACTTGCAGATAAAGTACCCGAAACTACTTATACCTCAACGCTTCTTTTTAGCGACTCGGTAGTAGCTGTACAGTATATCAACACAATTTATTCAGCCAACCTGCCATCATGGGCTGGTGTCAGCTCGGGCAGCACACTCGGCGGCATCGGTTATGGTAACCTTTGCGAAGAGAACTATTCAAACAACATCGTTACATCAGGTACGGTTACTGCGGCAAGTATTGCAGATGTCGGTACCGCTAACACTAATAGTAACAACTACGCCAAGATCCGTAACATAAACGATTTTATTGAAAACCTTGTTGCCAGCCCGATACCTGTTGGTACTAAAAACAGGTTTAAAGCACAGGCTTGTTTCTGGAGGGCATATCGTTATTTTGATCTTGTAAAGTTATATGGTGGTGTGCCGCTGGTTTTAAATACTTTACCCGTTGTTGGCGATGCTACAAAATTAGCCGACGCATTACCCCGTAATACCACAACACAAACCTTTAACCAAATTGTAGCCGATTTGGATACCGCTATTGCCTATCTGCCGGGCGGCTGGCCGGCTGCCGACTATGGCCGTATTACCAAAGGCGCTGCACAGGCATTTTTAGGCAGGGTATTATTAACCTGGGCAAGCCCGGAATTTAATACTACAGGCGATGTTACACGTTGGCAAGCTGCTTACCAGGCAAGTACAGATGCTATCACCACACTTAGCTCACACGGTTATGGTTTATACCCTAAAGAAGATGTGACCATGTGGACCACAGAAGGTGCAAATGGTACCGCTCCCCAAAATTCGGAAGCGGTTATGGTAACTGAATATAATACTTTTAACGACGCAAACGGCCAGGATAATAACGGTTATACATCCAGTAACGAGCCTAAGGCTTTAGGTGGTGGCGGTGCCGATAACCCAACCTGGACCGAAGTTGCGGCTTTTCCGATGTTGGATGGTAAAGCGCCCGGTACTTCCACCAAGTATGCTTACGATCCTGTTCATTTCTTTGATAACCGCGATCCGCGCTTTAATCAAACAATAGCCTATAACGGTTGCGTTTGGCCGCTGCAAAGTAACCCTAATTACAGGTTGTGGACTTATAATTATTATAGTAACAAAACTAATACTTCAACTAAAACAACAGAACAAAGTGGATCTACTTCTACCGGTTTTTATTGCCGTAAGGCTGTCGATCCAAGCATTTCAGCTTCCAATCTTCCGTATTCGGGTACCGACTGGCAGGAGATCAGATATGCAGAAGTACTGTTAAACCAGGCTGAAGCAGCAGCGATGACAGGTAACTCTAACGTTGCTTACAGCGATCTGATCGCTATACGCAAAAGAGCAGGCATTGAAGCAGGTTCAGATGGTATGTATGGCCTGACTACCGGCCTTAGTGGCACCAATTTGGCTATGGCTGTATTATTTGAAAGGCAGATTGAGCTTGCATATGAAGGTAAAAGGTATTGGGACCTTAGACGATGGAAATTACTTGAAAGTACACTTAACGGTACGCAAAGAGAAGGCTTAACCATTTTATTAAAACCTGATGGCAGCGGTACTGATTATCTTGCTGCTGCAATAAACTCATCTGGTTTAACTTTTCGCGATAACGCAGCAAATGCCAGCCTTGATGATGTTTATACACAGTATTTCAGCTATGCGCCTATGATAGTCAGCAATAGCAGCTCTACACTTGGCGAGCTAAAATACCTGGATACTCAACCAATTGCTATCCAAACAGCCGATTATTACTTCGGAGTTCCGATTGGTACGTATCAGAACGATTTGAAATTCCAGCAAACGCTGGGTTGGACACCGGACTACGGCAACGGGTTCTTCGATCCGACAAAATAGCTAATGCTATGAAACTAAAGAAGCAGGCGTAAAAGCCTGCTTCTTATTTATAATAACACGACTAATTGACTTATGAAAAAAAAGACAGGATTATTTTTACTGACGGCGATGCTTGGCTTTGCCAATTTTGCATTTGCACAATACCCGGATGTGCCGGAGAAGGTAAAGAGGGAAAGCGATTCGTTAATGGCGGCAGCAAACCGTCATTCTGATTCTGCATGGAAAGTTGCATATCCTATTGTTGAAGCAGATATGAAACGTGGCAAGGTTTACGTGCCATGGGCTGCAAGGCCTACTGATCTGCCGCAGGCAAAAATACCTGCTTTTCCGGGTGCCGAAGGTGGTGGTAAATACACTTTTGGCGGCCGTGGTGGTAAAGTTTATGTAGTGACCAGCCTGGCCGACGACGGTCCGGGCACTTTACGCTGGGCATGCGAGCAGGGCGGCGCCAGGATCATTGTATTTAATGTTGCAGGTATCATCCGCATCAAAACCCCGATAATTGTTCGCGCACCTTATATCACTATTGAAGGGCAGACAGCTCCCGGTGATGGGATATGCGTGGCAGGCGAATCATTCTGGGTGAACACGCACGATGTGATCATCCGTTACATGCGTTTCCGCCGTGGCGAAACCAATGTTGGCCGTCGCGATGACGCGTTGGGTGGCGATCCGGTAGGAAATATCATTGTCGATCATACCTCTACTAGTTGGGGGTTAGATGAAAACTTTTCGATGTACCGCCACATGTTCGATCCCGGGGATGGCTCAAAGGCAGAAAAGCTCGGCACGGTGAATATTACCATTCAAAACTGTATCTATGCTGAATCGCTCGATTACTGGAACCATGCTTTCGGTAGCACAACCGGCGGCGAAAACAGTACACTGATCCGCAATATGTGGGCAGATAACACCGGCCGTAACCCATCAGTGGGTTGGAACGGCGTTTACACTTTCGTAAATAACGTGGTATTTAACTGGCACCACCGTTCAATGGATGGTGGAGATTATACCAGTAATTTCAATATCATTAACAACTACTTCAAACCAGGCCCGGTTACTCCGAAAAACGAACCCGTTGGTCACCGCATATTAAAACCTGAATCAGGCCGCAGCAAGCTAAAGGAAAGAGTATTTGGCCGCGTATATGCTTCGGGCAACATTATGGAAGGCTATCCTGAGATCACCAAAGATCCATGGGCAGGCGGTATACAGGTTGAAGGCCCGGGTGGTAAAGAATTGCCTGATGCAGGACCGTATAAAGATTTCATGAAATCCGACGAGGCTTTCCCGATGGCTCCTGTAAGTATTCTTACAGCTGAGCAGGCATACAAATGGGTGCCGGAAAATGCAGGTGCTACATTACCTCACCGCGATGCGGTGGATATCCGTATAGTTAAACAAGTGCAAACCGGTAAGATCACTTACACCGAAATGAAAACCGATACCGATTTCCAGTTCAAGATCCGTAAGCTGCCAAAAGACTCGTACAAATTGGGTATCATCACTGCCCCATGGCAGGTTGGCGGTTACCCAACATATAAAGGTACGCCATATAAAGACAGTGATGGCGACGGTATGCCTGATGCATACGAAACAGCCCATGGCTTAAATCCTCACGACGCAAGCGATGCAAGCAAACTGGCCAAAAATGGCGGTGGTTATACAAACATTGAAGTTTACCTGAACTCGGTGGCTGATAAGGGCGAACACCCTATGCCAAATGGTAAGCTCAACTAATTGAGGTAACTTTAATAATGAAATTCTTCATACGCAATACAATTGGTTTATTGATCGGGATATTGGCAGGGGGTGTGGTGGTTAACACCCCCGCAATAGCCCAAAAAGGAAAGAAACAACCAAATGCGCCGCTAACCGTTCAGAAAGACGGCAAACTCATCTACCAGCCCAATGCCAAAGGCGACCGCATACCCGATTTTTCATACTGCGGGTATATGGCCTCAGAACAACCAATCCCGCTTGTGCCGGTAAAAGTAGTTGTACCGCTTAAAAAAGGCGATGCAACCCTGCGCATACAGGCAGCATTGGATTATGTGGCCGCGTTGCCGCAGGATGCCAATGGTTTCCGCGGAGCGGTATTATTAAGCAAAGGTGTTTACGAAGTTGATGGCAGCCTGAAGATAAAAGCTTCGGGCGTTGTGCTGAGGGGCAGTGGGATGGAAGCCGGCGGCACCACTATTTTAGGTGCAGGCACCGATCGCGCTACATTGATTCAGGTAATTGGGAAAAACGATCGTAAGCGATCAAAAGAAATTGAAATTACCGACGCGTATGTGCCGGTAAACGCATTTACATTTCATGTTGCACATGGAGGCGATCTCAAAGCCGGCGACATGATCACCGTACACCGCCCAAGCACCCAGGCGTGGATCACCGCTTTGGGAACTGACCATTTCGGCGGTGGCTTAACCGCCCTTGCCTGGAAACCGGGCGAGCGCGATATTTATTGGGATAGAAAGATAACCGCCATCGACGGTGATAAAATAACGATAGATGCACCACTCACAACAGCGTTAGATAGCACATACGGCGGCGGCAAAATAGCAAAATACGACTGGCCCGGCAGGATCAACAACGTAGGTATTGAAAACCTGCGTTTGCAATCCGCTTACGACGTGGCAAATCCAAAAGACGAAGCGCACCGATGGATGGCCATCACGATGGAAGATGCTTCGGACGCGTGGGTTCGCCAGGTGATATTTGAACACTTTGCCGGCTCTGCAGTATTTGTGGAAGAAACTGCAAACCGCGTAACAGTTGAAGATTGCAAATCCTTAGCGCCAATATCGGAAATTGGTGGCCAGCGCCGCTATACGTTCTGGACCACCGGCGGGCAAACGCTTTTCCAACGACTTTATTCTGTAAACGGGATCCATGATTTCGCTGCAGGCTATTGTACACCAGGCCCAACCGCCTTTGTACAATGTTCGGCAAAGGAATCGTTGGGATACAGCGGCAGTATTGATAGCTGGGCATCGGGTATATTATTCGACATAGCAAACATCGATGGCTCCGCCATCAGCTACATGAACAAAGGCCAGGACGAACAGGGTGCAGGCTGGAACGCCGCAAACAGCGTTTTCTGGAATTGCTCATCAGCACATGTGGATTGCTATCAGCCACCAACTGCCCAAAACTGGGCTTTCGGCACATGGGCGCAATTTAGTGGCGACGGCTATTGGGAAGCATCAAACGAAACGCTTAGCCCACGCAGCTTATATTACGCGCAACTGGCGCAACGCCTTAATAAAGATGTAGAAAAACAAGCCGGAATACTGCGCATTACAACCGAGCCATCCAGCAGCCCTACACCGGCTGAAGCTGCGGCTTTGCTGGATGACGCTCGTAAACCGGCAACAACAATTGCTGATTGGGTTGATGCAGCGCCAAAAAGAAATCCGATCAGCATTGCCGCAAGCGGCGCAAAAAGTATTGATGAGATAGGTGTTAAATTTCCACCGCCTACCGTATTCGCTCCAAAAATGAGCGTAACCAATGGCTGGCTGGTACGCGGCAACACCGTTCTGCAAGGGAAACATTTTGAAGCGCCATGGTGGAGCGGTACAGTGAAACCTGATTATACCGAAAAGGAAGCCAAGCCTGACATCACCCGCTGGGTTCCCGGTCGTACGGGTAAAGGTTTGACCGATAATCTCGACGAGGTCGCCGACTGGATGCAAAAAGAAAATATCATCGTATTGGAACACAACTACGGCCTTTGGTACGAACGCCGCCGCGACGACCACGAGCGCATCCGCCGTGCCGATGGCGATGTTTGGCCGCCATTTTACGAGCTTCCATTCGCGCGCAGCGGTAAAGAGCTGGCATGGGATGGCTTAAGTAAATACGATCTCACCAAATACAATGTTTGGTACTGGAGTCGCTTGAAGCAATTCGCCGATATAGCTGACGAAAGAGGACTGGTATTGTTCCATCAAAACTTTTTCCAGCATAATATAATTGAAGCAGGCGCCCATTACGCGGATTTCCCATGGCGCACGGCTAACAACATCAACAGTACCGGTTTCCCCGAGCCGGTTAACTATGCTGGCGACAAACGGCAATTTATGGCCGAGCAATTTTATGACGTTACCCAGCCAACCCGCCGCAAGCTGTTGACGGCTTACATTGATAAGTGTATGGATAATTTCGTCAATAATACCGGCGTAATCCAAACCATTAGCGCTGAATACACCGGCCCGCTGCATTTTATGCAGTTTTGGGTGGAAACAATCAAACAATGGGAGACAACCCATAAAAAGAAAGAGGTTATTGGCCTGAGCTCGACCAAAGACGTGCAGGATGCTATCCTTGCAGACCCGGCTAAAGCTTCGGTGATCAACGTGATCGATATCCGTTACTGGTACTACCAGGGCAACGGCAAATTATACGCACCGCTTGGTGGCCAAAGCCTTGCGCCGCGCCAGCAGGAGCGTGTATACAAACCAAAAGCGCCAACGTTTGACGACGTTTATCGTTCAGTACACGAATACACCACCAAATATCCTGACAAGGCTGTTTTGTATTCTGCCGATGGTTACGAGCATTTCGGCTGGGCAGTATTTATTGCAGGTGGTTCATTCCCGGCACTTCCTGCCACAACCGATAAGCAATTCTTAACCGACGCGACTGCCATGAAGCCGGTTGATCTGCCGGGCATTCCGTCAGGCCAATGGGCTTTAGGCAACGCGGCAAAGGGATACATCGTTTTTAGCAATTCTGCAAACAGCATACATCTTGATCTCGCGCCAAATGCAAATTACAAAGCAAAATGGATCGACCTAAAAACCGGGACTGCTTTACCAGGCGAAGAACAGGTTAAAGGCGGTAAAAATGTCGAGATCGTAAATACTAAAGGCGGCGAAGCTATCCTGTGGCTCACACGCAACTAAAAATTATGTTAAAGAAAATTGGACTGGCCGGAGTGATCTGTTGTTTGCTTTTTTCATTTAAAAGCGACAAGGATGCTTCGTTACCTGTAATAAAGATCTCAGAAAACCACCGTTTCTTTTCGGTGGATGATCAGCCATTTTTTTGGCTGGGTGATACCGGCTGGCTGTTGTTCACCAAATTGAAACGCGAGGAAGCCGAAAAATACCTGGATACACGCAGTAAACAGGGTTTCAATGTGATACAATGCATGGTGCTGCACGGCACTGGTGATGCAGACGCTTATGGCGAAACCGCTTTGATCAACAAGGACGTCACTAAACCTAACGTATCTGCTGGTTTATCCCTAAATAACTATTGGGATAATATCGATTGGGTGATCAGCAAAGCCGAAGAAAAAGGTCTGTACATCGCCCTGGTACCCATATGGGGATCAGTTGTGAAAGGCACGCATATCACCCAACAACAGGCAAAAGCCTATGCGACGTTTTTAGCGAACCGTTACAAATCACACCCAAATATCATCTGGATGAATGGCGGCGACATTGCCGGTACCGATTCGATGAAAGTTTGGAACATGATCGGTAATACCATCCATCAGATCGATCCCAATCACCTCATCACATACCATCCACGCGGCAGGACGGAATCATCAACATGGTTCCATAACCAGGATTGGCTGAGCTTTAACAGCATCCAATCCGGCCACCGCACTTATGCCCAGGATACTTCAAAAGGCGATCTTCATTACGGCGAAGATAACTGGCGCTATGTTGAGGCTGATTATAAGAAAGTGCCTGCAAAACCTACACTGGATGCTGAGCCATCATACGAAAGAATTCCCTACGGTTTACATGACTTGACCTTGCCGCGCTGGACAGATGCCGACGTACGCCGATATGGCTACTGGTCGGTTTTTTCAGGAGCGTCAGGTTACACTTACGGGAATAACGATGTAATGCAAATGCACATGCCAACAGATAAAGGCAGCGCTTATGGCTCAAAAGGCTACTGGTACAATTCCATAAACGATCCCGGCGCACAACAAATGATTTACCTGAAAAAGCTGATGTTATCAAGGCCGTATTTTGAGCGGGTTCCTGCACAGGAACTGATAGCTGACAGACAGGGCGAACGTTATAATCGTTTATTGGCAACGCGAGGTAAAAACTACGCTTTCATTTATACTTATACAGGCCGCAGTATGGACATCAATACCAGCTTACTGCCCGGCGAAAAAATCAAAGCCTCGTGGTACAACCCGCGCAACGGTAACATTACTGTGATAGGCGCCTTTGCTAAATCAAAAAGCGCGAAATTTAATCCTCCGGGGCGAACCCGTTAACGGCAACGACTGGGTATTGATAATCGATTCGATATAAATGAGATGAAGGGAAAAATTGGACTTGTTTTGATGGTGATCGCGTCCGTATTTTTTTCGTGCAGGGCAAAGAAAGACGTGTACCTGTTTACCGGTTTCCACGAACCGGCAAGCGAAGGCCTAAGGCTGCTGTACAGTCACGACGGCTATCATTGGACGGATTTTAATCATATTTTTCTAACCCCGCGGGCGGGCAGCGACAAGATCATGCGCGACCCGTCTATTGAACAAGGCCCGGACGGTGTATATCACTTGGTTTGGACCATTGCATGGAAGGCCAGCCGCAGCATCGGCTATGCTGAATCGAAAGACCTCATCCATTGGTCGCCGGAACGTACGGTAGAGGTAATGGCTGATGAGCCGACCGCCGTAAATGCCTGGGCGCCTGAACTGTTTTACGACGACGAAAACAAACAATTCATTATTATTTGGGCATCATGCGTACCCGGCCGTTTTGCTAAAGGGGAAGAGGATGAGAATAATAATCACCGTTTATATTATACTGTCACCAAGGATTTCAAAACCTTTACGCCGGCAAAATTATACCTCGATCCCGGCTTCAGTGTGATCGATGCTGAACTGGTAAAACTCGCAAAAGATAGCTACGAGCTGGTGATGAAAGATAACACACGGCCGTACCGTAACATCCTGGTGGCGCACTGTACTAACCCACTTGGGCCTTTTACGGATTACTCTAAACGCTTCACCGAAATGTATTCTGAAGGCCCAACCATGACCAAAGCCGGAAACAATTGGCTGATCTATTATGATTCGTACCGCCTGAAAAAATTCGGTTGTGTGCGTACCGCTGATTTTAAGACATTTACAAATATTACCGATTCGGTGAGCGTGCCACAAGGCCATAAGCACGGCACAATATTTAAGGTGACAGAAAAAACGCTGAAAAACCTGCAGGCTGCCACTGCATCAAATTAAAAAACATGTTTCATATTTATCAACCACAGAGCACACAGAGATTTACACAGAGCACACAGAGACTTTTTCACTCTGTGCCCTTTGCGTCTCTTTCTCTGTGCGCTCTGTGGTTAAAAATACGGCTGCGTCATTTCACTTTCAAAGTTTCAATTGTTTCGTTCGCTTTGCTTACTGTTGTCTCCTCATTAGCGATGGCGCAGGATACGGTACACTATACCGGCAATACGGTGGTGGATGTGGATTATCATCACGGGCGCTTGAGCCCGGTGATTGGCGTACACAGCATGCAAATTTTCCGTGCTAACCGCGAGCATCCCGAAATGGCCGACGGCTTTGGTTTTACCTATAACCATCAGCCCATGCTGGCGTATTGGAACAATACTTTTTATGTAGAGTACCTGAGCGATAAGGTAGGAGAGAGCGTTCCGCCTGGACAAACTTTAGTGATCACATCAAAAGACGGCAAAATATGGTCAAAACCTGAAGTGATCTTCCCTCAATATAAAATTCCGGATGGCACAACCAAAGAAGGCCATCCCGGCGTAGCGAGAGACCTGTACGCGGTAATGCACCAGCGTATGGGGTTTTACACTGCCAAGTCCAAACGCTTATTGGCGCTGGGCTTTTACGGCATATGTCTTGATGCGCATGACGACCCTAACGACGGTTTGGGCATTGGCCGCGTAGTGCGTGAGGTGTATTCTAATGGAAAATACGGGTCGATCTATTTCATACATTATAACCCAAAATGGAATGAGCAAAATACTTCATACCCATTTTATACCAAAAGCAAGGATAAAGGATTTGTGCAGGCTTGCGATGAGCTGATGGCCAACCCGCTGATGATGATGCAATGGCAGGAAGAAACTGACCGTAAAGATCCGCTTATCCCGTTGCATAAAGATTATAAGGCATTCAATTTCTATCATTTGCCGGATGGCAGGGTGGTAGGTCTCTGGAAATATGCCCTCACTGCAATCAGTACTGATAACGGTAAAACCTGGCCTGCTAATGCCAGCCGTGCACCGCGCTTTGTGACCAGCAACGCCAAAATATGGGGCCAAAGCACTTCGGATGGAAAATATGCAACAGTTTATAATCCGTCAGAATTTCGCTGGCCGCTGGGTATTTCAGTTAGCCAGGATGGTTTAAATTATACCAACTTATTATTGGTAAACGGCGAAATATCCCCTATGCGCTATGGTGGCAATTATAAATCATACGGCCCGCAGTATACGCGTGGTATCGAGGAAGGCAATGGCGTAATTCCCGACGGCAAACTTTGGGTGACGTACAGCATGAACAAGGAAGATATTTGGGTGTCATCCATCGCCGTGCCTGTAACCGATAGCGCTACAGAACATGCTAACGAGGTTTTTGATGAATTACCAGCCGGCAAGGAGCTTGAAAAATGGAACACCTACAGCCCGCTTTGGGCGCCGGTAAATATTGACAAAGGGCCGGACGGCTCACGTTGCTTGTCGCTTAAAGATTGGGACCGATACGAATATGCCCGTGCAGAACGCGTGATACCGGAAACGAAAAAACTACTGGCTGATTTTACCATCATCCCGGGCCAAAACAACACCGGTATGATGGATATTGAGTTCCAGGATAAATTTGGCGATGCGGCTATCCGGTTAACTCTCGATTCAACAGGTGTACTCAGGTCGAAAACAGGGTATCGCAGTAAAAATATATTGAAATATGAAGCGAACAAAGCTTATCATATCACTGTAAAGTTGAATACCGATACCCGTTTTTATACTGTGAACATAAATGGCAAAGATGTACTCACCAACCTGTTTTTTGCACCTGTGCTGAATATCAAACGGGTGGTATTCCGTACCGGTGAAACAAGGCGATTCCCGGATGCAGATACGCCAACCGACCAGGATTTCGACCTGAAAAATCCGGGAGAGCCTGTTCCTGCGGCGGCATTTTATATCAAATCATTTAAAACCTCTGCTTACTGATGCTAAAGAAACTGTTGGCCATATCTGCTGTTTGCCTGCTTTTTGTATTAAATGCAGGAGCTACGGTTGTGCTGCCTAAAGTATTAGGCAACAACATGGTATTGCAGCGCGATAAGCCGGTGACGATATGGGGAACTGCATCTGCAGGCGAGACAATTACCGTAAAATTTGCCGGGCAGGAGAAAAAGGAAATTACCGATGCTTCAGGCAATTGGAAGATCACACTCGATCCGATGAAGGCTTCTGCCGATGGACGTGAAATGATGATCAGCGGAACGAATACTATCAAACTGGAGAACATATTGGTTGGCGAGGTGTGGCTGTGTTCTGGGCAATCGAACATGTCGTACGAAATGCGTAAGAACAGCAAAGTACGCAGGCCTGATACTACCACTGTAAATACGCCGATAGATGAGCTTGACCGTGCACATAACCAGCAGATCAGGATCTTCCTCGTTACACAAAAGAATTTAAGAAAACCGGATTCAACCCATTCAGGTTGGGATATTGCCCAAGGAACGGCGTTGAGAGACTTTTCTGCTGCCGGATATTTTTTTGGTAAAAATCTCAATCATGACCTAAAAGTACTGGTAGGAATAATTTGTTCAGCCATAAGCGGAAGCCGCATAGAGCCATGGGCTCCGCAGGAGGCTTTTGATGCTGTGCCTTATTTCAAGGATAACAATATTAAAGTAGATGGTGACCCCGGAAAGCTGTATATCAACATGATCCAGCCTGTGGCGCCTTATACATTACGCGGGTTTTTGTGGTACCAGGGCGAGAGCGGCGCATACCTGGCCGAAACTATCGGCTATACGTACAAAATGGAGGCGCTGATCAACTGGTGGCGCAAAATATGGGTGGACAAAACATTGCCGTTTTATTATGTTCAGATAGCGCCGTTCTATTATTCAAGAGCGCAGAGCAAAATACATTTCACCATTTACACAGAGCCGGAACTTCGCGAAGCACAAACAATGGCGCTGAACATTCCGCATACCGGGATGATCGTCACCACAGATCTAAATGACTCGTTGACAAATATTCACCCTGCCTTTAAGTGGGTTGTGGGCCGCCGGCTTGAGCTACAGGCGCTGGCAAATACTTATGGCAAAAAGGTTGAGTTTTCTGGTCCGATGTATGACAAGATGCAGCTATCCGGCAACAAGATCATACTGAGTTTTAAATATACAGATGGGGGCTTGGTAAGCCACGATGGCAAACCACTGGATTACTTTACCATTGCCGGTGCAGACGGAAAATTTGTGAATGCCAGCGCCGTAATTAAAGGCGATAAGGTGATCGTTTCCTCACCCGAGGTTCCGTCGCCAGTGGCAGCGCGGTTTGGCTGGACCGAAGTGGCTGAGCCCAATTTTTATAACAAAAGCGGATTGCCCGCCGTGCCATTCCGCACCGATAATCCTTTGAAATTTACTTATACCGATAATTAATGAAAACCTGCCTGAAAATATCGCTCAGTATCATCGCCCTGCTTTTTGCGCTGCAAACCTATGCGCAGAAAACGGAAGTGCAATACCTTTCCGGTACAGGCAGCGATCATATTGTTAGCTGGCAGTTTTTCTGTACTTCGGGAATGAACTCCGGCAAATGGACAACCATCCCGGTACCATCCTGCTGGGAACTGCAGGGTTTTGGTAAATACAATTACGGGTTGGATAAGGATACCCTGAAAGGCAAAGAGCAGGGCTTATACAAATATCAGTTCAATGTGCCGGCATCATGGAACGGTAAGGATATAAACATCGTTTTCGAGGGATCGATGACCGACACCAAAGTAATGATCAACGGACAGCAGGCCGGGGCGATTCATCAGGGTGCGTTTTACCAGTTTAAATATGATATCAGCAAACTCCTTAAATATGGCAGCCAAAACCTGTTAGAAGTTACTGTCTCGAAATACTCGGCAAATAATTCGGTAAATGCTGCCGAGCGTAAAGGCGATTTCTGGGTTTTCGGCGGGATATTCCGGCCGGTTTATTTGGAGGCTTTCCCAAAACAGCATATCAGTCACGTAGCATTGGATGCAAAGGCGGATGGCAATTTTAAAGCGCAGCTCGATCTGTCAAATATCAAATCAGCCGGAACAATAACCGGGCAATTTTATACGCTAAGCGGACAAAAAGCGGGCGCTCCATTTTCAGCCCCGGTTAAAGCGGGCGATACTTCGGTATTGATCAAAAGCCATTTGGCAGCGCCAAAATTATGGACACCGGAATTTCCGAATTTATACAATGTAGTATTCATATTGAACGGTGGCGGCAGATCGCTGCATACGGTTCAGCAACGCTTCGGCTTTCGTACCATTGAACTGCGCCAGCATGACGGTATTTATGTGAATGGCGTAAAGATCAAATTCAAAGGTGTTAACCACCATTCATTCTGGCCGACTACCGGGCGCACAACCAGCAAGGACATCAGCATTGCCGATGTAAAGCTGATCAAGGACATGAACATGAACGCGGTGCGCATGTCACATTACCCGCCGGACGCACATTTCCTTGACGCCTGCGATTCATTGGGCTTGTTCGTGCTGGACGAGTTGACCGGCTGGCACCATGCTTATGATACGCAAGTGGGCAGCAAATTGGCCAAGGAAATGATAGCGCATGATGTAAACCATCCGTCCATCGTAATTTGGGACAATGGCAACGAAGGCGGTTTCAATTTCAATCTCGATCATTGGTTTGACGAGCTGGATATACAAAAGCGCCCGCTAATCCATCCATGGGCAGTTTTTCGGGGCACCAACACCCAACATTATATCAATTACGATTACGGCAATAATACCGACCTGCATGGTCATGACGTATCTTTCCCAACTGAATTTTTGCATGGTATTTATGATGGCGGTGCAGGTGCAGGTCTGGATGATTTCTGGAATGAGATGTGGCATACGCCGATCTCGGCTGGTGGTTTCATTTGGGTGTTTGCTGACGAGGCAGTGGTGCGCACCGATAAGAATGGCCTGCTGGATTCAGACGGCGACCATGGTCCGGATGGCATATTAGGCCCCTATCACGAAAAGGAGGGCAGCTATTATACCATCAAAGAAATCTGGAGCCCGGTTTATTTCGAGCCAAGAGAGATCACGCCTGAATTTGACGGTAAACTCCGTTTGGAGAACCGTTACTTCTATACCAATCTCAAGCAATGCACTTTCTCGTATTCGCTTAAAAAATTAAGCAATCCATACCAGCTTACTTCCCATCTTGCGCAAGGGGGGGGTATTGCCTCGCCTGATGTGCAGCCCGGGCAATATGGCAATCTGCAAGTAAACTTGCCTGCGGGTTGGCAGAATTTTGATGTATTATACATCACCGCATACGGCGCTGATAAAAATGAGCTCTATACCTGGAGCTGGCCGATCAGCAGTCATGATAAGATCACCCAAAGGATGATGCCGCCAAAAAATGGCAACAAACCGGAGGTTAAAGAAACCGACTCACTTTATAAAATATCCGCTAACGGTATAAAACTGGAGATCAGCCGTAAAACCGGTATCCTCCGTAAAGTAGAAAACAGCAAAGGCGAAATACCGTTCAACAATGGCCCGATACTGACTGAAGGACAGGATAATACAGGTCTGCAAAGCATCAAACAATACTACAATGCCGATACGCTGGTGGTTGAAGGCACATTCGCGCCGAAATCAACTGAGGCGCAATTGAGGTGGATGATCTATCCTTCAGGCCTGGTAAAACTGGATGTAAAATATTGGCCTTTGGGCGAGACAGCCAAATTGCTCGGCGTAAGCTTCTCTTATCCCGAACAGGACGTAAAAGGTGTGAATTACATGGGTGATGGCCCTTACCATGTATGGAAAGATCGCCTGAAAGGAGTTACGGTTGGCGTTTGGAATAAAGAATACAATAACACGGTTACCGGCGAGGACAGTACCAAATTGATCTACCCCGAATTTAAAGGATATTATTCCAACCTGTACTGGATGAAATTGCAGACAGCTACGCAGCCTATCACCATCATTTGCGATAACCGCGACGTTTTCATGCGCCTGTTTACGCCAAAATGGCCAAAGCTTACTTATAACAATAATATCGCCCCGGCATTCCCTTCGGGTGACATTTCTTTTATGCATGGCATATCGCCGATAGGCACAAAATCACAAAGTCCTGACAGGCTTGGTCCGCAGGCAGGCTTGAACCAGTATTTTAATTACGACAAGCATATTGAAGATGCTTTGCCATTGACCTTATATTTTGACTTTTCAGGAAAATGAAACGCACCGGCATAAATATCTCAATAGGGTTAATGCTTATCCTCCTGATAAGTGTTAAAAACACAAGCATTGCCGCTGTGCATACGCAGAATTTAAAATGCGAAATGCTTACCGATCCGCAGGGAATAGGCACAGCAGCACCGCGACTAAGCTGGCAGATCACCAGCGATGAACGCAACACCATTCAAACCGCTTATGAGATATTGGTGGCGTCCTCTCCGCAAAAACTGGCAGCCGATGAGGGAGATCTGTGGGATTCGCACAAAGTAGCTTTGGATCAATCCATCATGGTTCAATACGCGGGCAAACCATTACAAAGCCGCGCGATTTGCTACTGGAAAGTACGCATCTGGACGACCAAAGGCGAAAGCGAATGGAGTAAACCTGCGTTTTGGAGTGTAGGACTATTAAATCAAACCGATTGGAAAGCCAAATGGATCGGTTATGAAAATGGCTTCCCATGGGATAGCGTTTCGAAATTTTCAAGGCTTTCTGCCCGGTATTTCCGGAAGGAATTCAGCAATACTAAAAAGATTGAAAAAGCCACTGTTTATATCGTTGGACTTGGCCGTTATGAGCTTTACGTAAACGGGCAAAAGATCGGAAAACAGGTATTGGCCGAAGCGCCGACGGATTACACACAATCCGTACTATATAACACTTTTGATGTGACAGATCAGTTGCATCAGGGCAATAACGCGATCGGAACAGTATTAGGCAATGGTCGCTTTTTTACTATGCGCCCCAAATACAAGCCGCAGAAAATAAAAGAATTCGGTTTCCCCAAAATGCTGCTGCAGCTGGAAATAACTTATACTGATGGCAGCAAACAAACCATTGTAAGCGATGACAGCTGGAAGTTCACCGCGGACGGCCCCATCCGCACCAATAATGAATACGACGGCGAGGAATACGATGCCACCAAAGAATTAACCGGCTGGAATATGGCAGGCTATAAAGATAACAATTGGCTAAAACCACAATTGGCGCCATCGCCGGGCGGAAAGATCGTGGCGCAAATGAATGAGCCTATTGGGATCGTGGATACGATCCTCCCGAAAAGCATAAAACAGGTAAAACCTAATACCTGGATAATAGATATGGGCCAGAATATGGCGGGTTGGGTGCAAATGAAGGTACACGGCAATAGAGATGATAAAGTCACCCTTAAATTTGCCGAAACACTTACTGATAGCACAGGATTATATGTGGCTAACCTCCGCGATGCAAAAGTGACTGACGTTTATACCTTAAAAGGCGTGGGCGAAGAAATTTGGCGCCCTGCTTTTGTTTTCCATGGATTTAGGTATGTAGAGATATCAGGTTATCCCGGCACGCCCACTGCTAATGACTTTATCGGCCAGGTAGTTTCCGACCAGATGGCGGTAATCGGGCATTTTGAAACATCGAATCCGTTGATTAACCAAATCTACCATAACGCCTATTGGAGTATCCTGAGCGATTACAAAGGTATGCCGGTTGATTGTCCGCAACGTAATGAACGCATGCCATGGCTGGGCGACAGGGCGATAGGCTCGCTCGGCGAGAGCTTCATTTTCAACAACGAAAACCTCTACGCCAAATGGCTGGATGATATCGAGCAAGCGCAAAAACCCGATGGTTCTATCCCGGATGTCGCGCCTGCTTACTGGAACTATTACAGTGACAACATGACCTGGCCGGGCACGTATATTCTGATCGCCGATATGCTGTATAACCAGTTTGCTGATAAAGGGCCTATCGAAAAGCATTACGCATCAATGAAAAAATGGCTCACTTACATGAATCAGAAATATGGTAAAGATGGCTTGATGACTAAGGATAAATATGGCGACTGGTGTGTTCCGCCTGAATCGCCGGAGCTGATCCACTCAAGGGATTCATCACGCAATACTAATGGTGAGCTCATAGCCACAGCTTATTATTACCGTACGCTCACACTGATGCAAGGCTTTGCAAAGCTGTTGAACAAACCTGCCGATGCGCAACAATTCGCGTCATTGTCACTACAGGTAAAAAATGCCTTTAACCAAAAATTCTTCGATAAAAAGACATTCCAGTACGATAATAATACCGTTACCGCTAACCTACTACCCTTGTATTTTGGCATGGTGCCAGCCAATGATGAAAAGTCAGTTTTTGCCAGCATAGTAAAAAAGATTGACGCTGCAAATGACCATATCAGTACTGGTGTTATTGGCACGCAATGGCTGATGCGCGGACTCACGAATTTTGGCCGGCCTGATTTGGCTTATCATATTGCCGCTAACGACGATTACCCAAGCTGGGGATATATGGCCAAACGCGGCGCAACATCCATATGGGAACTCTGGAACGGCGACACTGCCGCCCCTGCCATGAATTCGCGCAACCACGTAATGCTCCTGGGTGACCTGATCACTTATTTCTTTGTAGATGTTGCCGGTATTGAAAAAAACGAGCCTGGCTTTAAAACGATCATCATGGACCCGGTTATTAACGGATTTGACCATGTTGATGCCAGTTACAATACACCTTATGGCACAGTAAAAAGCTTTTGGAAAAAAGATGGCGAAAAGTTCATCTGGGAAGTGGTCATTCCTGCCAATAGCAGGGCCACAGTTTGTTTGCCAACGGCAAAAGTTGAAAACGCAACGATTGATGGCGTTAAAATAACATCACCAAAAGTAGCACATAACCGTTTACAGGTTGAGTTAGGTTCAGGAACTTACCATATTGAAGTGGATAATTATGAAAAATAACCTGATAAAAATATTTTATGCCATTATTGTTTTGGCGGTAGTGATTGTAATGCCGGCAAAAGCGCAGTTAAAACTGTGGCAGCACGGTGTGATTACAGACGAGTTTATATTTGAAAAAGCGCCGTATCCTGAATGCCACGCATCAACCATCGCTGAAACACCAGACGGACTTGTTGCTGCCTGGTTTGGTGGAACAAAAGAACGCAACCCCGATGTTTGCATTTGGGTTACCCGACTGGTAAACGGCAAATGGACGGAAGCCATAAACGTGGCAAACGGCATTCAAAACGATACGTTACGCTATGCCTGTTGGAACCCGGTATTGTACCAGGTAAAAGGTGACGATCTGATTTTGTTCTATAAAATAGGGCCGTCGCCTGCAAAGTGGAAAGGATTTTACAAGATCTCTGGCGATGCTGGCAAAACGTGGTCAGCACAATACTCACTTCCGGATGGTATATTAGGGCCTGTTAAAAATAAGCCGGTCACGGTAAGTAATGGCGATATCCTGTCTCCGTCAGGCACGGAAAATGGCGGCGTGCTGATCCATTTTGAACTCTCAACAGACAAAGGGAAAAGCTGGGTCATGACTGGCGCTGTGACAGAATCAAAAGGTGTAAAATCACTACAGCCAACAATTTTAATACATAAGGATGGGAGCTTGCAGGCGCTTTGCCGCACCCAAAACCGGGCGATAATGGAGACATGGTCGAAGGATAACGGCCGTACATGGTCTCCGTTGGATACTACTTCTTTGCCAAATAATAATTCGGGTATCGATGGCGTAACGCTTAAGGATGGTCGCCAGTTGTTGATTTACAACCACGTATTGCCGCCCGGCACCCTGGTAAAAGGTGCGCGTACACCGTTAAATGTAGCGATCTCGAAAGACGGTAAAACCTGGTATGCGGCAGCGATATTGGAAGATTCACCTATCAGTCAATATTCATATCCATCGGTCATACAAACTTCGGATGGATTAGTGCACGTAGTTTATACCTGGCGCAGGCAGCGCATTAAGCATGTAGTTATCGACCCTAAAAAGCTTGAACTGCACGAAATAGAAAATGGCGTCTGGCCCAAAATGGATGGCTATACAGCGCCTGTAGTAACCGGAGATGCAAAAGACCTTTAACGGAGGATTGTGATGAAGAGAAAAGTATGTTATCTGCTAAGCTGCCTGTTATTCCCCGCAATGCTTTGGGCGCAGCAGGATACCGATCATAAGTACACCAGGTCGCTTAAAGAGGTTCTGGAGGAGATACAGGCAAAGTTTCATGTTAAAATTAAATACAATGAAAACGATGTTGCCGATAAATATGTGACCTATGCCGACTGGCGCTTCCGCAACACGGTGGATGAAACTTTGGATAATGTGCTTGCCCCGCTGGATATGAAGGTAAACAAAACCGGCCCGAACGCTTATAAATTAAAAGGCTACGAATACAACGTTTGGTCGGTGCAGGATGGTTGGACAAAACTGGATAGCATTGCTAAATTGTATAATGATAAACAAGGTTTCGAGGCACGTAAAGCCTTACTAAGGCCCGAATTGTACAAGGCGCTTAACTTATATCCTTTACCCGAAAAACCAAACTCCAAGCCAATTATTACGCCAGAAAGAATCTATGATGGTTATTCGGTTCAGAATATCGCCATTGAGATATTGCCGGGATTATACGTCAACGGATCATTATATAAGCCACTACATATAAAAGGCAAGGTACCATTAATGCTCAGTCCTGACGGGCATTGGGAGAAACAGCGGTACCGTTCTGATTGCCAGATCAGGTGCGCTACCCTGGCGCGCATGGGCTGCATGGCCTATAGCTACGACCTGTTTGCATGGGGCGAGTCGTTGTTGCAGTTCAAGCCTGAAGATCACAGAACCAGCATTGCGCAGGTGGTGCAGACACTTGGCGCTATCCGGATTTTGGATTATATGCTGAGCCTGAAAGAAACTGATCCGAACAGGGTAGGGATCAGCGGCGGTTCAGGCGGGGGAAGTCATACAGTTTTGATGGCAGCCTTAGATCCTCGTATTAAATTAAGCGCACCGGTCGTAGCGGTATCCTCTTATTTTTATGGAGGCTGCCCTTGCGAAAGCGGAATGCCCATCCATTTCTGCGGAGGTGGTACAGATAATGTTGAACTGGCCGCAATGGCTGCCCCGAACCCGCAATTACTGGTTACGGATGGACAGGACTGGACTGCCCACATGCCCGAACATGATTTTCCATACCTGAAAAAAATATACGGCTATTACGGCGCATCTGCTGACGTGGAAAATGTGCATCTGCCAAAAGAAGGCCACGATTACGGCCCATCCAAGCGCGATGCATTGTATCCATTCGTGGCAAAATATTTCGGACTGGATATTAAGAAAATAGAAGATAAAAACGGCAGTATCGACGAGTCAAAGGTCACCATAGAAAAAGAGCCGATGATGTATGTATTTGGCGATCATGGCCAGGGTTTGCCTAAAGATGCTGTAAAAGGCATAGATAATTTACGTAAGGTATTTGCAAACGCTCCCCGTGAACAGGGGGGTGTAAAATATTAACTATGAATAAGCTCTCGGTACACATCGCTTATCCGCTAATTGGCTTTATGCTGATGTGCGGGTTGTCGCTTGAAACGGTTCGTGCGAAATTTGGAAAAAGCAACAAGTACAAGGTTGCCGTGGTCGATCTGATGATATTAAAACGCCAAAAGATCGGTGCGTTTCCATTAGCAAAAGAACTGGATGCTGATGGCCTTGAAGTAGACATGGGGGGTTTGGGTGACCGCGAAACTTTTGATAATAAACTGGTGATCGATTCGATAAGGGAACAATTCCTGGAAAAATCGAAGGAATTGAACATCGAAATATGTTCAATAGGAATGACGGGATATTTTGCGCAGTCGTTTGCACAAAGACCTACGGCTGTTAAATCTGTTCAGGATTGCATCAATACCATGAAACTGATGCACGTAAAAGTGGGCTTTTTGCCAATGGGCATACAAGGTGACTTGCTGAAAAACCCTGAACTGCGCCCTGCAATTGTGGAGCGCTTGAAACAGGTGGCTAAAAGTGCTGAAGAAGCACGCGTGGTTATTGGTATTGAAACAGATCTGCCAGCTAAGGATGAACTGCAGCTATTGAAAGATATAGGCTCGCCATCAATCAAAAGTTACTTCAATTTTGCCAATGCAGTTAAATATAAAAGAGATATCAATCAGGAACTAAAGACACTCGGTAAAGATAATATCGCCATGATTCATTGTACCGATGAAGACGGCGTATGGCTGCAAAATGATATGCAGATTGACCTGAAAAAGATAAAAACTACACTGGATGACATAGGCTGGAGTGGTTGGCTGGTAATAGAACGCTCGAGGGATGCCAGCGATCCAAGGAATGTAAAAAAGAACTTTACTGCTAATGTCGCTTACGTAAAATCTGTATTCCAAAATTAATGAAGCTACTCCGCGTCATATCATTTAGCTTTTTGCTGATCCTGACCGGCAGTTTTGCACACGCGGCCGAAATATGGGTGGCGACAAATGGTAATGACGCGAATACCGGTACAAAAGAAAACCCCAAGCTCACCATAGCCGCAGCAATTCGGCAGGCAAGGGAGTTACGCCGCCTAAAAGATCCATCCATACAAAACGGTATCCATATCATCATTGAAGATGGTGAATATGTATTGAACGAACCTGTATTTATTCGCCCGGAAGATTCAGGAACCGCTGAGTCACCTACCATCATCGAGAATGCGCCCGGCGAAAAACCTGCAATAAGCGGCGGAGTGCCAATTATCAATTGGAAAAAAGAGTTAAAGCATATTGCCGGTTTACCCGCTTCGGCACAAGCCCATCTTTTTGTGGCCGATGTACCGCAAACAAGTGAAGGTAAATTGCTTTTCCGCCAGCTTTGGATAAATGACATAAAAGCTATCCGCGCACGCGAAAGCAATACCGATGAGGAAATGAACCGCATTTTGGATGTAGACAAGCAGAAACAGGAAATATGGATCCCAGTGCCTAAAGATGGCCTGCCGGCTAATCCCGGTCAGATGGAAATGGTAATCCACCAGATGTGGTGCATTGCCAACCTGCGTATCAAATCCATACGTACGGAAGGCAATAAAGCCGCATTGAGTTTCTATCAGCCCGAAAGCCACATTGAATTTGAACACCCCTGGCCGCCGCCTATGATCGATAAGGATCACAAAATGAATGGCAACTCGGCATTCTACCTTACCAATTCCATAGCATTTTTAGATAAGCCCGGTGAATGGTACGAAGATATCAGAGCGGGTAAATTATACTACTGGCCTCGCGCCGGCGAAAACTTGCAAACCGCTAAGGTGATTGCCCCATCACTTGAAAAATTAGTCCATGTTGAAGGAATAATTGACAGACCTGTAACCTACGTCTTTTTCAAAGGATTAAAATTTGAATACGCCACCTGGTTAAGGCCATCGCAGCAAGGCCATGTGCCATTACAGGCGGGAATGTACCTGCTGGATGCCTATAAGCTAAAGCCGAAAGGTACCCCTGAAAAAAGCGGACTGGAAAACCAGGCCTGGGTTGGTCGACCAGATGCTGCGGTAGAGGTTAGCAACGCCAATCACACCGGGTTTAAAGATTGCATTTTTACACATTTAGCTTCAACCGGACTAGATTATGTACGAGGAACGCACGATGATGAAATATCAGGCAACATGTTTACCGACGTAGGCGGCACAGGCATACTGGCAGGAACTTTTTCGGACGAAAGCTTCGAAGCACATTTGCCATACAATCCGCTGGACGCTCGCGATATCTGCACAAATGAAACTATCAGCAATAACCTGGTCTACAACGTAACCAACGAAGATTGGGGATGCGTTGGAATCGGTGCCGGATATGTAAAGGGAATAAAGATAGAGCACAACGAAATTTTCGATGTTTCCTATACAGGCATCAGCGTAGGCTGGGGGTGGACAAAGGCTACCAATTGCATGAGTGATAACCTTATCCGCGCCAATAAGATCCATCACTATGCCAAACACATGTATGATGTGGCTGGAATATATACGCTATCAGCACAACCGAATACCGTGATCGACAGCAATTATGTCGATGACATCTACAAAGTATCCTACGCGCATGATCCGCAGCACTGGTTTTACCTGTATACCGACGAAGGTTCATCCTATATAACATTAAAAAATAACTGGTGCCCCTCTGAAAAGTTCCTGAAAAATGCCAATGGCCCCGGAAATGTTTGGGAGAATAATGGTCCACAGGTTGGTGAGGCTGTAAAATCAGCTGCCGGTTTACAGGAGCCGTATCGCTACTTGTTAAACGGCGCAAAAGTTAACCCGGACAATCAACCTATAAACCATTGATATGAAGAAATTAGCAATCATATCCGCCTTTATTATATTGTGTGTAACTGCTTTTGCCCAAAATAAAACTCTGCAACCAGTTATCGCAGAAGTTATTATGCCCGGCAACAGTAGTCTTGACTTTAACATTACAAATAAAGTTCATCCAGATACAGGGCTTCAAAACGTCATGCGCTGGAAAAATCGAATTGTTTTTTATACAAAAACTAAAGATGTTATAGGCTTTGAACGTTTAATCATTAAAAATTTCGGAAAAAATAAAGTCATCTTCTTCCAAAACCCCTTTTACAATTTCAATCGCAAATATTGCAGCGATAAAACAGTCGCCAAAGAATGGACAAATATCATCCTCTCCGCCAACCTGGTGAACGATCCCAAAATGCAGCAGGAATATTTGAACTACCATGCCACGCAATTTCAGAAATGGCCGGAGGTTTCGCAAGGCTTTTGCAATGCCCATTTCCAACAGTTACTGGTATTCAAAACAGGTCGGCAGCTCATGCTGGTCATCAGCATACCAAAAGGAAAAACGCTGGATGAACTGAACCCGCTCACCTCGAAAAATAATCCCCGTGTTGACGACTGGAACAAAATGATGAGCAAATACCAGGAAGGAATAGAGGGCACTAAAAAAGGTGAGACATGGGTGTTTTTTAAAGATATCGATAAGGATAAATAATATGTTACGATTAGGAATATTAGGATTAGGCGAGGGCCGCAGCACCATGTCGGCAGCGTTGCAAAGCAGTAAATGCGAGCTGGTGATGGTGTGCGACCGGAATATTGATCTATGCAAACAACGGGCTGAGGAATTCAACTTTCATAAATACACCACCAGTTACGAGGAATTGTTGAACAATCCCAAAATCGACGCCATAGCCATTTACACGCCCGATCACCTCCATGCCGAACATGTAAAGCAAGCGCTGCTGCACGGTAAACACGTAATATGCACCAAGCCATTTATCGACGATCTTTCAAAAGCGCAGGAACTGCTGGATGTAGCCGAAAAGTCCGGCAAAAAGATCTTTGTAGGCCAAAGCTCACGCTTTTTCGAGCCTGCAAAAAGGCAGCGTAAAGATTTTGAAGCAGGGCTGATCGGTGAGCTGATCACGGTTGAAAGCCATTACCATGCCGATCACCGCTGGTTCCTGGAAAAGCCCTGGGCATTGGAACAGGCTTTCAAATGGCTGTATGGCGGCTTAAGCCACCCGGTTGATTTTATCCGCTGGTATCTGCCGGATGTGGAGGAAGTAATGGGTTATGGTATGATCAGCAGCAACGGCAAAACCGCCGGGCTGAAAAATGAGGATACCATGCACTTTATCTTTAAAGCCTCTGACGGCCATATTGCCCGCGTAAGCGGCGCGTATACCGGTGCTACCCAACCCACGCAGCGCGACAGCGGCATGAGCGTGATCCTTCGCTGTACAGAAGGCGCATCGCAGGCGGACTACCATGAGCTGCGCTATGCCGTGACCGACAAAACCGGCGAGGAAAAGATCGTGTACTGGGGCGACAAAACGCTGAAATATTATTTCCGCTTCGAAGGCCAAAGCCATCACGCAGGAGAGTATCAAAATTACCTGGAATACTTTGCCGATTGCCTCGATAGCGGTCAAATTGCATATCCCGATATAAAAGAAGGCATCGGCACGGTTGCATTATTGCAGGCAATGGACAGGTCGCTTAAAACTGGCAAGCCCGTAAAAATTGCAGAAATACTAGCTGAATTTAACTTATCACCTGAGCAATTAAAATCATGACGATAGCAATGGGCAGCTTGGTAACCAATTTAACCGCACTCGATTACGGTATCGTGGTCGCTTACGTGATTGTGTTGGTTTTTATCGGTTACCGCGCCAGTTTCTCCAAAAAGAAAAAACCAGGCGAAACACTTTTCCTCGCCAATAAATCGCTGGGGTGGACGAGTATCGGCTTTAATATGTGGGGCACCAACGTGGGGCCGTCCATGCTGCTCGCTTTTGCCAGTATCGGTTATAGCACCGGCATAGTAGCGGTAAATTTCGATTGGTACGCCTTTGTATTTCTGATGTTGCTGGCTTTGGTCTTCGCGCCGAAATATATCGCTGCCAAAGTAAGCACCATGCCCGAATTTATGGGTAAACGCTACGGCGATTCAACACAAAATATACTGGCTTGGTATGCGCTGGTTAAAATGCTCATCTCGTGGCTCTCGTTAGGTTTATTTGCCGGGGGCTTTTTGGTGCGCCAGATATTAGGCATCCCGATGTGGGAATCGGTGATCGTATTGGTGGCATTTGCCGGGTTGTTCACTTTCGCAGGCGGCCTGAAAGCCATCGCCAAAGTGAACTATTTCCAAATGATATTGCTCATCGCGGTGTCGTTATTGCTTACCGTTATGGGTGTTGTAAAGGCAGGCGGTTTATCCGCAGTTTGGCATAAAGTACCATCAAATTACTGGAATTTGGTGCATCCTGCCAGCGATAAAAAATATCCATGGTATGCTATTTTACTGGGCTACCCTGTGTCGGCCATTGCCTTTTTCTGCACCGATCAGGCCATGGTGCAGTCGGTTTTAGGCGCCAAAAACCTGGAGCAGGGGCAACTGGGTGTTAACTTCATCGGCTGGCTCAAAATACTTTCGTTACCCTTGTTCATTCTTACAGGCATTTTGTGCTATATCCTTTTCCCTGGTTTAAAAGACCCTAACGAGGCCTACATGACCATGGTTACGCACCTTTTCCCGCCAGGATTGAACGGATTAGTGATTGTCGTACTAATTGCCGTGTTGGTGGGCACTATCGGCTCTTCGCTTAATTCACTGAGCACCGTATTTACTATGGATATTTATGTGAAGAAGTTCAATCCGGAGGCTACAAATAAACAGATCATTAAAGTTGGCCGTATGACCGTTATCGCGGGCTGCGTTTTTGCCGTGATCGTAGCGTTAGCAATCGATAATATTAAAGGTTTAAACCTGTTCGATGTATTCCAATCGGTACTCGGCTTTATTGCACCCCCGTTGGCTGTTGTATTTTTAATGACGGTTTACTGGAAGAAAACCACGCGACTGGCAGTAAACGCAGTGCTGTCTTTCGGCTCGGCATTCAGCCTGGGTACCGGTGTGCTTTATCTTTGGGTTTTAACGCCGGATAAATATCATTTCTGGCCGCATTATCTCGTACTATCATTCCTTATCTTCGTGATATTAATGGTTAGTGCGGTCATCATTTCACTGCTGGATCCAAAACCTGTGCGCCATATTGTAGCAAAGGTAATCGACGCTAATGCCTTCAAACCAACTAAACGTGTAAAGATCGCCTGGACTTTGCTGGTTATCGTAATGATATGCCTGTATATCATATTTAAATAGTATTATGAGACATTCATCAAAAAGATATTCATTTCTGCTTGTCCTCAGCCTGATGCTTGTTACCGGCATGGCCAGCGCTCAAAAAGCCAGCTGGATATGGTATCCCGGCGATTATGAAACATGGCTGAGCAACAAAATGCAAAACCGCCGCACCGAACGCGGCACGTTCATTCCGCCGTTTTGGCGAATAGACAGCCCTTTTGCACTGATGAACTTCCACAAAGATTTTACGCTGCCTGGTGATGAGGATGTGCATTTGTACGTGGATGGCACTTACAATGTAAACCTTGATGGGCAATTGATCCACGGCAAGCCGGATGTGCTGCATATTCCGGCAGGCAAGCATCGCCTAAGCCTGAAAGTCTTTAATCAAACCAATGTGCCCGCGATTTACATAGAAGCGCCGCATTTGGTCAGTGATACTTCGTGGTTGGTAACTTATGAGGATAAGGAATGGATCGATGCCACAGGGAAAACTTCGGATGTTTCGGCAACCAAATACCAGAAAGCGGGCAGCTGGGATTTTACTGATCCAAAGCTATTGCCATCAACCTATCACTTGCCTGTTGAAGCTCAAAAAGCGGCAAAGATCGATAGAAAAGGCAATTCCATATTTGTCGACTTTGGTAAAGAAACGTTCGGTTATATCAAATTGGAAGGTTTGAAAGGTAAAGGAAATGTGCATTTCTATTTTGGAGAATCGCCTGTTGAAGCGGCCGATACTGCGCATAGCGAACTGGCGGATAAGATAACTGTCGATCAGCAAGGCGACTATACATTCGATGGCTCGCGGGCATTCCGCTACGTGAATATCGTTTGCGACGGCCCGGTTTCGATCGACAATGTCTCGATGTTGTACGAATACTCGCCGGTTGAACAGCGGGGCAGTTTCAAATGTTCGGATGAGGAGATCAACAAGATCTGGGATGTGGCAGCTTACACACTCCATCTCAACACACGCGAGTTTTTTATAGACGGCATCAAGCGCGACAGGTGGGTATGGTCTGGCGATGCTTACCAAAGCTACCTGATGAATTATTACCTGTATTTTGATTCGCCGGAAGTTACCCATACGCTGCAGGCGCTGCGCGGGAAAGACCCGGTGACCAGTCATATCAATACCATTCTCGATTACACCTTCTATTGGTTCCTCGGCATAAAAGATTATTACCAATACACCGGCGACAAATCATTTATCGAGCGCAACTATCCTTCCATGCAAAGCATGATGGATTTTTGTCTGTCGAGGCGTGACAAAGAAGGGCTTGTACAAGGCTTAACCGGCGATTGGGTATTTATAGATTGGGCCGACGGCCTGAGCAAACAGGGGGAAGTAAGCTTTGAGCAGATACTCTTCTGCCGCAGCCTGGAAACCATGGCCGAATGTGCACGCATTGCAGGTGATAATACAGGCGCTGAAAAATATGCACAGTTGGCTTCCGATCTCAAACAAAAGATCTTTAAGTATTATTGGAACGACCAAAAGCATGCGCTGGTTCACAGCCGCATCAACGGCCAGCCAACGGATAATGTCACCCGTTACGCCAACATGTTTTCCATCTTCTTCAATTACCTCACCGAGGCGCAAAAGCAGGATGTAAAGAAATACGTATTGCTGAATCCGGATGTGCCGAAGATCACAACGCCATACATGCACTTTTACGAGCTGGAAAGCCTTTGCGCCATGGGCGAGCAGGACTACGTGCTGAAACAGATGAAAGACTATTGGGGCGGTATGCTCAAGCTTGGCGCAACTACTTTCTGGGAGGAATATAACCCGGCTGATACCGGCGTTCAGCATTACGCTATGTATGGCAGGCTGTATGGTAAAAGCCTTTGCCATGCCTGGGGGGCAAGTCCGATATACCTGTTAGGCAAATATTACCTGGGGGTAAAACCGGTAACACCGGGCTATGCAACTTATATTATTGAACCAAAATTGGGCGGCCTGCAATGGATGCAGGGCGCAGTACCTACGCCACATGGTAAAGTGGAAGTGTATTGTAGCACCAACCAGATAAAAGTAAGCGCCGATGAAGGCAGCGGAACCCTCAGGTTTAAAAGCAAAACCCGCCCAACCTGCAAACAGGCAAAGATAACAGAGAAAGGTGATAATATGTACGAATTAACTGTACTAAAAGGAACGAACTTTACAGTTGATTATAAATCGATGTAATGGTCAGGAAGCTGTGTTCTATTTTGTTAGGGTGTTTACTTGCACCTTTTGTTCTGCACGCGCAATTGGTTGATAAAACACCTGCGCCCGTGCCGATTGCGCCCGGCATTTATCATTTCGACCCATGGGAAGATCCGTCGATAGATGGTATCAACAGGCAGGCGGCGCATGCAACAGCTTATTCTTATAAAGATATTGAAGATGCAATGACCGGCGACAGGGAGAAATCCGGTCGCTGGATGTCGCTCAATGGCTATTGGGATTTCAAATATTCGCCGATGCCTGCTGATACGCCGGCCTTGTTTTACAAGGACAGGGTAAAAGGATGGGGCAAGATCATCGTGCCATCCAGCATGGAAATGCAGGGTTATGGCAAGCCTATCTATAAAAGCGCCGTATATCCATTCCGCCCGGTTAATCCGCCATATATGCCTACTACAGATAACAGCGTGGGCAATTACCAACGTACGTTCACTATCCCCGAAAACTGGAAAGGTATGAATATCACGCTGCATTTCGGCGGTGTAAGCTCAGGTTTTAAGGTATGGCTGAATGGTAAATTTCTGGGCTATGGCGAGGATAGTTTCCTCTCGTCGGAGTTTAATATCACCCCATACTTGCAGCCCGGAGAGAATGTGCTTTCAGTACAAGTCATCCGGTGGACGGACGGTTATTTTCTCGAAGACCAGGATCAATGGCGCCTGAGCGGGATCCATCGCGAGGTAATGCTGATGGCCGAGCCTAAGATCAGGATAGCTGATTTTTTCTATCAAACTAAACTGGATAAAGACTATAAAGACGCCCTGTTCGAGCTTCGCCCGCGAATAGAGAACCTTACGGGAGAGGAGATCCATGGCTACCAACTGGAGGCACAGCTTTATGATAAGCATAACAAGCCTGTATTCGTAAAACCGCTGACAAAAAGCGTTGATAGTATCATCAATGAGATCTATCCGCGTCTTGGCAACGTAAAGTTTGCGTCGATGGAGGCTGAGGTGAAGAACCCCGATAAGTGGAGCACCGAAGAGCCTAACCTTTATACACTTACCATCGCCTTGAAAGATACTACAGGCCACATCCTCGAAGTAAAAAGCTGCAAGGTTGGTTTTAGAGATATCGAATTCTCAAAAACAGACAGTAAACTGCTCATTAATGGCAAGGTTACTTACCTGTATGGCGTTAATATGCCCGACCATGATGCGGTAAAAGGCAAGGCATTATCCCGTGAGGATATTAAGCGCGATCTTCAAAACTTGAAGAAGTTTAACTTTAACATGGTGCGTTGTAGTCACTACCCTAAAGACCCTTATTTTTATGATCTGTGTGATCAATACGGCATTATGGTAATTGATGAGGCTAACCTCGAAACGCATGGCCTCGGCTCAAAGCTCAGCAACGACCCGACCTGGGCCGGCGCTTATATGGACCGAATGACCCGCATGGTAATGCGAGATAAAAACCATCCGAGTATTATCATCTGGAGCTTGGGAAACGAGGCAGGTCGCGGGCCAAATCATGCAGCAATGGCAGAATGGACACATGATTTTGACATTACCCGCCTGGTGCATTACGAGCCCGCACAAGGCACGCCTCAGGCAGAAGGCTACATTGAGCCGGGTGACCCGCGATATCCCGCTACAAACGATCATTCGCACCGTTTACAGAACCCGATCGATCAGCCTTATGTCGATATCATAAGCCGCATGTACCCCGGGCTTTTTACCGCTGGCCTGCTGGTGAACCAAAAGAACGGTGATCACCGCCCTATATTCTTCGTGGAATATTCGCATGCGATGGGCAATTCCAATGGCAACCTGAAGGAGTTTTGGGATATCTGGCGTAATACCCCACGAATAATAGGAGGGGCGATATGGGAATATAAAGACCAGGGACTATTAAAAAAGGATAAGGATGGCGTACCATTTTATGCCTTTGGCGGAGATTATGGCGAACGGTATTTTGACAACTTCACCATAAAAGGAATAGCCTCGCCTGATGGTAGACCTAAGCCTGTAATGTATGAATGTAAGCATGTTTTCCAGCCTGCGGTTTGCGAATTGGTCGATTCTGTTAAGCAGATCATCCACATAAAAAACTGGAATTCTGTAACATCGCTTAGTGATTATGCAGTAATGCTTCAGTTAAGGGAAGATGGAAAAGTGATTATGAAGAAAATTATACCTTCGATCAACCTGACTGCAATGCACGATACGACCGTTTCGCTGGCAAAATACTTTCAGGCATTGAAACCCGGCCATGAATACCTTGCAGACATCCATTTTTTGCAAAATGAAGATGAGCCCTGGGGGCCAAAAGGTTATGTGGTAGCGGAAGACCAGTTTGCATTAACCGGTTTACCGGCTTCGAACAAAGTATTTAAAAGTTCCGCTTCAGCTAATTTGGATGAAGCCGCTGATTCTTATTCAATTACCGGGAAAGATTTTAAAGTCACCATCAGCAAAAAGAACGGTGCGCTTGTTTCTTACCTCTCAAAAGGGCAGGAGCAGATCTTTGCGCCGTTGTTGCCGCACTTTACACGACCGTTAACTGATAACGACAAACATGCTTTTAAGGCTAATAAAAAACTAAAACCCTGGTATACAGATTCGGTTAGGCTGAGTGGCATTTCGGCTAAAAAGCTTGCCAATGAACTGATTGAGGTAAGCAGTGATTACAGAATTATTGCTGACAGCGTGTCAGTATCTGTAAAATACTTAATTAATAATCAGGGGGTAGTAAAGATTAACTATAATTTTAATCCAGCTAAAGGGTTACCTAATGTACCTGAGGTTGGCATGCAATGCGGTATCAGGAATAATGATGATAACATTACCTGGTATGGCCGCGGATTGTACGAAAACTATATCGACAGGCGTACCGGTTTCGAAGCGGGCATCTATTCCCAGCCGATAAGTGAGTTTAATGAACCCTATGTTGTTCCGCAGGAAACCGGTAACCGCACGGATGTACGGTGGATGTTCTTGGGTGATAAAAATTCGAATGGCTTGTTGGTGGTTGCTGATAGCTTATTGAGCATGAATGCCTGGCCATATACCCAACGTAACATCGAGGCCGCAAAACATACCGATGACCTGAAAAATGCGGGTTACATTACATTGAATATCGACCTGAAACAAATGGGACTTGGCGGAAATGACAGTTGGTCGGACGTAGGTGCACCGGAACTAAAATACCAGATCCCGGCAAAACATTACCAATACAGTTTCTACCTGTTGCCCTGCCAGGCCGATACGGCCAAAGTGATAAAATTAGCTCGGGAACTCAAATTTAATTCAGCCGAATGAGAAGTTTTCGTTTTGCCATATTGATCTGTTTATGCTGCATTCTTTTCAATGTATCAAATGGCTTTGCGCAAACTAAAAGCAGTGACCAATTAAAGCAGGTATTCCTGCATCCGCCTGAATCGGCCAAACCCTGGATCTATTGGTATTGGATGTATGCCGCCGTAACCCGCGAAGGCATTACTGCCGACCTGCAGGCTATGAAAAACGAAGGCATTGAAGGCGCATACCTGATGCCAATAAAAGGCCCGGCAAATCCCCCATTGATCGATCCGCCGGCAACACAACTGAGCAAACAATTCTGGGACCTGGTGAAATTCGCCATGAGTGAGGCTGATAGAATCGGCGTTAAGCTGGCATTTCATGATTGTGACGGCTTTGCGGTAGCAGGCGGCCCGTGGATCACGCCGGAGTTATCCATGCAAAAAGTAGTCTGGGCAAAAACGCTGGTTAGCGGCGGCAAGTTATTTCATGATACGCTGCGCAAGCCCGAAAGCTACAAAGGTTATTACCGCGACATAAAAGTGTTCGCCTATCCATCGCCGGAAGGCAGTAGAATAACCACCAGAACCATCATTCCAAAAATTACAGCAAGTACTGGTGCGGATGTGCAGTACCTTGCGGTGGCAGGAAATAAAACCAATTTCGCCAGCAGTACCCCATGCTGGATCCAGTTACAGTTCGATCAGCCTTTTACCTGTCGTTCGGTCATCATCCATACCAATGCAAGTAATTACGAATCGGAACGTTTGCTGATAGAGGTGAGTGACGATGGAACGAACTTTAAACCATTAACCCGCCTTGTGCCGCCACGCCACGGCTGGCAGGATGGCGATGCGCCGATAACCAATGATATAGTACCAACCAGTGCAAAATACTTCCGTTTCGTATATGATAAAGCCGGGTCAGAACCGGGTTCCGAAGACCTTGATTTTGCCAAATGGAAACCATCGTTACGATTATCAGGGATTGAATTATCATCAGAAGCCTGCATCGATCAATATGAAGGCAAAAACGGCGAAATATGGAGGGTAAGCAAACGTACAAGCAGCGAGCAATTGCCGGATAATCTTTGCATCACAAAAGATAAGCTCATCGATATAACTGACAAGCTAAACGCAGATGGCACATTAACCTGGACGATACCCACTGGCAACTGGACGATATTACGTATAGGCCACACATCAACCGGGCATACCAATGCAACGGGTGGCGGTGCTATAGGACTGGAGTGCGACAAATTTAACCCGGAAGCAGTACGGCTGCAATTCTATAATTGGTTCGGCGAAGCGGTGAAGCAGGCCGGGCCAGAGTTGGCAAAGCGAGTACTGAAGATATTCCATGTGGATAGTTGGGAGTGCGGGAGTCAGAACTGGTCGCCGGTTTTTGCGGAGGAGTTTAAGAAACGCAGAGGGTACGATCTGTTGCCTTATCTGCCGGTGATGGCGGGCATACCGGTGCAAAATGCTGAAACGTCTGAAAAAATTTTGAGTGATGTCCGCGAAACGATATCGGAGTTACTGGCCGATAAATTCTTCGGCACAATGGCTAAGCTTGCGCATGCACAGGGATGCGATTTCAGCGCGGAAAGTGTTGCGCCGATGATGGCAAGCGATGGTATGCTGCACCAGCAATACACCGATATCCCAATGGGGGAATTCTGGTTGAGAAGCCCTACACATGACAAACCAAATGATGTGGCAGACGCGATCTCAGCCGGGCATATTTATGGCAAAAATGTGATCGGTTCTGAAGCGTTTACGGAGCTGCGTTTAATGTGGGACGAACATCCCGGCATGCTGAAAACGCTTGCCGACCGGGAATTTGCCCAAGGCATAAATCGGCTTGTTTTCCATGTGAATGTACATAACCCATGGATTGACCGTAAGCCAGGTATGACACTGGATGGTATCGGTACATTTTTTCAGCGCGACCAAACCTGGTGGAAACAAGGCGATGCCTGGGTGCAATACATCCAGCGCTGCGAAGCCATGCTGCAAATGGGCCACCCGGTTGTTGACGTAGCAGTATTCACAGGCGAGGAAACGCCGCGCCGCGCCGTATTGCCGGACAGATTGGTAAGTACCTTACCCGGCATTTTCGGCGAAGAGAGGGTAAAACAAGAAGCCGAACGCCTCGCCAATAAAGGCGAGCCTATGCAGATCATCCCCGATGGCGTGAGCAGTTCAGCCAACATGGCCGAGCCACAAAAATGGATCGACCCTTTGCGTGGATATGCTTATGATTCGTTTAATAAAGATGCGTTGCTAAGATTAGCAACCGTAAAAAATGGAAGGATCGTATTGCCTGGTGGTGCGAGTTATGGGGTTTTGGTCATTCCCGGCGTACATCCCATGTCGCCGGATAGCGGGCTGATGTCGGTTGCGGTACTTAAAAAGATTAAGCAATTGGTGGATGAAGGCGCCACGGTTGTTTTTGACAATGATCCATCAATAACTCCCGGTTTGCTGGATAATGAGCAGGAGTTGAGACAAATCTCTAAAGAGCTATTCGATAGTCATCATCCGAAACTTCTAACCGGGCCTTATAAAGATGAAACATTTGATAAGATAGGCATCGCAAGAGATGTTATGGCATTAGACTCTGATAGTAAACCAGCAAAAGATATTGCCTGGAACCACAGGCAGGGCGATAGTTTTGATATTTATTTCATATCAAATCAAAAGAATGAAAAACGGAATATCACGTTGTCATTAAGGATGTCCGGCAAAATGCCTGAGATTTGGGATCCGATGACAGGCGAAGCCCGGATGGCAGGCGAATGGAAGGTTAAAAACGGTCGTACAGACTTGTCGTTACGATTAGAAGCCGGGCAATCTGAGTTTATTGTATTTAGAAAGGCTGGCAGTCTATTATCATCAAGCAGAAGTAAAAACTGGCCATCGATAATGGTCGATCAAACGCTAAAAAATAACTGGAGCGTTAAGTTTAATAAAGCCTTTGGCGGGCCAAGTGAACCTGTAAAATTTACTGCGCTAACCGATTGGACGCAGAATAACAATGATGCTATAAAATATTATTCCGGAGTAGCCGGTTACTCCCAGCAATTTATATGGAAGGGCGGAGTGGCAAGTAACTTATATCTCGATCTTGGCAAAGTGAATAACCTGGCTACAGTTTATGTCAATGGCATCAATTGCGGCACTGCGTGGATGTACCCATACCGGGTAAATGTTGGCAAAGCATTGAAAAAAGGATCAAACATCATAAGGATAGAAGTGGCCAACACATGGGCCAACAGGCTGATTGGCGACCATGCGTTACCGGAAAACAAACGCACTACCTGGACGAATGCCACATATCGCCTGGATGGCAAGCCATTGTTGCCGGCAGGCTTGTTAGGCCCGGTAAAAATTGTAAGACTAAAATATTGACGAAATAGCAATGAGAAACGTGAGGAAGATTTTTATATTATCAATTTTGGTTTTAATGGCATCTGCTTTGCGGGCGCAGGATAGATCATTGGTAAATACATCGGCCAGTCCCTATTCCAAATTGAGCAGTGTGGATATGGGCGATGTTACCTGGACGAATGGTTTCTGGGCCGACCGCTTTAAAGTTTGCCGGGAAACCATGATCCCCAATTTATGGCGGATCTATACCGATCCTAAAATTGGTCACGCGATCCAGAACTTTGAGATCGCTGCCGGATTGGATACCGGCTCACATCTTGGGCCTCCATTCCAGGATGGTGATTTTTACAAGTTGTTTGAAGCCGTTGCCGCAATGTATGCTGTTACTCATGATCCCAAACTGGATACACTGATGGATCGTACGATAGCCATCTTTGCTAAAGCCCAGCGTGCCGATGGTTATATCCACACACCTACGCTTATTGCCGAAAGAAAAGATCCAAAAAATACAAAGGCATTTGAAGACAGGCTGAATTTCGAGACTTATAACCTCGGACATTTAATGACCGCTGCCTGTATCCACTACCGGGTTACCGGTAAACGAAATTTCCTCGACGTCGCCATTAAGGCAACTGATTATTTATATCGCTTTTATAAAACTGCCTCGCCGGAGCTGGCACGTAATGCTATTTGCCCATCGCATTATATGGGTGTGGTGGAAATGTACCGCACTACGCATGATCCAAAATACCTTGAATTGGCTAAAAACCTCATCGATATTCGTGGATTGATGAAGGATGGCACCGACGATAACCAGGACCGGTTCCCATTTAGGCAGCAAACCGCGGCAACTGGGCATGCCGTACGTGCAAATTACCTTTACGCAGGTGCAGCCGATGTTTATGCCGAAACAGGCGATACCACACTGATGCACACGCTAAATTTGGTCTGGAACGATGTAGTGAACCGTAAAATGTATATAACAGGTGGCTGCGGAGCATTGTATGATGGCGCTTCACCTGATGGTACATCTTACCAATTAAAAGACGTACAGGAAATTCACCAGGCTTACGGTCGCGATTATCAATTACCCAATTTTACTGCCCATAATGAAACCTGCGCCAGCGTAGGCAACGTGTTGTGGAACTGGCGCATGCTGCAATTAACAGGCGATGCCAAATATGCTGATGTGATGGAAACTACATTATATAATGGCATGCTATCAGGCATCAGTTTGGATGGAACGAAGTTTTTTTATACCAATCCGCTGAGCGTTAATGATGATCTGCCGTTCAGGCAACGCTGGTCGCGCGATAGGGTGGGCTATATAGGTTATTCGGATTGCTGCCCGCCAAACGTGGTGCGTACCATAGCCGAGGTAAGCAATTACATGTACAACGTGTCAGATAAAGGGCTTTGGTTCAATTTGTATGGCGGCAATAAGTTGTCGACCAAATTGAAAGACGGTTCAGCTATCAAACTTACTCAAACCACAAACTACCCATGGAACGGGCATATCGATATTCGCTTTGATGGTACAACGGGCAAAGCATTTTCCGTATTCCTGAGGATACCAGGTTGGTGCGATAATTCAACGCTGATAATCAATGGCAAACCTGCCAATATTAAGCTGGTATCCGGAAAATACGCCGAAATTACCCGCACATGGCTGCAAGGTGACCATATTGAATTAAATTTGCCGATGCCGGTGAAGCTGATGGAAGCAAATCCGCTGGTTGAAGAGGTCCGTAACCAGGTAGCTGTAAAGCGGGGTCCGGTGGTGTATTGCCTCGAAGGCGTTGATCTGCCAAAAGGACAAAGGATCCTCAATATTGCGCTTAATAATAAATCGGCATTAAAACCACAGATGACAAAGATATCCGGGAGCGATATGGTAAGTTTGTCCGGAATGGCTGATGTGAGGAAGAATAGCAATTGGAGTAATAAATTATACCAGGAAGTTACTTTACCTGATAAGGCCATCAGTATAAAACTGGTACCATACTATGCATGGGATAACCGGGGGCACACGAATATGGAAACGTGGATCCCATTTGTGAATTGACAAATTAATAATGACCGATCTTCAAAATATAAAAGCCTTCATCTTCGATCTGAACGGAACCATGATCAACGACATGGAATACCACACCAAAGGCTGGATGCATGTGCTGAATAACGACCTTGGCGGCAATTTCGATTATGCCCGTGTAAAGCGGGAAATGTATGGCAAGAACAGCGAAGTGCTCAAGCGATTTTTTGGGCCGGATCGTTTTACAGAGGATGAACTGACCCGGATCTCCGAAGAAAAAGAGCGGCAATACCGTAAGACATTCCTGCCTGAATTAAAATTGATCCCGGGACTTCAGGAGTTCCTTCAAAAGGCAAAGGATGCCGGCATTAAAATGGCCATTGCCTCTGCCGCAATACCTTCAAATATCGATTTTGTGCTTGACGGTTTGCAAATTCGCGAATACTTTCAGGCTATTGTAAGCGCACACGATGTAGTGGAAAGCAAACCACACCCCGAAACCTTTCTCAAAGCCGCTCAGCTTTTAAACACACCACCTGAAAATTGCCTTGTGTTTGAAGATGCGCCGAAAGGAGCAGAAGCGGCACAAAACGCCGGAATGAAAACCGTAGTTTTAACCACAACGCACGAAGCATCGGAATTTATATACCTTGAGAATGTGATTGGATTTTGGAATGACTACGAAAGTAAAAGTAATATTATTCCGCATCTGCACTAAGGCTATCGCTTTCTTGATGTAAGTAATAATTTATCCTCAAGGTAATTATTAAATTGCTCCTTATAAACATCACCCACCGGGAAAGATAACCCGTCACTCATTTGTATGGTGTTACCCTTAATCTGGCTGATACAATCCGTCGAAATAATATAGGCCCTATGAAATTGTTGAAATTCCGGCCTGAACTTTAGCAGTTGCAATACATCCTTCAGCGTTAAATAAGCTACAAGCGTTTTATTATTGGCCAGGTGAATCTTCACATAGTTCTGCAGGCTTTCAAACGCTATCACCTCATTGTATTTTATTTTTACTATTGCCAGGTCGTCTTCTTTGCTTTTTACCAGGAAGTAATCATTCTCCATTTGGGTGTTGGTTGCAGATGTACTGCTTGCGGCCTTCTCGGGAAATAGCCTGTTTATAGTGGTTGAAAATTTCCCAAATGTAAAAGGCTTTAGCAGGAAAGCATCACCTTCAACCTCGAAGGCGTCGAAAGCATATTTTGAGTGCGCAGTGGTAAATACCAGCTTTTGTGTTTTAGAGCGCAAAGCCTTTGCCAGCTCGAGGCCTGAAAGCCACGGCATGTCGATATCCATAAATAGCAGGTCGATATCATCATCAGAAGAAATGGTCTGGAGTGCATTAACCGGGTCGGTATAAACACCTATTACATCCAAATTGGGTGTAAGGTTTATGTACTTCATTATCGCATCAACTGAAAATTGTTCGTCATCAACTATTATACATTTAAGCATGTTCATTTTATGGATTAGAGGTGAAGATTGCATCTCACTAATAATTTAACAGTATTCGCTGATAACGTTTATTAAATATAACGTAAATAATTAAGCAACGTACTGAGATAGTACTTAGTTATGATACAAGCAGAGTGTCAATTAAAACGTGATCAAATTAAGTAGTTATACGGGGATAAATAAATTTTTTTACTTAGAAAGGTAAATATTCTACATAAAACCTCTAAATTGATAAATAATAGATCCTGTTTGATTAAATAAAACCTATACTTTAATATATAATACAGCTCGTAGTATGAAAAAAGTCACACCGTTTCGGTTAAATAATTAAATTAATTCTTCAGCATGATTAAGCATAAGTGTATAATAATTGATGATGAAGCATACTCAATTGAAGGATTGAAAAAATACATTGAACAGATCCCTTCGCTGGTTTTAACAAAGTGTTATACTGACCCGATTGCCGCATTGATGGAACTATCCAGCTCAGATCCCGTTGACCTTATACTGATGGATATCAGTATGCCTAATATTACGGGGATAGAGCTTTCGCAGCAAATAAGGGAGAAAACAAATAAGCTGGTATTTACCACTGCCCATACTAAATATGGCTACGAGGCTTTCCAGGTAAGCGCCGATGCCTATTTGCTAAAGCCTTATTCCATGTCGAAATTTGCATCAACAATAGCCCGTTTATTTCCGGCTAAGGCTGAAAGCATTACAGACACCAGCCCTACTGACGACTATTTTTTTGCAAAAAACAAGGATGAAAACCATAAGCTTGTGAAAGTGCGTTATAAAGATGTGATAGCTGTTGAAAGCCAACAGAATTATGTGATGATATATACGGTGAAGGAGAAGATACTAACCTATATGTCGTTAACTGAAATTGCGCAGATATTGAGCCAGTTTCCAAATTTTGTAAAATATCACCGTAGCTTTATCCTGAATAAGGAACACATCGATTCTATTATAGGGAACACGGTGCGGATGGTAAATGGAATACAAATAACGGTTGGCGAAAATTTCCGTAAAGACTTTACGGCATTTATGGAGAAAAAATTATTAAAGGCAGGACGCAGGGTTTAAGCCCTGCCTTTAATAGAGTTCTATTAAATAATTATACCGGTGCCGGTAACAGTTGTTGGTGTTGTATCCATCGGTGAATTTGATTTTGGTGCTTTATAAACAAAAAGCTGGCGAACTGCGATTTTAATTTTTTTATGTTTCATGATCTTTTTTTATGAACTTATGATGATTTTTAATACGGTAGAAAAAAGGCTATGTAGAAGTGCGACTTTTCTATATGAAATGGTAAAATGGCATGATTAAAAGAATAAGAGCATGGTTGGTGAAATATAGGATCCATTTCCTCTTATGGATATTATTCATTTTTTATGAAAATGTAATAGTTGAAATACTTACATCCCAGCACGGGTCGCCATTGAGTTATTTAACGCATTATATAATTGTAATTTTCTTCTTCTATTATCATAGCAACACCGCGCTGCCATGGGCGTTTAAGAATAAAAGAGCTGCATTTTGGAAATTTCCAGTAGCTGTAATACCAGAATTGGTTGTTTTTGTATCGGTTTATTATGTTGATGATACGGCCCTTACAAGCATTAACGTCCATTTAATGGATGGTAAACCAGCTATAAATTTATACTACCTGCTTTTACATGCTTACAGGGGTATGTATTATCTTGGTGTTTCAACGGGATATTATTTTGTAAGAAACTATGTTAATGAAACCAAAAAATCAGAAGCACTTGAGCGTGAAAAATTAAATGAGGTGATCAAACGCCAAAAAATAGAACAGGAATTGACCCGCGCGCAAAATGCTTTCCTTAAAGCACAGATCAATCCACACTTTTTATTCAATACGCTCGATTTTGTTTATCACAATGTATCTGAGCTGTCTCCAAAAGCTGCCGACGCCATCATCACACTTTCTGAAATGATGCGCTATGCCATCGATGCCGACAAGATGGGCGAGTTTATCCTGATAGGAGATGAAATAGAGCAAGTGCAAAATCTGCAATATCTTAACCACTTGCGCAAAAATGAAGATCTGCCGCTGAGGCTCATTTACTCAGATGAGGTTCGCGCAATTAGCTTTATACCGCTGGTGCTTTTAACCCTTACCGAAAATATATTTAAACATGGCAACCTGCAAAATGGCCAGGAAGCGACGATGGAAATTTATATTGAAAAAGAAACATTTGTTATCAAAACCGATAATATCAGTAACCGACAGAAACAAAGCACCAGCCATCACACCGGCTTGGCAAATATTGCACAACGGCTGAAATATGCTTATGGCGACGCCGTGTATTTCGACCATCACCAGGATGGGGACGGACATTTCAAACTTACTATCAAAGTGCCACTTCAACAACTGCAAGATGCTTCTGCATCCTTACCAACTTTTGCAAATATTGGTACAGTATAGCCTCGTGCATACGTTGTTCATTACAAAAAACACGGTTCACATGCATGTGGATAATATCTGCTACCATACTTGCCTTTTCATGTGCGTTACAAGTATTCATTATACTATTAAAAGCGTTATCGTATTGCTTTAAAAAGCTTTCACTTGCGGGTAATGTATAATTACTTTTGTCGGCCCTAAAGCTTTCAAAGGATTTATTTATGACTTTATAATCATCGTTACTGATGGAAAATTCATTACTAAAGTTGTCGGAAATTGTTTTTATCAGGCTAATGCGTTCATCAATATTCTCAAATGCCAGCTCGAAAAGCCGGTTCATTAATTCAAGTGTCAGGCGATACAGTTGCTTGTCGTTATAATTTTGAGATAATAACTTGAGCACGTATTTACTATCATAATGAAACCAATCCTCAACTTTATCCATCCTGTGTAGTCCATATCTCTCCGTTTCCCTTAGATAGGCTTTGATCTGGATATCCGCTATTAAGCCATCGGTCCAAAGTGATTCCAAACCTGTTTTTAAATGGCAAATTATCTCGTTTACAAAAGCTTTATTCTTTACCTGCAGCCTTAACCGTATATGTGGTTTCGGATCACTATATCTGATAAAGAACCACTTCTGCAGCTGTTTTTTATGCGTGATTATTATTGCGTTGATGCGTTGCTCGAGTATATCATTCGCCCGTAACGGATGGCAATATATTTCAAAATACAGCCATTCACTGCCGGGTAAAAATGCGCTGTAAGCTGTTTTTTCTGCTTCCGGGAGATGTGTATAAGACTGCAGGTTTCGATAAACAGGCTGCTCGTGAAAATAATTCGCGATGTACTGGGGCAAATACTCCTTGCCGTTTTCATCTTCTATCATTGTTGTTTCGTCTATAAGTGCCTCCTGTATATAAATTTCCTTCTCACTATTCTGCTTGCAATAGGTAAGGAAGGCATCTATGTCCCGTGTGTTATTAGGGTCAATACAAAGTGTTTGATCAGCATTGCCGCATTTAAAACGTGTATTTATTTTATTTGCGCTCAGCCTCGCTTTTAATCGGGAAATGTTCTTTTCTTTATCACCCGATAAAAAGTCTTTTGGATCAACACGCCACATCGCAGCCGATACTACAATACCCTTATAAGTAACACGCGGATAGTGATCAAGGCCCGGAAAAAGTTGTTGGAAATTGAACGTGAGATCGGATTTGATGTTCTGATGTTGCAGATCGCACAAAAAACGGTATACAGCAAGATCTGAACGATTATAGTTATATGCGGTTGCGATACGTGGTACCAGTCGCTTGTTATATTGTTTTGACCACAGGATCACCTCACCACTGCGAACCATCACCCAAATATCATCCATTGAAAGTGTTGATCCACTGCATGACCAGGTCAGTATCGGCAATTCATAATTATAAATTTGTTTCCTGCGGTTTACATTGTCAACCCGTTTTTCTGCCTGGTAAGCAATGTCGAAAAAAAGTACCTGGGGATTAGCACTTTCTTCAGTAGTCACAATTTGCCTCGCCACCCTTTCAGCTTCCCCGCAGGCAAGGGTAAATCGCCCGATAAGCGAGCTTGCCGTACATCCGCCTGCTGTTTGTATTACCGGCATTCCCTGCCAGTAATGATACATCACACTCAATGTATTAGGCAATAAGTCGGAATTTCCAGTATTGTCATTTTTAAATGTTTCGAGCCGGATGACATTACCTTTCATCAGCGCATTTAACAGGAAACGATGCTGTGTAGTGTAAGTGAATGCCGTAGCAGTAGCTTCTTTTTTCTGCAAGCCGGCAAATACAGCGCTCAATGCCGGTTCCTGCGGGGCCTGCGCCATATCGCCATAGCCAATCCCCGTTTCCGGATCAAGAGCAACGCTTAGCGGAACAGCTTTCAGATCAAATTTCCTGCTAAATTCCTGTTTAAAAGTAGTAAGATGCTTGTTTTTTGTCCCAGGTATAAAATCCTTTATAAGCTCCAGGTATTCAGCAAGCATATTAAGTGGTTGTATATCGGGTTGCCCGTCATTCAGTTCCCTTTCCGCAATAATATATCGTTGTGTATCATTCTTCTGCGGTAGATTTACCCGCTTAAAATAGTCTTCACCTATAATGTTAGGCATTCTATCGGTCAATAATAACTGGCATTCAACTAGCTGGCAAAGCAGATTATCAACCGCGTGCGGATGCATTTCAAATGCCAAAAACATTAGCCCGTATACCGACCGTTTACTTTGGCTGATACGGCATGTAGCTAATAGTTTATCAAGCTCATCGAACACCATAACGGTTACCAGCTCAAACTGCCCGTCTGTGTGTTTGATATAACGGAGTTGGTCTCCAACAATATAATATGTTGAGTTGCTTTGGAACCACTCCGAACGCTGCACGGTTTTTTTAGCATTTTGCAGATAATCGTCTTTTGCCGACCAATCGGTAAATTGCTGTGATATCATTTTACTTTTGATACTTAAAGGTTGGGCATTACTATCCCCAGTTGGCACAGGCACAAAACTAATGGCAGCAAAATTACCGAATGGGGTAGACCTGAACCGCGACCTGTTAAAGTACTTCCATATAGTAAATGCTGTTTTCTCGTTTACTGCGTTTAAGTGTTCAGCATCCCATCCCGCAATCACATTGTAAAATTCAGGAGATGCTTCCTTTATGAGCTCTTTTAATTGTGGCCAGCAAGTGTCTTGTTCATCTGTAACACCAAAAACGGGCGTGCGGCAGATCAGGGTGTCCATCAATTTTAAATGCTGTTTTTTTGCGTTCATATTGCTGAAACTTTAGTGTGTTTATACTCAAAAAACCACCTTCCGAATTATTAATTAAAGCTTCTTCTATAAAACAGGTTGTTTTCGGGTTAAAATGGCTAAAAAGCGTGATAGAAGCTCGCACTCAAAACAGATGTGTTAACACATAAAATTTTACCTTCAATTGTTTTGATTTTGGGCTTAAACCTAACCCTATAAGTGTTTTAGAATTTGTACCCCCGCACAGGCCTTAGCGCCTGGCGGGTGCGGTATTTTTAAGTAACAGGTAAACCGCCAAACAATGTTAAGAATGACGAAAGGAGCAGGTATGACATTGATGGAAAAATTTAACCTCTCATGGCTGGCACATGCCATGACAGAGGCGCACAACAGTAATAACCATTATTATTACGATTCAAAAAACGGCAGCTTTTTTCAGGTAAAAACACCTTTGCTATATGATGGCGCCATTGAACTTTATGATGTAACGGGGATGGAGCTGCCGCAACGGGATTATCATGATCTTTTTATGCGCCTTGCCAATATATCGTCTTCAACAGAGGATATCATAGAAATAGGCAAGCTCGGTACGGCGCAAAAACGGGATATTCAATGGCAATTTCTTAACAGGTTTTGCGGGCATAAATATCACTTTAACTATTTTATAGCCGTAATTGAGCAACCTGAACATGAAACTTTTGTGCTTGACAAGCTTATTTCTGACACAGAAAACGACCGTTTACATTCTATCTGGGAGAAGTTTAAGCTGGAAGTTATACGCATATACGCCAACAACTTTGCTCGCACGCTCGGCGTCGAGTTAAATTTGATGTCATAAATAAAGTATTTAATAGAAACTGATCTTATAAAATAAAGCCTCCCACGGTATGGATATTTCCATACTATAGGAGGCTTTTTGTATTTTTAGCTTATTACTGATCGCCTTTAGCCGGTTTTGGCGCAGGTTTTATGGTATGTTGACGCTGCTCATTAACCGGCTTATTATTAAGGTTTTTATTGCCCTGGTTTGTCTTATTATTATTCTGTTGTCCATTATTAGCCGGTTGTTGCCCATTGTTCTGGTTTTTGTTCGGCTGATTACCACCATTATTAGCAGGTTGCTGGTTATTATTCAAATTACGGTTACCGCGATTGTTGTTATTATTTTGCTGGCCGTTAACAGCGGGCTGTTGATTAGTATTTGAAGGGTTGTGATTATCCTTATTAGTGCCATTATTCTGCTGACCATTAGTAGCAGGCTGCTGCTGGTTAGTGTTTGAAGAGTTGTGATTATCCTTGTTAGTGCCATTATTTTGCTGACCATTAGTAGCAGGCTGTTGTTGATTGGTGTTTGAAGAAGGATTATGGTTATCCTTGTTAAAGCCATTAGTCTGCTGACCGTTAGTAGCAGGCTGCTGTTGATTGGCATTAGAAGACGGGCTATGGTTATCCCTGTTGAAACCATTAGTTTGCTGGCCATTATTATTTGGCTGCTGATTGCTGTTAGGGGTAGAGCTGTTATTGTTTGGTGTATTGTTATTAGCCGGCTGATGCCCGTTGTTGCCGAATGGCCTGCTGCCCTGGGTATTTTGATTATTGTTATTTCCGGCAGGACGATTGAAATTGTGATTATTGTTATTCACCGCCGGGCCTGTGCCTTTATTCAAAACAGCAGGCTGCACTTTTTGCATAGAGGTAAATGTAGGCTTGCCGTGGTTGTCTTTCGCAAACTGGTCTTTATTACCTAATGCGGCTTGCTGGTGCACGATCTGATCCTTGGTAGGCATAATGTGATGATCGCGCATTGCAGTCTGTTCGACTGGTGTAGGCCTTGCATTAATACCGCCTTGTCCGTTAAAGCTGGTGCGGTTGTTATTGATAATTGTAGTATTATGTATCACGGTGTTATTTACATAAGTATTATGTATTACAACCCTGTTAACATGCACTACCGCAGTGTTATAAGCAAATCGGTTGCCGCGCCATTCGCCGCCCACATAACCTACGCCAACATAGCCATAGCCATAATTAATACCGCCATAAAAGCCTACCGAATGTCCCCAGTAACCCACATGGAAACGGTATATGCCGCCTGTATATCCCCAATAGCCGGGTGTCCAGTATAGTTCAGGTGCAGGTGGCGCTACCCACACACCGGGTACCCAATAATAATCACGCGCCATAGGGCTATAGGCCCAATAACCCGGCTGCCACATGTAGCCGTCGGCAGGGCACTCTGGCTGGTCATATTCAGGCATAGCAGGTGGCGCTTCAGCCGTGGTTACTTCCTCATCAATACCCTGGCCGGTTGTATCAGGCAATGCTGATAGGTCAGGCAATCCCTGGTCGCCATTGGCTGCAAGATCAGGCCCTCCCTGCGGACTGTTAAAGTGACAAGATACCCTGCAATTGTCAAGATTGATCTCATTTTCAGGGCTGATCTGTACGCCAACCCAGTTTTGGGCACCCTGATCGAAAAAATACAGGGAGTTCTCGTCGATATTGTAATAAAAAGTACAAACTGCTTTAGCCTGCCCAAAAATGGTGGTTTGCCATGTAAGCTGGTAACCGTTTATCTTTTCAGGATTGATCTGTTTGATGATCGCTGTTTTTCTTCCGGGCGTAAACCTTAGCGTTTGCTTTGACTGGTTAGTGTTTTTTACAAGATCGACAAACGCATCTTTGAATAGTATCGCCTGATCAGTTGTAGCAGGATATTCTTGTCCGTTCTGGTAATCAATAGCAAATATTTGCGCATCTGGATGGGTGTCTGTAACACCTTGGGCGCGACTTAAAGTATAAGTCAGTAAGCATAAAGCAATTAGGAAAATTCTTTTCATAT